>JAHQVU010000079.1 GCA_019634145.1 Micavibrio sp. | reverse complement strand
GTTTTACCGAGGATTTGACCGCCATGCAAAAGGCTATCCGCCGCGGCGATGGCGATTATCTGTTCGACGTCTTTACCCGTACGCGTGCCATCCGCCGCGAGGTCATTGAGTTGGGTGCAGCTGGACTCCCAACTCCCGATCATATTCGAGTGGCTGATCAAAAACAAAAACCGGAATAGGCCCGACAAAGAGCTTAAAGTCTTTTTGGTAAACTGGGACAGTCACAACGCCTGAGCCGTTTTTGAAGCTTTCCAATGCCGCGCCTGCAAAAAGCCCCATACGCTCTTCGACTATACCGCCCGCAATTAAACCTTGTAGAAATGCAAACGGGTCATCAAGTGAGACTTTCAGGTCTATTAAAGGAGCAGGGCGCTGATTCATGTCAATCTCGCCAACAACATTGCCTGTAAATCGGCCATAGTCGCTTTCCTGAATAAGCGTACTTTCTAAAATATTGACCTTAGTGCCTGACATGGTGAAAGAGCCTTCCACCGCATCGAACAATACTGGAGAGCGCCAGCGAAAATATTGCAAGCTGATCGCCCCCGTTTTGACATGGATGGGGACATTAGGAATAGGCCAGCCCTCTACGCTCAAATTTTCAATGCTGAGTGTTCCTTCATCGGTTTGAACCTTTTCGGCTTCGACATATAGATGCATTTTGCCAGGATAGCCCGTTACCTTAGGCGGTTGATATATATCACGCCCACCAGTTACATTCTCCAGCATCTGCACATATTGCACCTTCGTTTGCTTAGCGACGGTGAACCATGCAAAGCTATATACGCCAAACAGCAAAATAATAGCCAAGACAAGAGCAATCAGGCCACCAGTTTTCCAACTCCGCTTTTTAACGTCATAGCTTTTCGACTCACTCGCTTCTTCAAGTAATTTGTATGATTCAGTTTCCAAGGCATTCTCCAAGACTTTTAGAGTTGCTCCAGCATCGCCAGTGGGTGTGATCGGTGGAAGGAAGGAAAATACAACCGTTCCGCTCTTTTTTATCCAACGATGCTTTGGCCAAAAAAATCCAGCGTTGATCGCCATCGGGATAATGGGCAACCCTGTTGTCTCTTGAATGCGCGCCACTCCGATCTTATAGGGCTTCTCGGCCACGCTCTGATTGATAGAAACACGCGTACCTTGTGGGAAAATTACAATCGGTCGCCCATCCGCCGCCACGCGCCGCGCACCTTCATTAATCGAGGCAATTGCGGCCTTGGGACTTGAGCGGTCAATCGCAATCGGATCGCTCTTTTTCAAATACTGCCCCCACAGCGGAATTTTCAATAGCTCGCGCTTTAAAATGATGGCAGGGTCTTTGAAAATCAAATGGAGCTTGAAGGTCTCATAAGCCGATTGATGCTTTGCTGCTAAAATATACGCCCCATCTGCAGGTAAATGCTCCGCGCCCCGCACCTCAAGATTCAAACCAAGTATATGCTTTTCAAGAAAGAATACGCCTTTAACAAACCCATGGACTACGCCCATAAAATATGTGCGTGGTAAAAACAGCGTTGGCAAGCAGAACACACAGGCCACCCCCGTAAGAATGTAAAAACATAAATTAAATGCGCAGGAGCGCAAAAATTCGTCCATTTTCATTTCTCCTGAAAAAGCTTAGCCATTATCCAGCCCGAAGGTCAGGCCGATATAGCGATACACGGTTTTATGATATTCACTGAGCAGCAACCGCATTAGCCGCTTTTTGTCTTCTTTGAGGTTTATCTGCTCGACAGGGTGTGCGTATATTTGAATCTCGGGCAAAGCGTGTCTCATTTCCATCATTGCGCGCGGCATATGATAATTGCCGGTAACAAGGCGAATGGATTTAAACTCCGTTTTGGCCAGCCATTCTTTTGTTTCGATTGCATTTTGCATCGTGCTCCGCGCTTTATATCCCAGTGTCATACAGCAAAAGGGCAATGCTTTTTCACCTTTGTAAAGCGCAAGAATTTCTTCGTCTTTAACATCCGTATTGACGCCTGAAATAAAAAGCTCAGGAGCCATATCATTAGCAAATAGTTCGAGCCCCTTTTCCACACGGTCGCGCCCCCCTGTTAAAACGACAATCGCTTGTGTGTCCTCGTTGGGAGATTGCGGATTGATGTTAAGGGCGTATAGCGTAAAAGCCATAGCCCCGCTCGCCCATATGAGCGCAATCATAAGAATGAAGGTGAACATTAACAGCCAGAATTTCATGATGCGTTCACCCTAAATTATAAAGGTAAGTGTGACAAGGTGCGCAAAACAGTAAGCCGCGCAGTGATATAGGCTATAGACATAGTCGCAAATGGCAGGAGAATGAAGCTTATAAGTTCGCTCGCACCCATTGTGATTGAAGGCACAAGCTCGCTATCTGCGCTTTTTGATAAAAACATAAATCCGCAAATCGCGACCATACCGAGCGCTACGCCAATAGCCCCACCTTTAAGCGCTAGTCTGGCGCTGTGGCGCTGAAACTGACGGCTGATATAATTGTCGCTCGCTCCCATAAGGTGCAAAAGCTCGATATCCGCACGAAATTCGGCCATGCGCGATTGTATGGCCCCTGCAATAGCGGTTACAGTCGTTGCACCGATCAGTGCCGTTATCACCAGTGCTGTAATCTGCAAGGTAGAGGTGAGTTTTAAAATATCATTGAGCCAGGATTCGTGTGTGTCTAAATGAATATCTCCGCTCACTGTCTTTAATGCGCTCCCAAGTGCCTCAACGTTTCGTGGGGTCATGCTTTTAAGGTCAACGGAAATTAACCCCGGAAGAGGCAGGCTTTCATTTGAGGCATCTTCGCCGAGCCAAGGTGAAACCAGGTCTCTAATTTCCTCGCGGCTAAGAGCATTAGCGCTTCGCACATTATAGTGGCTTGTCAGTGTCGTCATGATTTTTTTGACCAACGCATCAACATCGGCGGGGTCGCGTATCGCTCCGTCTTTAGTGCGAGCGGGTATTTCCACTGTTGCTTTATTTTCTAAGCCTGAAGACCAGCGCTCGGTGATGTCGCTCATAGTAAAGCCGCCTGCCAATGCCATCATGGCTAAAAAACTCATAAGCGCAACGAGCAGCATTAAAAATCCGCTACCTGCGCTGTTTTGTAAAGGCAGGTCATAGCGCGCATTTTCCTGTGCAACGCCCAGTTTACGGTCTTTTTTTGCAAACGTCTTAGCCATTAAAATACACCGTCCATTTTGCGCTGCAGCCAATTTTTCGGCTGATCAACTCTTAAATGCCCACTTTCAAGGATTAGCCTCGGATGCCCGAATTTCTCCATAATCAATTGTGAGTGCGTCGCGATCACAATCGTTGTGCCCATATTGTTAAGCTGTTCGAACAAATTCATCAGGCGAAAGCCCATCTCGTCATCAAGGTTTCCTGTCGGCTCATCCGCCAGCAAGAGCTTTGGGCGCGCAATCACCGCGCGGGCAATTGCGATTCTTTGTTGCTGACCGCCAGAAAGCGTGCGCGGCAGTGACAGTTTGTAATCACCAAGTCCCACCCATTCTAGCAGCTCATTCACATTGCTTCTAATCTCCTTTTCAGATGTGCCGATAATACGCAAAGGAAGCGCCACATTGTCGAATGCGGAAAGGTGCGGCATCAGACGGAAATCCTGAAAGACAACACCGATTTTTTGACGAAGCAGCCCCAATTGTGATTGCTCCATATCATTGACGGTCTGGCCGAACATACTCACTAAGCCTCGTGTGGGCTTGCGACCCAGATACATCAGGCTCATCAATGAAGTTTTCCCTGCGCCCGATGGTCCGTTAAGGAAGTGGAACGAGCCGGGCTCAAGCGAGAAATTGATATCGCTTAAAACTTCAGGGCCAACCCCATAGCGTAAACCCGCATGTTCAAATCTTATCAAGGGATTATTCCACTTTCTTCAATCTTTTTGTTAAGTCTTCATGGCGTTTTTTATCGAGTAAATAAGTGATTGCCTCGGCCTTTTTATAGGCGTTATTAATCGGCATGGCGGTCTGCAGTGCCTCATCATATTTTCCTCGCTCGGCAAAAATTTTTGACACCGTGGTATAGGCTTTATTACGATAAGCCGCACTATCAATCATACCGATACTTTTTAGCGCCGCATCCGGTTTTCCTTGTTCTGCTTGAATCTCCGCGGTTTCGCCATAAGCTTTAAAGCGCAAAGAATCGCTTTCCATGCTGGCGGCGGTTGCCCACGCGCCAACATCATCGCCTGCAAACGCTTGCCCCATCGCGATGTATGTCAGTGCAATTGCATAAGATTGGGGGGCTGTAATCCTTTCCGCTTCGGCTCTAAGTGCCGTGAATAGAGTGTCATAACGCGCTTTGTCCCAGGCCAGCTCGGCTGCCGCCATACCAATCCCGCGAATGGTCATTGCTTTTGTATCGGGGGTCTGGATTTTAGCAATATAGGAGACGGCGCGCTCTGTCATACCCTCTGCTGCCATCAATTTGGCAATCTCACGATAGGTTTGATCTCGCCATGTCACATTCTCGATTCGATTCGCCTCGTTTTCTAGTAAGGTAAATGCGCAGGCGCTATCCCTTTTTATAGAGCAAGTTTGACTGCCGTCCTGAGCTATAGCGGGCAGCGGAAGGGCAATAACTGCAAGTATGAGATATTTTAATATGGTCATGTGTCTATATTTATCGTCGCGTACTTGTGAAACGGGTGCGAAGAATCTATAAATACTAAATAACGTCTTTGGAGAGAAGCCTTAGCCACACATGATCCTGACTTGTCCCACATGTTCTACAAAATTTGCGATCCCATCTGATCGTTTGCTTCCAGCTGGGCGTAACGTTAAGTGCTCGAATTGCAGCGAAGTATGGTTCGCGCTACCTGATCCGGATGAGTTGATCGAGGAGTTGGAGAAAACGACAGATCAAATTCCCGAATCTGTTCGGCCACTTCCTGATGGTTCAAACGTTCCGGTTGTTCAGGATGAGGAGGGCGCAGACCATAATGTGAAAACTGTTATGAAATCCGTTGTGTTGGTTTTGGCAGTGTTTGCACTCTCAGCGATCGCTCTGTTTGTTCTCAGAAATAAAATAGTGGCTGTTTGGCCGCCATCAGCTGCGATTTATGATTTAGTCGGTCTAAATGTGCTTATACCGGGCGAAGGGGTGGAATTTGATCGCATAAGCGCATCCATCAACGCCGCTGGCGAAATACATATAGAAGGTTTGATGATAAACTTAAAAAGTACGCCTGTTAAAGTTCCTACGGTCAAAGCAATCATTAAGAACTCAGGCGGGAATGTGATCGAGGAGTGGTTTTTCGCCCCTTCGAAGGAACACTTAGATAAAGAAGAGACGATAACGTTTTCAACAATTTACGGAAATATTCCGTTAGAAGCAGATTCGTTGCATCTAACATTTGCACTCGGTGGAGAAAGCCCTCCCGACCTAAATGATACGTATGAAGTGCACCATAATAATAAGGCGGAAGAGGTGGGCGGCGAGTCATCGCATGAAGCGTACAATGATGAAGCGCCAAGTGCAGAAAAGAATGGCGATAACGCCCATGGAGAAGAAAAATACGGCGAAGATGTGCATCACGCCCCCACTGATCATCATTAAAGAATGTCGTCTTAGTTAGGCGAGCCGAGGGAAGCAAAGTCTAACACAGGCTTATGAACAAAATCCTCGCCATAGAGATCCATATCGATTTCATCATCTAAATCGGGTTCATAAGTGCTCATGCTGAATTGCTTGCTGATTTTCAATAGCTATTTAATGAAATCAGGTATGATATCCCCGCCCATAAGGTCTTCATAGCTTTGACGCTCGCGAATAACCGCGTGTTTATCACCATCAACCAGAATTTCAGGTGGTAAAGGTCGCGTGTTATAATTCGAAGCCATGCAAAAACCATAAGCCCCTGCGCTCTTGATCACTGCCAGGTCACCCGTTTTCATGGTCGGCAATGTGCGCCCAACAGAAAATGTATCGCCCGTCTCGCAGATGGGGCCAACGACGTCATATGTCGTCATTACAGTATCTCGTCCGCTCACCGCTTCAATCCCATGATAGGCATCATAAAGAGTAGGGCGAATCAAATCATTCATCGCAGCATCAATCACAAGAAATGAGCGATCCTTCGTTTCTTTCACATACAGCACTTCACTGAGCAATACACCTGCATTCCCCACCATATAGCGCCCAGGCTCCATAATGATCTCAGTGCCCAAAGGCTCTACAATATCATTCACCCACCTCGCATAGGCCGATAAATCCAACAGCTTTTCATCATCATAAATGATCGGAAAACCGCCGCCGATATCTAGGCGCTCGATCGCAAAGCCTAATTCGCGCAACTCACCCACAATATCGGGCAGCTTCTCAAAGGCTTCCTTGAAGGATTCCACCGTAAAGATCTGCGAACCAATATGCATCGACAGCCCCAGAGCCTCAACGTGCGACATATCGCGTGCCATCTCGAATCCCTCAATCACGCGCTCGCGGCTGATCCCGAACTTGTCGCGATCACGCCCAGTGGAGATTTTGTGATGCCCACCGCCCGTTACATTGGGGTTCAGGCGAAACACAACTTTTGCTACCTTGCCCATTTGGGCTGCGATTTGCTGGATATGCTCCAACTCAGGTAGGGATTCAACATTGAACTGATGTATGCCCGCTTTCAGACATTCGCGGATTTCACGCGCTTGTTTTCCGACACCTGTTGAGACAATTTTCTCAGGATCAAAACCTGCCTTCAGACCGCGGTGCAGCTCACCTTCGGACACAATCTCTAGCCCACTGCCCATTTGCTGTAATACGCGCAGCACTGCAATATTACTGTTTGCCTTGCACGCATAGCAGAGCATAGGTTGGCGATTTTCTGGCAGTGCTGCCTTCATCGCCCCACTCAAAGCTGTATATTGCGCACGAATCGCACCTGCTGAATAAACATAGGCTGGCGTGCCATAGTCTTTTGCAATCGCGCTCAGAGGCACACCATCGGCATGAAGGATGCCATCTTTTTCGTTAAAACCGATCATTTATTTATCCTTTAGGCGTGGGATCGTGAGAGAGGTCAGGGTATGTACGTGGAAACGATGACGCATCCTCACCACCAGGTGCGCTGACACTATCGGGCTTTATGCCGCATGCAGCTGTCCCCAAGCATATCGCGAAAACTGTAAGTTTTAATAGGCGCTTCATCAATTAACCCCGCAATTAGTAACAATCCCGCCTTTTTTAAAGAAAAAATTATCATTTTGGAAGCTATAATTGTAAAGCGTTCACTAGCCAAGGGCATTTATGAATTATGCTCGTTAATATATAGTGGAAATAAGTCTGGGTAGGGGTGATTAATGCAAAGTGCGAATGAACAAAATAGAGAAGTCATGTCTCAAGATCAGCTTGATGCTTTGGTGTCTCTTCACAATAGGTTTCTAGATGGTCGCTTTGGAGGGCGCCGCGCTATTTTGGTTAACGCTGATCTTTCCGGCCTTTCTTTGCGTGAACAAAATTTGCGCCAGGCCGAATTCAAAGGCTGCCTAATGGCTGGCATGAATTTGGTAGGGGCAGATTTTCAGGAAGCCTCGCTCTACGCTAGTGATTTAAGTAATTCTAACCTGCGCTCGGCAAGTTTTGTTCGCGCTGATCTTCGCGGTGCACGCATCGAAAATGCGATGTTGCAAAATGCCGATTTGGAAGAGGCCGACTTGCGCATTGGCGGGATATCAGGTGGCTCCAACCCTTTCT
>JAHQVU010000078.1 GCA_019634145.1 Micavibrio sp. | reverse complement strand
TATACGCCTTTAAATTTTGACGTCAACTAAAAAAAATAAAAATTTATAACACGTTGATTTAGCTTATTTAATCACGGCCATTTGACCTCTGGGGGGAGTGACATGAGTATGGCTTCTGTGTTGCCTCCGGTCTTGAGTCCGAACTGAGTCCCGCGATCATACAAAAGATTGTACTCAACATAGCGGCCACGGCGGATTAACTGGTGTTCACGCTGAGAATCGTTCCATTCCTTGTTCATATGGGCACGAACGATCTTCGGATAGGCAGAAAGAAAGGTCTCGCCAACATCCTTAGTATAGGCAAAATCTGCGTTCCAATCACCGGAATCGAGGTAGTCATAAAATATGCCACCTACACCGCGTGATTCGCTGCGGTGCGGTAGGTAGAAGTAACGATCACACCATTCTTTATGCTCCTTGTAATAGCTTGGATTATGACGGTCACCGCAATCCTTGAATTCATTGTGGAAGAGGGCGGTGTCTTCATCATTCGGATACATGGGGGTTAAATCTGCACCGCCGCCAAACCAGCTTTTGGAGGTGCAAATCATGCGCGTATTCATGTGAACGGCGGGCACAAGCGGGCTTTGCATATGTGCCACGAGTGATATACCGCTCGCCCAAAACGCGCCGTCAGATTTATCGGCTCCGGGAATGCGCGCGGCAAAATCAGGCGAAAAACGCCCGTAAACTTGCGATATATTCACACCGACCTTTTCGAAAACACGCCCGTGCATGAGCGAGATCTCGCCGCCGCCTTTCAGCACTGACCCACTTTCATTAGGCTCTTCGCTTTTTTCGCGATCCCATGGTGTGCGCGAGAAACGCCCCGCGGGCAAATCGGCTTTGTTACCTCCGCTAAGCTCATCTTCAAGCTTTTCGAACTCGGCGCAGATTTGGTCGCGTAAATCCTTGAACCAATCGGCGGCTATTTGCTTCTTTTCATCGATGCTCATTTCTGGCGTTTTTTTATCATTTAACTTCATTTCGATGCACTCCATTCAGTCTGGCGCAGGGCTTCGCCCAAAATCATTGACGTGGCATTTACTATATTTAATGAGCGAAGGCCAGCCTTCATTGGAATTACAATGCGCGCATCTACGGCTTCATGCACGTTCTCAGGGACGCCTGCGCCCTCGCTCCCTGCCAATAAGATGTCATCTTTGTTAAATTCGAATTCAGGGTAAGGCGAGGCGGCCTTGGTTGTCATAAGGATAATGCGCCTTTTTCCTCGCGCGGCCATGAATTTATTCCATGAGCTGTGGCGATTAAAAGCCAGCTTATCCATGTAATCCATCGCACTTTGACGGATTTTTCTTTCATCCAGAGGAAATGATGTGGGTTCAATAATGTGTAGTCCCGTATTCATACAGGCGCATAATCTTATCATAGCGCCCAGATTCTGCGGGATATCAGGTTGGTATAGAGCAATATCGATCATTTATGTTCTTAACTTTAAAAAAATATGTTCGTACATATGGATATAGTAGGGTTGATCATTTATAAAGAGAGAAGTAAAAACACTTCGTTTTATGTTTCGAATTATGTTTCGAGGCAGGAATGCAGAATTTTTTTTGATCTTTACAAAAGCAAGAATAAGCCATGACAACTATTAAAGCAGATGATGTTAAGCGCCGCGATTTTCTTCAACTCACAGCCGGTGGATTCGGTATTGTGGGTGTAATCGCCGCCGCAACGCCCCTCGTAAACTCCTTAAATCCGGCTAAGGACACACTCGCGCTGGCCACGACCGAGGTCGATATCAGCACAATCCCGCCGGGCGAAGGGCGCACAGTGACATGGCAGGGTAAGCCTGTATTCATCAAACACCGCACGCCAGAGGAGATAAAAGAAGCGGAAGACGTTAACCTTGCGCTCCTCGGCGATAAGGAAATAGACTCAGATCGCGTTAAACGCCCTGAATGGTTGGTCGCAATCGGTATATGTACGCACCTTGGTTGTGTACCAACTGGCCAGAAAATGACAGAGGCACGCGGTGATTACGGCGGCTGGTTCTGTCCGTGTCACGGTTCGCACTATGATACATCAGGCCGCATCAGAAAAGGCCCCGCGCCGAAAAACCTTGCGGTTCCACCATATGAATTTATTTCAGACACAGTCATCAAAATCGGGTAATTAGAACAATGGCCAATAAAGAACGCACACCCTTTGAAAATCCAGTCGTCGAGTGGGTGGACTCCCGCCTTCCGGTCTTCACTCTCATGCAGAAGGAATACGGCGTATTCCCGACACCGAAGAATTTCAATTATTTCTGGAATTTCGGCGCGATCGCGATGTTCATGCTGATCACAATGATTGTGACAGGGATCGTGCTTGCCATGCACTATACCGCAAATACTGAGCTGGCCTTTGATTCGGTTGAGCGTATCATGCGCGAAGTAAATGGCGGTTGGTTGATCCGCTATATACATATGAATGGCGCGAGCTTCTTCTTCATTGCGGTCTATATCCACATTTTCCGCGGCATGTATTACGGCTCTTATAAAGCCCCGCGCGAGATCCTATGGATGCTCGGCGTTTTGATCTT
The DNA here is from genome assembly GCA_019634145.1 of Micavibrio sp. Classification (GTDB taxonomy): domain Bacteria; phylum Pseudomonadota; class Alphaproteobacteria; order Micavibrionales; family Micavibrionaceae; genus TMED27. Next base: position 12,617 of record JAHQVU010000078.1, on the reverse strand, counting down.
CTTGCTGATGATGGGTACAGCCTTTATTGGATACGTTCTTCCTTGGGGGCAGATGTCTCTTTGGGGCGCGACCGTGATTACCAACTTGTTCTCGGCTATACCTTTTGTGGGTGATGGAATTCGGACACTGCTTTGGGGTGGTTTCTCAGTTGATAACCCAACGCTGACACGATTCTTCGCGTTGCATTACCTTTTACCGTTTGTGATTTTCGCCGTAGTATTCCTCCATGTTTGGGCGTTGCACGTTACTGGGTCTAATAACCCGCTTGGGATTGATACAAAAGGGCCTCAAGACACATTGCCGTTCCACCCGTATTATACAATCAAGGACACATTTGGTCTTCTAGTTTTCGTGCTCATCTATGCATTGTTCATATTCTTTATGCCAAATGCTCTTGGCCATCCGGACAACTATATTCCGGCCAATCCAATGGTTACGCCCGCGCACATTGTTCCTGAATGGTACTTCCTTCCATTCTATGCGATGTTGCGTGCGATCACTTTCGATATAGGTATCCCGTTCACTGACATCGTATTTATCAATGCCAAGCTTGGCGGTGTGATTGTTATGTTTGGCTCGATCCTGCTTTGGTTCGTGCTGCCATGGCTCGATACACACCCGATCCGTTCTGCGCGCTTCCGCCCGTTGTTCAAGATATTCCTGCTTATTCTTGTGGCTGATTTTATCTTCCTCGGCTATGTGGGGATGCAAACTGCGGACGCAAAACTCTTCGGCGTGGTTCCACTGATCTATTTAGGGCAGGCTGCGACGGCGTACTACCTTGCGTACTTCCTTGTGATCCTTCCATGGCTCAGTAAGAACGAGAAGGGGCGCGAGCTTCCTGCCAGCATCAATGAAGCTGTATTGGCGAAAAATAAATAGGAATTCGGAGAATAATGAAAATGAGAAAATCACTTCTAACGCTTATGGTTTTAGCGGCCTCCGTATCCAGTGCAGGACTGGCTCAAACAGCAATGGCTGCAACCGGGGAAGTTCATCTGGAAGAGCAGGAATGGGGGTTCGACGACTTTTTTACCGGCACCTACGATCGCGCGGCCCTTCAGCGCGGCTATAAAGTCTACCGCGAAGTTTGCGCGGCTTGCCATTCTATGAAACGCATCGCCTTCCGTCATTTGGCCGACTTCGGCTACAGCGAAGCTCAGATCAAAAATATAGCTTCTGAGTACTCAATCGAAGATGGCCCAAACGAAGATGGTGATATGTTTGATCGATCTGGCCGCCCATCGGATTATTTTCCATCGCCTTATCCGAATGAGAATGCAGCGAAGGCTGCAAATGGTGTTGCCCCGCCTGATCTATCTTTGATCATAAAGGCGCGCCATGATGGTGCAAACTATGTTTACGGTTTGCTTGCAGGTTATGAAGAGCCGCCAGAAGGCAAAGAACTGGCAGTGGGGCAGTATTGGAATAAGGTAATGCCTGGCCATGTTATCGCTATGGCCGCGCCATTGTCAGACGGCATGATTGCCTATGAGGACGAAACACCTGAAACAGTTGATCAATATTCACGCGATATTGTCGAGTTTTTGGCATGGGCTGCGGAGCCCGAAATGGAACGACGCAAGCGTTGGGGGATCAATGTTCTTATATTTTTGGCAGCGTTTGCAGGTCTAATGTACTGTGTTAAAAAGAAGATATGGAAACCTGTATATTAGTATAGTCTAATATTTTTTGTCTTACCGTTAAAAATCGGCTATACTTGTACTATGTCATTCAACATGAGAGGGTCATGCAAAGTAAATCTGCGCATAAAAGTACTATTGAGCTGCAAAAAAAGTATTTAGCGCAGTCTATGATTTATAAAGTGGCTTCGATAATTTTAAGTATAATCGGGCTAATGACATTTGTGCAGGTTTATGTCGTATATTCCAATGGCGATCCGGCGGCCTTTATTCGCCGCCCTATGTTGATCATTATTATGCTCTTGCCATTCTTGCCTGCCTATATTTTGATGCTGATTGCTGATAAAAAAAAGCGTAAGATAAGAGAGTTGAGCGCTCAAAAAAGATAAATCCGCGGGCGCTTCCTTCCATTAAGCTATTCTATTAGGCAGGTGAGATGCGCAATTCACAAAATGAAATTCTACATTTTTGGTTTGAGGAGCTTGAGGCTCAACAATGGTTTCAACAAAGCGCAGCCGTGGACGAGATGGTTCGTGATCGATTTTCACTTACGCATGAAATGGCATCCGAAGGGCTAAGTAACCACTGGGCAGATGATGCGGATGGCGCACTTGCATTGATAATTGTCCTTGATCAATTTCCGCGACATATGTATCGCGGCACGGCCAAAGCTTTTGCCACAGACGATAAAGCACTTTTGATAGCAAAATCTTCAGTTGCTAAAGGCTTTGACCAAATATTAGAGCCTGTAAAGCGTGGATTTTTATATCTACCGTTCCAGCACAGCGAGGAGTTGGACGACCAAAAAAAATCAGTTCAACTTTTCGGTGCGATGGCAGAGCAAAATCCGGCTGGCGATATGTATGCCAAACGGCATCTCGTGCCGATAGAAAAATTCGGACGCTTTCCGCACCGCAATGCGATATTGGGTCGCCAAAGTTCATCAGAAGAGGTAGAATTTCTTAAAAGCCACAGCGGTTTCTTATAATTTTAAAATCAGGGAGATTGAGAAAGATGAGCAAATATGAAGATGTGCTGAAGAAGCTGGGTGTGGATGTGTGCACTAATGGTACGTTGGAGGTGTTCACACCGATTGACGGCTCATCCCTTGCCAAGCTTGAAGAACACACCGTTAAGGATGTTGATGCCGCTGCCGCGCGCGCACATGATGCTTTTCTTGAATGGCGCAAAATTCCAGCGCCTGTTCGCGGCGAGTTTGTAAGATTGCTCGGCGAGGAACTGCGTAACCATAAGGATGATCTCGGCAAGCTGGTCTCAATCGAATGCGGAAAGATTTACTCCGAAGGTCTTGGCGAAGTGCAGGAAATGATCGACATCTGTGACTTTGCTGTTGGCCTATCACGCCAGCTATATGGCCTAACCATTCAATCGGAGCGCCCCGAACACCATATGCGTGAAATGTGGCAGCCTTTAGGGCCCGTTGGCATTATCTCCGCCTTTAATTTTCCAGTGGCTGTGTGGTCTTGGAACGCTGCACTCGCACTGGTCTGTGGGGATTCGATCGTTTGGAAGCCCTCGGAAAAGACTCCGCTATTGGCACTCGCCTGCCAGAAAATATTTGATAAAGCCGCCGCCAAATACAAGGCCGCTGGCCATAATTTACCCGATCACCTCTCGCAAGTTCTAATCGGTGGGAGTGAAATCGGCGAGGCGCTAGTGAATAACAAAGCCTTCCCACTCATCAGCGCGACCGGCTCAACCCGTATGGGCCAAAAGGTCGGGCAAATGGTCGCTGCGCGTTTCGGTAAATCCATTCTTGAGCTTGGTGGTAACAATGCCATGATAATCACGGAAAGTGCCGATCTTGATATGGCAGTGCGTGCGATTGTGTTTGGATCTGTCGGCACAGCAGGGCAGCGCTGTACGACTACGCGCAGGTTATTTGTTCATAATGATGTCTACCCTCAGCTTTTAGCCGCGCTCAAAAAGGCATATGAGCAGGTGCGCATCGGTAATCCATTGGAAGAGGGGACGCTTGTCGGACCTTTGATTGACGAGGACGCCCTGCATCAAATGGTTGATGCGATTGAAAAGGCAATCACCTCCGGTGGCACACTCGTATGCGGAGGGGAGCGTGCATACCCGGTCGAGGGTGGCGCCTACATCCACCCCGCGCTCATCGAAATGCCTCAGCAATCAGATGTGGTGAAGGAAGAAACATTTGCGCCTATTCTCTATGTGATGAAATATAATGATCTGGAAAAAGCAATTGCTCAACAAAATGATGTGCCGCAAGGTTTGTCATCTGCCATTTTCACGATGAATGTCCGCGAGGCAGAAAAATTTCTGAGCGCCATAGGCTCTGATTGCGGGATTGCGAATGTAAATATCGGCACATCGGGCGCTGAGATCGGTGGGGCATTCGGCGGTGAAAAAGAAACCGGTGGCGGGCGTGAAAGCGGTTCTGACAGCTGGAAAGTCTATATGCGCCGTCAAACACAAACTGTGAATTACTCCAGCGCACTTCCCTTGGCGCAAGGCGTAAAATTTGATTTGTAATTGAGCTATTTTTAACCACTCTTTAGTAGTTATTGGTCATAATTTAAATATAAGGCGAGAACGAATCGATTCGCCGAAAAAAAGCCAATATGAGTTGAGTAAGGATTGAAAATTAGCCGCCCGAATTTTGTCGTGTAAAACCCTGAGATAAAACAAAGATCGTTTACTTGAGATTTTTCTTGTATGCGAGGATTTTGCAATGGCATCTCCTTATGGCGTATAATCAGACCAATCCGAAAAGCTATGAACTCTAACAAAAGGAGAAAGTCTATGAGCGCACGTGCATACACACCTACAAAAGGATCAAGAGCAGAAGCCCTACGCAGCCGACATACAGTCATATCGGGCCGCATAGAACAGGCGCAAAAATGCCCGTCCACCACTGATTTTTTACTGAGGCAATTGAAAAAGCAAAAACTGGCATTGAAAGAAGAGATTGACGGAATCCGCTCACGCGGCGCAGGCTCGGCGGCACATTAGCGCGAGTCTAAATGACCCCGGCTTAAAAGTCAGGGAGTGAAAATAGGGCGGTTCGGTTGATTTCATTCTCCGAACCGCTTTTTTTTATGTGATTTTTGTTTTTCATATTGAAAGTCGATGCTATATATGAGTTGAATTCATAATATTTAACTAAGTAGTATCGATACAATGCAGGGTATTAGAAAATCATTTAATTTATATTCGCCGGCTGCAGCGCAGCCTGTCACGCAGCCTTTAAATGTAATGATCGTAACATCCATTCGTGATGTTGGGGCTGATGATAAAGTCGGTAGAAAAGTTTCTGTCGAAGGTCGCATGCAATATATGCGCGGTATATGCGAGACCTTGCTAGATCAAACTAATACAAACGCACCTTTGTCCAATACAATTTCAATTGTAGGTATCGTTGTTGATGACGTGTATGGGAAAGACAACTTAGCTGACTATTCACTTACGCCGGATGAAACAAATTCATGGATAATGAACAATGATTATTCTTATCGGGGCGAAAATATAAGCACTCTTGTTTCAAGCATACCTAGTGCCTTTAGAAAAATACCCAAACATGAAACTGAATTGCGGAGAATCGCAAAAAGAAATTTTGAGGATGCGGTTATTAATAAAGCAAAAACTTTAAGTGCTGATGTGATTTTGTCGGATCATTTGATCGTAAAAATGGAAACTATTCACCACAATATACCTACGATTAATATCCACCCAGCTATAACAAACCCTTTAAATGAATTTGTATGTAAGGGGAATACACCGACAAGCAATACGCTGCAAAAAGCCAAAGAAAAGGGATATGCGCGAACTGGAGCAACATTGCATTTTGTAGACGATGGAATAGACACTGGGTTGATTATTGCTGAAAACGACTTTGTCGTTGTTTCTCCGGAGTGGACACCGGAGAAGTTAAGGCTTGAATGTTATAAACAATCAAAAATACCAGTAGTCATTGAGGGCTTAAAGCATCTCGCAAGTAATTATAATAGTCTTGTGAATGCAGAAAATAGTGCTCTAAGGGGCAACAGACCGACATTAAACAAAATCGAATTGAATCTTACTGAAATTGGTGCACCTGAAATTGTCATATAAAAAATCGCCTTCTGAATTTTTGAAGGCGATTTTAATCATGCTTATAGAGTGATACTTATTCGCTGTCAGTTCCTGAACGGCTTTTTGTAAAGGCTGCGGCATCACCAAGGAAGTTCGAGAAATCAAACCCACCGGAGTTATCTTCACTCTCTGAAGAGCCAGAAGGATTGTTCGCGGCTTGCTGTTGCGCAAGACGCTCGGCCTTAACAGCTTCAGGGTCTTTCCCTTGTGCTTTCAAGCCTTTTTCGATGGCCTTGTCGAATTCCTGCCATGAACAAAGACCCAGATCCGCAGGGTGGCGTGGCTTAATGCTGCTCATACTTGCGTGGGTGCGCTCACGAATTGCGGTAATAGTCGGCTTTGTTGTACCAACCAGCTTCACGATCTGTGCATCGGTAATCTCTGGGTTGTTTTTAATGATATAAGCAACAGCATCCGGCTTGTCGCCACGTTTGGAAACAGGTGTGTAGCGCGGGCCTTTCGCACGTGACTTAATAGGCGGTAGCGAGCTTTTTGACAGTTTCAATTCAGCCGCAGCATCACCTTCACAGCGCGAAAGCTCATCACGTGTCAATTCGTTATGCTCGATCGGGTTACGTCCAACAAGGCCTTTGCCGATATCACCATCAGCCAGAGCCTCGATCTCGATCTCAGTCAAGCCGGTGAATTTAGCGATTTGAGAAAATGTAAGACCTGTGTTGTCAATTAGCCATACCGCGCTGGCCTTAGGCATAAGAAGTCCTGTTACTGTTTGTGCGCTCGCCATGAATAAATCTCCTTGTTATAAATTCGGCGTGAAAATTCTTATTCCCCTCTGCCCCCGTTCCAGTAAGGGGCAAGGCTTAAGACCTTAAAATAATGGGAACGAGACTGTTATAAGCCTTGAGAAATAAAAAAACCACTATAATTTTTATTTTTACCGAAAAGATTTTTTTGCCTGATTGATTTTGAACTCAAGAAAGCCTATCTTTTTTACCATGTTTGATGATGAACGTCCCAAAGCCAAAACCAACGAATTTCCCCGCGAACTTGTCGGTTTATCCATTGATGAGCTTCAAGATTACATCGCCGATTTAAAAGCCGAAATTGCCCGCGCGGAGAGTGATATTCTCAAGAAGAAAGAAACCGCGCTTCAGGCTTCATCCATTTTTAAAAGCTAGTATTTAAGGATTATTCAATGCGTATCGAAGAAGAAACTAAGCTCGACTATAAAGATGTGCTTTTCCGCCCTAAACGCTCTACGCTCAAAAGCCGTAAAGAAGTTGATATCTCTAAGGAATACACATTCAAATGGAGCGGAAAAAGCTTTAAAAGTATACCCATTATAGCCGCCAATATGGACAGCGTTGGCACACTGGATATGGCGCGCGCCTTCACTGAAAACGGCAATGGTTTGAGCGTTGCTGTTCATAAGCATTACCCGCTCGAGACATTGAAGAAGTACTATGCCGACAATGGTCATGAAAACCTGTGGTATTCCATTGGCATGGTCAAAGATGACGAAGAAAAGCTTGCCGAGTTTATTAGCCAAGGCGGTGATCCGGACAAGGTTTGTATTGATGTGGCCAATGGCTATAGTCAACATTTCATCGACTATGTGAAGCGTATGCGCGACAAAATGCCGGATGTGACCATTATGGCCGGAAATGTTGTTACGGGAGAAATGGTGGAGGAGCTGATCCTCTCTGGCGTTGATGTCGTCAAGGTAGGAATCGGCCCAGGCAGTGTTTGTACCACACGCAAAATGACGGGCGTTGGCTATCCTCAGCTCTCCGCCGTGATTGAGTGCGCGGATGCTGCCCATGGCCTTGGCGGCCTGATTTGCGCCGACGGCGGCTGTACCGTGCCGGGCGATGTGGCCAAAGCGTTTGGCGCGGGCGCTGATTTTGTCATGCTGGGCGGGATGCTGGCCGGCCATGATCAATCCGAGCAAGAGCTGGTCGAAGAAGATGGGCAGAAATATTTGCGCTTTTACGGTATGAGCAGTGACACAGCTATGAAAAAGCATAAGGGCGGCGTGGCGGAATACCGCGCCAGTGAAGGGAAGACGGTAAAAATTCCCTATCGTGGATCAGTTCATGACACGTTACAGGATATCCTTGGTGGTTTGCGCTCAACGTGCACTTATGTCGGCGCCCGCCGTTTGAAAGACCTTCCTAAATGCACAACATTTGTAAGGGTTTCACAACAGCTTAATACTGTTTTCGGAAACGGATGAGGTTTTTGATCGTTGGCCTTGCTTATAGGGCTAACGCTGATGTATTGTGTTGAGCTTAAAATAAAGGGATGAAAAATGGACAAAATTAAAAGCGAAGAAATTAAAGAGCGTTTGCAAACGTGCTCACAAAACTGTCTTGAGGCTTACCAGAACTGGGAAGCTAACAAGAAAGATTCTGGTGCGAAAGCAGCGCTTCAAGAAGCCATTCACGAGCTTCGCAAGGTTTCTTCGCGCGTTGAGATCGAGCTTGCAATAAGCGATCGCGATGAAAGCAGCAAAAAACAAATCCCGATTCCTGCACACCGTGATGCGCGTAGTCGGACTCATGATGATGGCGATGATAACGCTGGAAATTCCAGTGATAGTAATCAGGGACGAGGTGGCCCTAAAGGTGGTCAAAACCGTGGTGGTGGCTCACGACGTCGCGGCCCTTCCAAAAAAACATCAGGCGATAATTAAAAATAGCTTAGAAGTTATCTTTCATCCTACGTAACTCTGCAAAACGCTCGGCAGAGCCTGCGCGTAAAAAGACGTTCGTTTGCTTTTCAATTGCGAGCGAGACAGGGAGTGTCGGCTTATCGGCTGCGTGCAAGGTTTTAACCTCATCGGCGCGGCTTTGAAGGATCTTATTGTCAGGCTCGATCGAAAGACAGAATTTAGCATTGCTGAGTGTATATTCATGCCCACAATATAGCATCGTTTCATCGGGCAGGGCATTCATAGCGTCCATAGAGCTAAACATCTGCTCCATTGTCCCTTCAAAAACACGCCCACACCCCATTGAAAACAGGGTGTCTCCAGCGAATACGGCCTCGCGCTTTGGCAAGTAAAAGACGATGTGCCCTAAAGTGTGACCTGGCGTGTCGATCACGTGGATTTCTTCTGAGCCTAATTTAAAAACATCTCCGCCCTTAAAGCTTTTCGAGATATTGGGAATCTTGGAAGCCTCGGCTTTCGGCCCATAAACGGCGCAGCCATATTTTTGTACGAGCTCCGCAACACCATTGACGTGATCCCAATGATGATGGGTGATCAGAATATGCGTGGGGTTCTGCCCACGCTGCTCAAGATATTTGATGACAGGCGCGGCTTCACCGGGATCAACCACTGCAAGTGCATCCCCGCTTTCAAAAACGTAACAGTAGTTATCTTCAAGAATTGGGATTAAATCGATTTCGTTCATCATGCCTCATTTTAACAGTAAAAGTATGCCCGATATAAGGGCAACACACGTAAAGGCGCGTTTGATCCATAAATTTCCTTTTAAATGGCCAAGGTGCGCACCCATCCAACCGCCGAGAAAAGTCGCAACCCATAAAACGGGCAGCCACCCCCACTGTACATCACCGCCCAGGGCGAGCAGTGAAAGCCCGCCCGTCAAATTCCATAGGAATCCAACAATCGCCATCGTATAAAAAACAGCAATTTTATAATCAAACCCATACCACGCGATCAGCCACATCGTAACAAAAAGCCCTGAGCCTGAGGTCAGTGACCCACTGAAAACACCGAGCGCGAATAGTCCTGCCCCGCCGATGATATGTCCTTTTATATTGCGGTTCTTGGGGGCGTGATCCTCCCCCGTTTTCTTGCGAAAAAAACTATATGCGCCAAGGGCGATTGTAAAAATGCCGAGCGTAACTTGCGCGGAGCGGTCGGGAACGTCTATGATCAGCCGCGCACCGATAATGGTTCCGATAACACCCGTGACTGCCATAAAGATAATGAAGCGCCAACTCGCATCGCGGTTTTTTATGTTGCGTGCAATTGATCCAGCGCCCAGCATGAAATTCGCCATCTTATGCGTGGCCAGCGCTTCCGAAAAAGGCAGGCCCAAAAGAATGATAACGGGAAGCTGCACAAGGCCGCTGCCCCCGCCTGCAAAGGCGGACATTGTATTGGCGAGGAACGAGGCCACAAAGAGAATGGCCTGATCAATCATTCTTCAGCACTTCCGATAAATGCACGTCCGCGCTGCCGGGTTTGAGAGGTTTTTGCTGGCTCTCATGCGGTGCCCAGCCGAGCATAAAGATTACTTCAAAGCTGGCTGTGATGCGCCCATCGCCTTCATTGTGATTTTCGGAGTAAAGCTGCGCAGCTCTCATAAACAACGTGCGCCCGACAAATGCTTTATCCCGCGCGGCTATAATATTGCTCTCGCCCATGCCGCGCAAATCATGCATAAGCTTGAACATATGTGGATAGGATACGCGCAGGATATCGCTGTCCACCACGGGCAACGCAAAGCCCGCACGCTGGAGCAGGGCGCCGATTTGCTGCTTGTCGGCGAAGGGGAATATGCGCGGTGATAACCCACCTTTGAGCTCGATTTCGGACCTAGCGAGGGCGTCGCGCAGCTCGAATAAAGTTTCGCCGCCAAAGATGCTCGCCAGAAACAACCCATCGGGTTTAAGCGCACGGCGGATTTGTGTGAGTGTGCCAGGTAAATCGTTGACGTTATGTAGGGAGAGGTTGCTGATCACCAGATCAAGTGAGCCTTCTTTAAGTGCTAAAAATTCTTCATCCGTAATAAAGTCGGGGGAGAAGGTATTGCTGCTATCACCGAGAATAAAATGCTCGCTTATTTTTCCGCCGCGCGCGCCAAGCTGAATGGCCTTCGGAAAGTCACGTTTGATTTCACTTAAGCGTTCTATAAGCTGCTCTCGCCCCCATTTGAAAAGAAAATCATGATTGGTGAAATTTTGTGCGACGCGCTGACGCCTTTGGCGCAAAAGCGTGCGGTCAAAAACCTCTATATCATTGGGCGCACTGGACATTTGACCTACCACTTTTCGGGCGTAGGCTTGATGATTTCTTGCTCGAATTCGTCCATAAAGGCTTCAAGCTCTTGCTCGAATTCGTCAGGTTCGGCTTCCGGTGTTGATATATTTTTCCCCGCCAAAGCTCTTGGGTCAAGACTAAAGGGTGGCGGCGATGTTAGCTGTGCTTTGGCTTTGCCTGATAGTTTCGGAAGCGGCTTTTTCTTTTTAGGGTTTTGTGCGTGAAAAGGCTTACGCTTCTTTTCGTCCAGCAATTTATTTTCCATGTCCTGACGCTGACGTTCTTCCTCCTCCAACATCTTTTTGTGGTGCTCGTTTTCCTCGATTTCTATGCGCTCCAGCTCTTGTGCCGCACGCTGTTGACGGACTTTGTCATCGATGTGCTCGCGCATCATATCAATAGAATCGAAGTGGATCGGCATCGACCACACTGGCTGCATATTTTCAAAGCGCTGTTTTAAAATCGCTTTGGCCTCCAGGCGTGCATCAAGGCGAAGATCATCATGGAAATAGCGGTAAGCCCGCGCCAAAACCACCATGAAATGCGGCTGCTTTGATAAAGCGCGCTTTAGCAACATCATCTGATAGAAAGGTAGAAAATGTGAATCCGGATCTTTCATCATGCTCGGGGGCGCGGCAATGGCAAAGGGGTAAATCCGCTGGGGTGTAATACCGATATGCATATGGTAGCTTTCCCCCATCTTGATCACACTTGCCGGTGTAATCCCGTACTCATTGGCGATAAATTTCTTAAGCTGTTTAAAGTTCTGTATCTCGGGTGGAATGTCGAGGCTCGGCAGGCACGCTGTCATTCCCGTTCCCTCATATCGCTGGGGGACGGGCAAATATTTGGTGTTAAATCCTGCGTGGATGTCGCCTTTTAAATCCTTAGTCAGTGGAAGGATCACAGCTGTATTGAGCGTTTTTCCATCATGCACGATGAAATCAACATTTTCCGATGTTAGGCCGGACAGCGACCCTCTCGAATGCCCTTCCTCCACAAACGTAGAGTGAATAGGACGCAGTTCTCCTGCTGTCCCCTTGATCGCCTTAAAGCGTTCATCCGGCTCGCCCATTGCTTTGAGCAAAGATGTTGAGCTTTTTTGATTGGCCAGACGGTTAAGCTGGAGATCGATTTTTTTAGAAACCCAGTTTTCAGGTTTGATTTTCAAGTATTGGAAAAGCGAAAGGATTTGCAACTCTATCCGTGCATTTGGGATCATACCGATGGTGATGGCATCGAGAACTTGCTGCGCATCAAGCTCGCGAATGATGCCCTTAGCCTGAAATTTATAGCTATTAAATACCTCGTTCTTCGGCGTGATGTGGCCTTTCGCCTTTTCGACGTGCATATAATAGGTCTGGATTTTCTCATCGATAAAATCGGGAGCGGGATAATAATCCGGCCCTTTGGTCAGGACCTCACCGACTTTGGGTTTGAGGCCTAAAAAATCGCGGGCAAATAAAACCGAATGTTTAACATCAAAGGCCTCCATCTTCGCAAAGGCATCGGCATCGACCGAAATCGGCTCGATCATATGCCCTGACCAGAGTCGCCCATCGATATTAATTCCGCCGCGCGGCACCGCATTGGCGATAGAGCGCGCCAGTCCGTCATGGAGATAGACTTTCAAATAGCCTTCCGAATCCACACGATATGGCAGAATTTCACTTAAGCTGAGCTCACGGCTAACAACATCGACAATCGCGCCTGTTTTCTGGTCGCGCATCGCCGATATTTTGAGCGAGCTTTTTTCCGGTGTGCTCGGACGGCGTTCTTCAATATTGAGGGATTTACGCTCTGCCATCTTGTAAGCCACCGCGACAAAGCAAGTCGGTGGGTTTCCGATTGGTGTGCCGTCATTGGCGAATAGGCG
>JAHQVU010000077.1 GCA_019634145.1 Micavibrio sp. | reverse complement strand
TCACGGCGCTGGCTGCGGCTGCGGACCTGCACATAATGAGCATGAAGATGAAGATTAGCCCAACTACTCAGAGCGGAAACGCATTGTGGTTTATCCTGATCGGCGCTGTGCTGCTCGGCCTTTTAACTATGGTGCTTTCTCGCGGCACATCCAGCGTTGAACAAACAGGTAGTTTTGAGCAACGAACAATCGCCACCAGCCAACTGCTGCGCTATGCAAGCGGTATCGAACAAGATGTGCAGCAATTGAACATGAACGGATGTTCTGAAAGCGATATCAGCTTTCAAAATACCAGCGTTGCCGGATATGGCGCGGGCACGGCGAATTGCCGCGTTTTCGAAGTCAGTGGCGCAGGGCAAAGCTGGCAGGATATTACAGGCGAGAGCGCCGCGCTTCTCGGTGGTGAAGGCTTGATGTTTACAGACAGCCTCAACGTCCCTGGTGTCGGGCGTGATGACGGCCCTGATCTTGTTATGCTCGCTGCTGTATCACAAGCGATGTGCGCGCAAATCAACACTTCACGCAGCATTTCAGGCACGATTACCACCACCATTGATAATGTCGAGCTTTATGAGAATGGCTCTGATGCTTTTGATGACGAGACGTTCAATCTTGTTGATGACGGGCAGGCTATTTTCAATGGTCAAGCTTCGGGATGTTTTACCGATGATAATGGCGATGCTATCTTCTATCAGGTGGTCTTAGCGCGCTAGGGTCTTTACCTTAGCAGATTTCCGGCACGCACCCACCAATCAGGGTTATCGCCGGAGATTGATTTCGCGGCCATCTTCGCCTCTTCCTTGCTTTCAAAAAACGCAAAGCATGCCGAGCCTGATCCACTCATTCGCGCAATGCGCACACCTTTTTGCGCCCCTAGATTTTGTAGGATATTGGCGATCTGTGGCACGTCCTCACAGGCTGCCGCTTCCAAGACATTATTCTGACGCAGCAAGACCTCTATGAAATCATCAGTGTTTGTAAAAGGCAGAAGCTTTAGCTCGCTGTTATACGGCCCCTCAAAACGCTTAAACACACTTTCAGTCGCACACGGTTTCTGCGGATGCACGATTACAAGCGGCATTGAAGGTAGGAGCGAGAGGGGCGAAAAAATATCACCGATGCCTTTAATTTGTGCCGGCTTTGCGTGAAAACAAACAGGTACATCAGCGCCCAGCGAGATCAATAAATCTTTCATAAAAGGCAAATTTTCGGGCATCTGCCAATAGCGAAGAAGCGCGCGAATTACAGCGGCTGCATCCGCGCTTCCGCCCCCTAACCCTGCACCAAAGGGAAGATTTTTTTCGAGCGTGATTTTAACGTCCAATCGATGCCCGGTCGCCCTGGCCACCCCCCAAGCCGCTCTGACAGCCAGGTTAGACGAAGCTGGACTTACGTCTCGCTCTTTATCGCTGAAAACGCTAGCGAATTCGCCGCAAATTTCAAACTCAAATTGAGGCGCTTGCTCGATGGTAATAAGGTCACCTATATCGGCAAATCCGACGAGCGAGTCCAGCATATGATAGCCGTTCTTCAGACGCTCGGTAATATGCAGGTATAAGTTAAGCTTAGCAGGCGCGAAGACCTCGATCGAAAGAGCCATAAGTGTTTAGCCTTTTACTTCCTAGTCTGTGCTATTCAGCTGCTGCGGGGGGGGCAATGTGCTGTTTTCAGCGTGCATGAGGCCGGATTTTCCAGCCTCGGCAGCAGGCAATCCGTCGATCAATTTTACATCCAACTTTGATACGAGCGTATCTTCTTCAGCATGGTTTTTCGCGCGCAACCACTGAAACTTAGCTTCAAGGCGGCGCCCAACGCGCCAATATGCATCACCTAGGTGATCGTTGATTACTGCATCATAGGGTCGAAGCTCAACCGCGCGCTCTAAATGCGGGACGGCCTCTTCAAATTTACCCATCCGATACAATACCCACCCAAGCGAGTCAGCAATATAGCCATCTTGGGGTTCCAATGCCGAAGCTTTTTCAATCATCTCTAAAGCTTTTTCAAGATTTACGCCTTGGTCAGCCCACGCATAGCCAAGATAATTCAAAACGAACGGGTGATCGGGTTCATACTCCAACGCTTTTTTCAAATCCGCTTCGGCTTTATCCCATTTTTTTAGCTGTTCATAGCTCATCCCTCGAACATAATAAAGATGCCAATGGTCACCGGAGACCTCCCCCTCAAACGCTTTTTCAGCCTGATTATAATACTTTACTGCTTTGGCGTATTCTTCATTATGGCGATAGACGTCACCGATCTGAATTAAAGCATCAATATCATTAAGCTCTTCATATATGGGCTCTAATATTTCCACGGCCTTTGCATACTCACCCTTGGTCTCGTATAGACCTGCAGCGGCTTTACGGGCAGGAATGTAATCTGGTGAATCCGCTTGCACGCCCTCAAAGAAAGCAATTGCATCACCTTCACGGCCATTTCGCGCGGCGATACTGGCCAGCAAGAATTTTGCGTCCGATAAATCACTATCGAGATAGAGCGCAATTTGCGCAAATACGCGGGCGCTATCATCATTAATGTCCTGCGCCAATAAGCTTGCCATGTTATACATCGCAAGTGCTATGCCTTCCGATGCGCTTTTTACACCCTTATATTCATCAACATAAGTGTCATTTTTCAAGGCTTCGATTTTGGTTTTTATTTCAGATATCGGCGCGGCATCATAAAGCTTTTCATAGAGCTCTAGCGCTTTTTCCTGCTCACCGATATGCGCATATACAGAGGCCACCCAAGCATATTCGGCTGAATTAAGATCCGGCGCGGCTAATGCACGATTTAACAATTCTTTGATCTCTTCGGGCTTATCCATCATATCAGCAATCAAAATTGCATGATGATAGTGCATTATGCTGTTTCGTAAATCACCCACGTCATAAGCACCAAGGGCCGCAGCGGCCCACGAATTGAGCAATGGCATGATAAAGTCGGAGAGGCTGCCTTCGGGCATTTCCGAAATCGCCTCATTAGCCTCTTTATATTTCATAGCCTTAGTTGCTTCTAACCCGATAAAGAGATAAGCTAGAGCACTGCTTTCACTATCCTCACCGCTCAATTCCTTAACCTTGTGCGCTAGAGAAATGGCTTTGCTATATTCACCGGCGCCCATAGATAAAACCATGGTGCGTTTCATCAGCTCGATATCATCCTCGCCCGTTTTATTGAGGATTTTTTCCAAATTACCTTGGGCGGTCTTCCAATCGTGGTTGCGTTGTGCAAAACGACCACTCAAGTAATATCCCGAAATTGTTTTATTTTGATAAGGGCCGTTTCTAAGCGTTTGGTAATAGCGCTCCTCGGGTGTTAAATCCATATAATTGACGCTATCAGAGTCTTGCATTTCAGACTCACCACCAACATGGGGAAGATAGTTGTTAACAATAGCAATCCCTGCCGTCACACCGACAACAGAGGATAATAACATCAGAACAAAATTTTTCACTTTGAAAGCTCCCACTGTATTCATCTAATCTTTGGAACCATAAAATCCAGTCTTTATGCATTCCTCTTACATATTCGGATAGTTCGGCCCGTCTCCACCTTGGGGTACAACCCAGTTTATATTTTGCGACGGGTCTTTGATGTCGCAGGTTTTACAGTGTACACAGTTTTGTGAATTGATCTGCAACTTATAGCTTTCCTGATCATCCTTAACAATTTCATAAACTCCGGCTGGGCAATAGCGCTGTGCGGGCTCATCATACTCTTTCAAATTCACCTCAACCGGAACGCTCGGATCGATCAATTGCAGGTGGACTGGCTGGTCTTCTGCATGGTTGGTGTTTGAAAACGCAACATTGGTCAGCCTATCAAAGGTCAAAACATTATCAGGCTTGGGATACTCAATGGGAGAATGTTTACTCTTATTCTCTAGTTGAGCATAGTCGGCATGATTTTTCAATGTCCAAGGTAAAAAACCGCACGTGATCGTTTCGAAAACCGCGTTCAGCAAGCCCATCCAGAGCCCTTTGTGGAAGCCAGGGCGGATGTTCCTGACCTTTTTAAGCTCTTTCCATACCCATGATTTCTTCATCATTTCGGGGTAGGATTCGCACTCGATGCCATAGCTTTCATGGGCTTTTAGGTGCCCTGCTATCGCTTCGGCGGCGACCATGCCTGATTTCATGGCTGTATGGTTGCCTTTGATCTTGGGCGTATTCAAGAAGCCTGCCGTGTCCCCTATAAAAACGCCACCCGCAAAGCTGAGCTTCGGGATCGATTGAAAACCGCCTTCGACCAGAGCGCGCGCACCATAAGCCACGCGGCGGCCACCTTCGAATAAATCGCGTATTTCGGGGTGTGTTTTAAAACGCTGCATCTCCTGATATGGATTGATGTACGGGTTCTTATAATCCAAGCCAACCACAAACCCAACGGAGACCTGATTATCCTCCATATGATAGAGCCATGAACCGCCGTAAGTTTCCTTATCCATCGGCCAGCCCAGCGTATGCAGAATGTGGCCTTCTTTGTGTTTGGCGGGTTCAATTTCCCAGATTTCCTTGATACCGAGGCCATAGGTTTGCGGATCCGAGTCCTCACGCAAATTAAAGCGTTTGATCAAGCTTTTGGTGAGGCTGCCGTGACACCCTTCGGCGAAGACGACTTGACGGGCGTGTAGCTCCATGCCGGGCTCAAAGCTATCGGTTTTCTCGCCCTCTTTGTTGATTCCCATATCATTAGTTGCCACGCCGATCACCGCGCCGCCCACATTATAGAGCACCTCAGCGGCGGCGAAGCCGGGGAATATCTCCACGCCTAAATTTTCAGCTTGTTCAGCAAGCCAACGGCCCAGATTTCCCAGCGAGATAATGAAGTTACCCTTATTATGCATTTGCGGAGGCGTCGGGAATTTGAAAGCTTTATTCTTGGTTAGAAATAGGAATTTATCGCTTTTTGCCTCGATTTTTAATGGCGCGCCCTTTTCCTTCCAATCTGGGATCAGCTCGTTCAAAGCGCGCGGCTCGAACACTGCGCCGGAAAGCAAATGTGCGCCGACTTCAGAACCCTTTTCAAGGATGCAAACATTGATGCTTTCATCGAGTTGCTTCAGGCGAATAGCACAGGATAATCCGGCCGGGCCTGCCCCTACGATAATTACGTCATATTCCATGGCTTCACGGTCGGGGCGGATTGGGTCTGGCATGGGGGATTTGTTACCTTAGTTCAATGAAAGAATTGTATCGAACTCCTATTCTACCAAATTTTAACACCCTTCGCTACAATCAATGGAGATCAAGGGTGTGCCACGATTTCTCGTATTTGTAACATTATCCTCTTGTGGAAAAATTTAAACGGGTGTAGGGTTATTTTCGATGTTCGAGCTATACGGATCCCGCGCTTTAAAATGATGATTAGGTTTCGCGGACTGTATCAGCTAAAAATTTTGTTTTAAGAATTTATGCGCGCTTAGAAAGCGCCGCTTTCCCTTTTTCGGACATCATGGGAAGGTCGCTGCACGCTGCGCGCTTATGGAGATATATCATGACTAAGAAAATGCTCATCGATGCAACGCATGAGGAGGAAACCCGCGTTGCCGTCGTCGATAATGGTCGTCTGGCCGAATTTGAATATGAGAGCGCATTTAGAAAGCCTTTGAAAGGAAACATCTTCCTTGCCAAAGTCACCCGCGTAGAGCCTTCTCTACAGGCCGCCTTCGTAAATTATGGCGGGAACCGCCACGGTTTCCTTCCTTTTTCAGAAATTCACCCCGATTACTTCCGTATACCGATTGCCGATCGTGAGGCTTTGATTGCCGAGCAGGAAGCTGCGATGCAAGACGAAGAGGATGATCTGGATGATGAGAACCTCGATGGCGAAAGCAACGACGATGATTCAGAAAATAATCTGGAAGTTGTTGAGGATGATGCACATGAAGTGATTGAAGAGCTTGGCGGTGACGCTGGTTCTGATGACTCCGATGATGCAAAAGGCAGCAAGGGTAAGAAGCCTGTAGAGACAAGCGTAAAAAAATCAAAATCATCTAAAAAAGATGAAGCTGAAAACGCATCTGAAGAAGATGAAGCCATTGGCAACACAATCGAAGATGATAGTGAAGATGACGTAAACGGCAATGTTATCGATGACGTATCGGAAGATGACGAGAATAATGGAAACCGCCGCGATCGCAACAATAATGGCCGTGGACGCCGTGGACGCAATGGTCGCGGTCGTAATAATAATGGCCGCGGTGGCGGACGCAATGCAGCCTATCGCTCCAAGCGCGTAGAGACCGTTGGAGGTGATGAAGATGACGGTGGTGATAGCCGTTTTCGTTACAATATTCGCCGCAAATATAAAATTCAGGAAGTCATAAAGCGTGGTCAGATCATGCTTATTCAAGTTTCCAAGGAAGAGCGCGGCAATAAAGGTGCTGCTGTTTCAAGCTATCTATCCTTGCCAGGACGTTACTGCGTGTTGATGCCGAACAGCCCACGCGCTGGTGGCGTCTCACGCAAGATCTCTAATTATCAGGATCGCGCAAAGATGCGTGACATGATGAAAGAGTTAGAGGTGCCTAAAGGTATGTCCGTTATACTGCGTACAGCAGGCGTTACACGCACAAAAACAGAAGTTAAGCGCGACCTCGATTACCTGATGCGCCTTTGGGACAATATCCGCGGCCTAACAATGGAATCGACCGCACCAGCAATGGTTTATGAAGAAGCGGATCTAGTTAAACGCTCGGTGCGTGATCTTTATACCCGCGATATCGACGAGATTATTGTTGCTGGTAATGAAGGTTTTAAAACCGCGAAAAACTTCATGAAGATGATGATTCCATCTCATGTTAAGCGCGTCGTGGATTATAAAAATGACCAGCAGACACTGTTCAACAAATTTAAAATTGAAGAGCAAATCGCCGATATCGGCGAGACCAGTGTTAACCTGAAATCTGGTGGATATTTAATCATTAACCCGACCGAAGCGCTGGTATCAATCGACGTAAACTCTGGTAAAGCAACCAAAGAGCGCCACATCGAAGAGACCGCGCTCAAGACCAATTTAGAAGCAGCCGAAGAAGTCGCGCGGCAATTGCGCCTTCGTGACCTCGGTGGTTTGATCGTAATCGACTTTATCGATATGGAAGATCGCCGTAATAATGCCAAGGTCGAACGCAAGATGCGCGATGCCTTATCTGGTGATAAAGCGCGCATTCAAATGGGGCGCATTTCATCATTCGGTTTGATGGAGATGTCTCGCCAACGCATGAGCGCGTCTCTGGGCGAAAGCCAGTTTGAAACCTGTAAGCATTGTGAAGGATCAGGGCGTACACGTACAGCCGATGCAGCCTCTATTCTTGTTCTTCGTGACATTGAAGCCGAATGCATTAAGGGTCGCGCCGCTGAAATTATGGTGCATGTTTCTAGCGCAGTGGCAATTTATGTCCTTAATAACAAGCGCCAGAATATGTCAGATCTTGAAGCGCGCTATGACGTACGCATATGCATTCGCGTTGATGAAACGCTTGGCGCATCAGGCGCACGCGTAGAGGTCTCCAAGCCCAAGTCAAAGGGCGGGAATGATGATGATGCGGATATCGAAGATGTTCAGGATGAGAATGAAAGACAATCTTCATCCAAGAATAAAGAATCAGGCGATGAGCAAAGTGGTGAGCGCAAGCGCCAACGCCGTGGTCGTCGCGGTGGTCGTCGCAGAAACAATCGTGATAAAGACCGCACGAATGATAATGAAGAACAATCCTCAGATTCAGATAGTGTTCAGGATAAAGACGACAGTAAGTCCGATAAAAGCGATGATAACAAAGGCAATCAGAGCGAAGAGAAGAAAACATCTAGACCTCGCCGTAGCTCTAAATCAACTGAGTCCAAAGACGAGGATGTGAAGAAAGACACAGCGGCCGACAAAAAAGAAGAGAAATCCGAAGCCAAAGCCGAAACAGCGGAAAAAGATGAAAAGAAGAAGCCTGCAAAGGCGCCTTCAAAAGCCAAAACCGCCAAGCCTAAAGAAAAGACAGAGGAAAAGAGCGAGGCTGAAAAACCAAAAAAACTGGCTAAGAAAGAGACCAAAAAAGAAGAAAAACCTGCAACTAAAAAAACAGCAGCGAAAAAGGCTAGCGCTTCTAATGACGATAAGCCTGCTACACCGCCTACTCCAAAAGAGTATGAAAAGGTGAATGAAGCACCGGTTAATAAGAAAAAAGGCTGGTGGAACAAGCTGGTCGATTAAGAGCACCCGCACACCATGAATATATGACAAGAGCCCTTTTATAGGGCTCTTGTCATATCACATAATGCTAAGCGCTGCGTACTAGTTAAGATGCATATGCTCTATCAGTTCGGAGGTGATAGCCCCATTAACGGCCATTTTATTCTGACGCTGATAGGTTTTAATCGCATCCGCAGTCAAAGGGCCCATCACCCCATCAGCAGGACCGGGGTAGAGACCCTCTTTCATCAAAAACTTTTGTATCTCAGCCAGGCGATATTGATTGGTAATTGATTGATCCGGTACTGTTGAGACAGCGCGCATAGCTGGCCCACTTGTTATCGCACTGCTGGTTTTCATGGACTCTGCAAGGCGATTTACCGAATCCTCGTCAATATCCAATGTTTTTGCCAGTTGTTGTAATGCTTGCTTGGCCTCAGGGCTTCCTTGATCTGCCGCTATTTTATACCATACAAGCGCCTCTCCGGGATTAGAGCTGCCCAATAGACCGTTTTCATAGATCAGACCCAGATTGTATGCGGCCTCCATAATTCCGTTTTGTGCTGCTTTTTGAAAATAACCAGCCGCCCTTTCAGCATCATAAGATACGCCGATCCCTTCGATATAAGCGATACCAAGATTATATTGAGCTTCAGGGTGGCCGTGGGACGCCGCAAGCTCATAATAGCCCAGCGCCTTGCCTAGATCCGCTCTAACACCTAAGCCCTGATGATAAAGAACACCGAGATTGTAGGCTGCATTATCAACCCCGCGCGCGGAAGATTGCTCGAACCAAAAGCGTGCACGCTCAAAATCCTGCTCTACGCCCGCTTGACCGGCTGTATATAGAGCGGCCAGATCATGCTGCGCCTCCGCTTTTCCCTCGAAGGCCTGCTCTTCAAGATCTTTAATGTTGTCAGGCAATGACTTATCAGCCTTAACCAGTTTGCGTGGGTCTTGCACTTTATCAATAGGCTGGCTTGGCGTTAGTTCGAGCGGCGCGGCTTTATTGGGCTCTATATTGTTTAGAGCCTGCGCTATTTTGTCAACGTCACCATCCAGCGCAGCTTTGACGGCTTCAGGGCCATTTAGATTTAGAGTGCCTATATCATCATTGAACTCTACCGCTGCTACCTGCTGACCAGGCGGCTGCTGATCTGAAGTCTCTTCAGGCTCACTGTCAGATGGCAGGGTGCTTACAGCTGGCTTTTTAACCGTGTCTATATTTTCCTCAACTGTATCAGCCTTGGCTTTTTGACGGATTTGCCATTCCATATCCTCAATTCTTTGAATTTCATTGAGAAGCGCCGCATTCGTGCTGTTCGTTGTGGCCGCTGTATCTGCATCGCCTAAGCGTGGGGTCAACGCCGATTGCGTAGAAGGCACTTTATAGCTGGGCGTTGGTTCGAAAAGGTTCGGCCTCGCTACCATAAGTGCAAAGGCGCCGGCTGAAAGCAACAAAATCCCGGCCACGCCGCCTGCAACCATCTTCAATTGTGTAGATGTGAGCGAAGGCTTAGGCGCTTTAATGAAAATTGGCCCCTTAGCTTTTTCAGCGATCGGTGCGGGCGTATTCGAAGGCGCTGCCGGTGATTGTGCTGGCGCACTGTGCTCATGCTCATCAGCGACATTTTGATCAGTAAGTAAAACCATCGCACGTGCATTGAGTGCATCACGGGTTTGAATTACAGTTTCTTCGATACGCTCAATCTTACGCATAAAGCGCGCACGCTCTTCGATTGCTTTTTCCAGCTTGCGACCTATGCGCGCCTGCTCGGTTGATGTTTGCTCAAGCTTGGCGCCCATATCTTCAACGCGTTGTTCACCGTCTTTTATGCGTTGAACGATTTTAGAGGCGATTTGGCTGTGATCAGCAACTTTTTGCGCTTGTTGCTGTTGCGTGTTCTCCAAGGCCGTTTGTTTCTGAAGAAGCTGGCTTCCCACTTGCTGGTGGCGCTCAACATTAGATTTCAATGCCTGTACTTCGCGGTCAAAAGCGGCGCTTTTTCCCTCCAAAGCAAGTAGAAGCTTACGGGTTTCCGCCATCTCGGCCAGAGCGTCCTTCGCCATTTCGGCGCTTTTTGCACTATTCTTTGTATCAGCCGCACGAGAAAGCTTTTGCTCAAGCTGAACATAAGCTTTCTCGCCACGCTCGGCTTTATCTTCAAGATCAGCAATTAAATTTTTATATGCATCAAGTTCCTGGCGCATATTATTACGCTCGGCTTGTGTTGCTTTCAGGCGCTCATTCAACGCTTTGAGCAAGGTTACGATTTGAATCTGGGTTTGGGAGTTTCCTGTATATTCAGAGCCTAGACCATTAGACAGCGGTCGTGATGACGGCGCGGCGTTAGGATGCGATGACGACGAAGAAAGCGGTTTTGATGCCCCTGTCATTGCCATATCATTCGCCCCGGCATCATCTAATCCCTGAAAAAAAACCCGACCTTCGGATGTTCTTTTAAAGCCCATCGCAAAACCCCTTTGTGTAATATATTAAATGCTTATGGAATCACAGCTTAAACAATTCGATAAATTCAGAACAAGAAAATTCCGAAAAACAAGCGATTCGTCCACATTTATATGAATATTACGCCCGATAAACCGATCAGTTATTTTCTTTGCCATAGTTATATCTTTTGGGCAGGCAAACTATTTTTGTCCAAAAATCATTAATTGCCTGCACCACAAGCTTAAGCTCCTGAAAACTCGAAGGTTTAGTGATGTAATAGCTTGCGTAATTCTTATAGGCCTTTTCTATATCTCTCTCGGCCGATGATGTCGTTAAGATTCCGACAGGTATCCTTCTTAGCTCCGGATGGTTTTTAATCCATTTCAAAACCTGATGACCATCCATTTTCGGCATATTGAGATCCAACAGGATAAAATCCGGATTAGGATAGGTTTCGTCTTGTAGGAGCTCCAGAGCCTCAAGGCCATCACGCGCGATGAAAAGACGGTTTTGAAACTCTGTTATATTCATAGCTTCTTGCAAAATTAAAATATCTGCATCGTCATCCTCGACCAAAAGAACATTAATCATTCATCATCCTCGTTTAACGTACGCGATATTGTAAAATAAAAACGGCTGCCTTTATCAGGTTCAGATTCCACCCAACATTCCCCGCCAGAGCGTTCCACCAGCTTCCTCACCAAGGCCAACCCCGCACCGATACCCGAAATCTCGCTTTCACGATGCAATCTCTGAAAGAATTCAAAAATTTTCTCATAGTACTCTTCCTTAATGCCAATCCCATTGTCTTGAACGCAAAACTCCCACACATCGTCTCGCTCATGGCCAGAAACGCTTATTATTGATTTTTGATCACAACTATATAGTAACGCGTTACGTATTAATTGCTCGAATATCCATTCCAGATTTTTTTCATCATAAAATATTTCCGGAAGATTTTCATAGTTTATAGCTGCATTTTTATCACCCAAATCGCGTGATAAAGTGCGAACAACCTTTTCCAGCGGGGATTTACTGTCCATTTTACTCAGCCTTAGTTTGTGAGAGCTAACACGTGCGTATGCAGACAAGGCATCCATTAAAGCCCTAATTTGTGCAACGCTTTCTATAATGTAGCCGAGATATTCTTTATTTTTTTCATCCAATTCCTCGCTTATATTCTCACGCAACCGACCTGTGAAGCCGGCCATTTTTCTGACCAGCTCCTGCAGCGAATGTGCAGAAATAAAAGTGAAACGCTCCAGCTCCTTATATTGGCGGGAAATGGTTTGCTGCTTTCTCTCCAATTGCAGAATTTGTGTTTTCAATTTTTTGGCCAACGGGCTGAACAGAAATATTGCCTCTAAAAGCAAAATTATTGCCGTCATGATCAGAAAGATCATCTGCATAAAAATAATCTTTTCGACATCTTCGCGTGCGCTTTTTTCATGTGCAAAAACAACGTCATTAAGCTCTTTTAACAGGCTCTCTGGGCCTACTCTCAAAATATATTCCAGTGCCTCGTCTTTGGCAGCCAGTATGGCCACCGGGTCAATTATGATAGAGGCTTTTGACACATATTCACCCACCATTGAATGCAGTGATGGTGTTCCGTCGAAATAAATCGCTCTTATCATGGGGTTTTCGAGACGCGCTATATTCTTGTCCTTCGACCCCTCGATCAAGCTTTTGTGATTTTGTTCGAATTCACTAAGGGTTTTACTCAGCTTTTCATTTGATTCTGCGCGCTCCTCATCGCTCTTTGCCTGAACAACACTTTGCGAAAACAACGCTATGCGCTGGCTTAACATACGCTGACGTCCGCTTAAGTTAATGGCACTGGCTGATGTTTTCTGCGTTGAGATGAGCGCTTCCATAGCAACATATTTTCCAAAAGCAAGCAGCATGATAAGGCTTAGCGCCAATATGTAGACTTTGTTTATATGGTGCACTGGTCTAAGCGGATCTTTGTTATTCGCGCTCATTGATTTTTAATATCCCCATATTAGCCCTGACGTAATTAAGGCCTAGGTAAGGTAGCACATTTTACAGATTTTAAAATAAAAAGACGTTTTTTCACTAGCCCAATTCATTTTAAAGATTAAAATGCTTTGTATAATGCACCTTAACTTTAAAACCTTTAGCAATGCTCTCTGTGCACCGCGCATACTTCACTATGTTCTGCCGATCATCATGCTATTTTTGCTGATTGGAACGATTGCGCAAAAATACATAGGCTTGTATGCAGCGACCCATATCTTTTTCAGTAACTGGATTATATGGGCAGGATGGCTTCCTTTACCCGGGCTTCCTGTATTTCTGGCTTTAATGGCTTTAAATCTGAGCTGTAAACTGATTTTTAAAAGCCCGTGGAAGCGCGAACAAGCAGGCATCATCATCACTCATATCGCTGTTCTGTTGCTTCTTGTCGGTGGGCTTTTAACCGCCCTCTTCTCAACCGAAAGCTATCTGGATTTTGCCGAGGGAGAGGTTACATCCCAGATCAGTGATTATCATGCGCGTGAATTAACCGTTCTTGATGAGAGCGCAAAGCCACAATATGTCATAGCCTTTAATGACATTGCGGATCAGGATAAAATCCCCCTTATTAATGCACCGTTTACAATTGAGGTGTTAGAACGTTGCGGTAATTGTGAGATTACGCGCCGTAGTGACGGTAATGAGCGCTTTATCGGCATGGCGAAAAATATGAGCCTCAAACCCAAACCGCCAGAGCGCGAGAATGAGCGCAACATGGCAGGGCTTACATTGAAAATTAACATTGATGGTGAAGAACAGATTCATACCGTCTTAGAGGATATCCCCATACTACCCAAGTTCGAGGCTGGCGGCAAACGCTATAGCCTTGCCCTAACTAAACTTAAACGCACACTCCCTTTCAAAGTAGAACTCATCGACTTTACCCGCGAGGAACACCCGGGCACGGATATGGCCAAGGCCTATTCATCGCATGTGCGCATTATTGACGGTGTGAGCAGCTGGGAGAGTGTTATTTCAATGAATGAGCCGTTGCGCTATAAAGGCTACACTCTATTTCAATCCTCATTCATCTCGACACCAGATGGGGATGTGTCTGTTCTGGCTGTGGTTTGGAATGTCGGGCGCGCTTTTCCTTATATTTCCGGGCTGGTCATGTGCCTTGGAATCATTGTGCACTTGATTGTAAGGAGGAAAAAAGCATGAGAATTTTCCTCTTCCTATTGAGTCTGTTTTGCCTTCTCCCAAGTTCCTATGCCGCAGGTATTAGTACTGAAAATTTGCGTGCCATACCTGTCTTACATGAAGGGCGCGTGAAGCCACTAGAGAGCATGGCGCGGGCTGTTAAGAAAAAACTACGCAGCAATGACTCGCAGGCTATGCGCTGGTTTACAATCACTCTTTTTGACCCGGCCGCAGCGGAACAAATTCCTGTTTTCAAAATCCGCAACCCAGATGTAGCGAATATGTTAGAGCTTCCCGAGCAAGACGAGAAGCTTTATTCTTTTCAGACTCTTAGCGCTGCGATAATCGCCAAAAGCGATATTTTGGAATCGATTGTTGTAACGCCACAGGATGAGTGGACAAAGGCACAGATCGCGCTTATCGATTTGAGCGATAATATCTCTTTATATAAGGATATTCTTAGCAGTTTGACTTTATTCCTACCATTGAACATCGATAATGAAGAGGCTAGTAAAGCGCAAAGTTTTGTCGAGCTTACATCGCAAATTCCCAAGATCAAGACCAGAGTCCAAGACACGCTTAACAAAAAAGGCGAGCAGATCGATCTTTACAGCGAAGCGGAACAACGCGATCTTCAAGTCGCTTTTTCACTCGATTTAATGGCTAAAGGTGGCGAGCGCAGCTCTTTTCTTCGCATTCTTCCTACATCAAATGCAGAGATGAAAAGCCCGTGGGCCGTATTTCTTGCGAAACAGGATGAGGCTTATGCTGATATTTTCGAACATCTGCAAACCCTTACTTATGCTTATCATATGCAAGATTTCGTTAGCTTTAACATCGCTGCGAGGGAACTGGAGCAATCACTGCTACAAGCACAAAATAACGATTTCAAGCAAGGCGCACTAGAAGCCGAGCTATTTTATAATGCGCTTTCACCTTTTAAAATTGCATTTTTTCTTTATGCAATTGCGATGATTTTACTGGTGAGTGGTTATATGATGCCGCGTTTGAAACCCACATTTATGGTCTTTACGCTTCTTACTCTTGGCGCGTGCGTACAGGCAATCGGGCTATCACTGCGAATGTATATCCTAGAGCGTCCGCCGGTTAGTACGCTCTATGAATCAATCATGTTCGTTGGTTTGATTGCGAGCATTGCCATGCTGGTTGCCTTTATTAAAGATCGCCAGCTTTTCTGGCTCTATTTAACAGCTGGCTTAGGCATGGCTTTGCAACTGGTCGGTTTTTCGCATGACACGAGCGGCGATAACCTGATGATGCTGAGCGCCGTACTCAATACCAATTTCTGGCTGGCCACCCATGTTATATGTATCACAGCGGCCTATGCCTTTTGTCTGATTGCAGCAGCCCTTGCGCATTTCACTCTGATTTTACCTTTTGATAGAGACTTAAATGCAAAACTTAAAGTGCTTGCCATTATCTCATTGTTGCTCGCCACAACGGGCACAGTACTTGGCGGCATTTGGGCGGACCAATCATGGGGACGCTTTTGGGGCTGGGATCCGAAGGAAAACGGCGCATTGTTAATTTGCCTTTGGCTGATATGGGTTTTACACGGCCCATTATCGGGCATGATGAGCAGGCGCGCTTTTCAAGCCGGACTGGCCTATACAGGCGTCATTGTCGCGCTTTCATGGTTCGGCGTGAACCTCTTGAGCGTAGGGCTACACTCATATGGGTTTACAAATAGCGCGGCCACAATTCTGGCACTCTTTGTCGGTGGTGAGAGCATTCTGATCGGTGCATTGTGGGTACGCGCACGAAAGGTCAGTCCATGAAAAAGCTTGGCATCTTCCTTCTGATTATCGCGGTTGGCGCAGGCTATGCCATATGGGACCAGGTGCGCATCCCTACTCCAAACGGCACCATGAAGATCTCAAAAGGTTTTGAGAATATCATCGCATTAGATCGCTCTGCCCCCGATATCGTTTTACCGACACTGCAAAGCGGCAAAATCACACTGGCACAATTTGAGGGCAAAACGTTGCTGATTAACTTCTGGGCGACATGGTGCGCGCCATGTGTGGTGGAATTCCCCGCGCTTGTTGATTTGGCAAAATCGCGCGATGATCTGGTGTTTATTGCCATTAGCGTTGATGAAGACAAAGCGGCGATAGAGCGCTTTATCGCCCAGCAAAGTATAGAAGGCGTAGGCAATATTATCATTGCCCGGGATTCAGATCAAAATATCGCGCGCGAAGTATTCGGTACATTAAAATTCCCCGAGAGCTATATTATTACGCCGAAAGGCGCGATGAGCCACAAAGTCGAAGGTGTGATTGATTGGCACGAGGCGGCGGCTTTAAAAGCCCTAGGACTTTAGCGATTTAAAGGCATCTAATGCGCGCTCGCGGCTCACCTTCAAATCCACAATCGGCTTGGGGTAATCCTCGCCTAGCTTAACGCCCGCTTTTTTCAGCACATCATCTGGAGCCTCCCACGGATTGAAGAGATATTTATCAGGCATGTCTTTTAGCTCCGGCACAAAACGGCGCGTATATTCGCCTTTTTCATCGAATTTCTGGCCTTGAGTGATCGGGTTAAAAATGCGGAAATATGGCGCAGCATCAGCTCCACATCCCGCGATCCATTGCCACCCCGCGCTATTATTAGCCATGTTCGCATCAACAAGGCAATCCCAGAACCACTTTTCGCCCTCATGCCAATAAAGCAATAAATTCTTCACTAAAAATGAGCCGACAATCATCCGCACGCGATTGTGCATATAGCCCGTTTGCCACAGCTCGCGCATCCCTGCATCAACAATCGGATAACCTGTTTGCCCCTTTTGCCAGGCTTTAAGATCATTCTTACTGCTACGCCACGGAAAATTATCGAATTTGCTTTGTAGGTTTTTACGCGGGAGATCGGGGAAGTAATAAAGTAAGCTATACGAGAATTCACGCCAGCCAAGCTCGCTCTGATAGGTGGCCGCCCCTTGCGCTGCTCCGCCCATGAGGTTTTGCGCCTCCACGGCTTCCCAGACCATATGCGGGGAAATCTCGCCGAAATGTAAATGCGGAGAGAGACGCGATGTATCACGGCGGGCGGGATAGTTTCGCCCCTCCTTATAACGGTTAATGCTCTCATCCAAAAACTCTTCCAAATTTGTGGCGGCGCCCTCTTCTCCCGGTTGCCATTCATCAGCCATACACTCATACCAGCGTATGGAGGGCATAAGATCTAAATCCTCAAGTGAACAAATTTTATGACTGTACCACTCAACGCTCTTTGGCACGGGGATAGGCGCTCGCGGGGGCGGCGCATTTTCAAGGCAGCCTTTTTTATAGAAGGGTGTAAAGACCTTGTAGGGTGTACCATCTTTTTTGAGCGTTAAGTGAGGCTCGAAAAGAAGCGATCCGTTAAAGCTTTTAACCTCAATGCGCTTTTCATCCAATGATTTTTTGATTTTAGTATCGCGCTTTATGCGCCATGGTTCATAACATCTGTTCCAGTATACGGCTCGTGCGCCGATCTCTTCGATTAGGCTTTCCAACACATCTTGTGCCCTCCCTCGCGCAAAAACCATGTGCTCATCGATAGATTTGTTCACATCTGCAAGACTTTGATGGAGCCACCACCTAGATGCCCCACCCATTTTAAACTCTCCGGCGTTTTCATCATCAAGAATGTAGAGTGGTAAAATAGGGAGGCCGTTCTGCGCAGCAGCATGTAGGGCCGGATTATCTTTCAGGCGCAAATCCTGCCTGAACCAGACTATAATTGGGGCTGTTTTACTCATCAGGACTATATGGCGCGAAAGGACTTAAGGTCAAGAGACTGAAATTATTTCACATTCGACATCACAAAAGCAAAACCACTTTGGCCTTTTTCGATGAAGTAGCGCACGCCCTCATCAACAAAATCACGTGGGGTTTTATTCGCAGCGACCAGATAAAGTGTTTGATCAGCAAGGCGCGACATTGCCTTGGCATCAGGCATTTCATAGCTCGGTGGTGCGTTAATAATGATCATGTCATATTTCTGACGTAATGCTTCTATTAGAACCTCTAGCTTCTTCGCATTAATCAGATCAAAAGCCGTGTTGGGAACCGCTTGCCCGCATATATAGTCCATGCCAGAAGCGTCGTCTTTTTTCACTGTTTCTTCCAGCTTCTTTTGACCGCTAAGGAAATCCACCAGTGATGTATCGTTTGCTTGCCCCAAGAGTTTATGAAGTTTTGGATTACGTAAGTTCGCATCAATTAGGATAACCTTCTCGCCAGCCTTGGCTGAAAGCCTCCCCAGCCAGACTGATAGAGCCGTTTTCCCTTCATCTATATATGATGATGTCACCAAAATAGAGCGGGCTTTGCCTTCCCCTGATACAGGCTCAAGGCTCAAGGAAATGCGCAAAGTTCTAATAGCCTCTGCTACGGCCGAAGACGGCTGAGACAGGATATAATTTGCCATTTCACGATCATCCATATTTCCGACCTGCGGAATTGAAACGTGACATGGCACATTGAATATACGCTCTAATTGCGTAGGGCGACGGAAAACATTATCAAGCTTCTCAATTAATATTGCTATGATCAAGCCTAGTGAAAGGGAAATGAACACCGCCAGGCTGAATAACAAAGGCTTATTAGGATATGCGGGAGTGTACGGAACATTTGCATAGGACAATACATTTATACCCAGACTTTCTAAGGTATCATTTTGACCGATAGATTTATTATATGTCTGCATCAAAGTCGCAAGTACCATGCGCGACGCTTCTGCCTCACGCTCTAGCTCACGTAATTTTACCATGCTTGTGCTATCGCCCTGAAATTTCTGTCCGGCTTCTTTAATCTGTTCATTGATTTCTTCCAGTTTTGTTTCAGCAAGCTCGACCTCAGATTTTAGCGCACGCTTGGACAGCTTTACTTCTTGGCTAAGAGCTTTATCCAATTCCTTTATTTGTGTTTTACGATCGATAATTTCTGGATGCTTGGGACCATATCGATTTGACAATTGTGCCAGCTCGTTCTCAATCATACGTTTTTCGGCCTGCAATGATTTCAGCGATGCGACATTAATATTTTTAGAGTATGATCCAGCCACGATGTCATAACTGCTATTCTTATCAAATGATTGAAGCTGTGATTTAAGGTCGCCTAATTCCGCCTGCTGATTGACTAAGCGCGCATTTAAATCACCCAGATTTTCATAGGAAACCAGGTCACGCTTACCCTGAGAGATTTCATTATCCGTTTTGAATTTTTCAATAGCTGTTTCGATTTCAATAACCTGATCCTGAACCTCGGAAATGCGGTTTTCGAGCCACGAAATTAATTTGTTTCGAACCTCGTACTTTTCAGCCAATTTCATTTCACGATAAGTGTCTGTGAGCGTGTTTATGAAAAGCGCCGCAAGATAGGCATCTGAAGAGGAAAAATTCAAATTAATAATAGTTGACCCAGGAACAGCAGAAACCTTTAACGATTTCTGATAATGCTCGACTAAAGCTGCGGTATTTCTATCGAGCTTTTCTGGTGCTAATGAAATACCTTGCTCTGATTTCAAAGAAATATCCTTAAATGCCATGACATCGTTATGGCTTTCTTCACCGACGAGCTGTAGCTTGCTGATTACTTCTAATATTAATTTTTTTGATTTTAAAATTTCAACCTCGGTAACAAGATAGGCTGAGTTCACGCCGCCTGTAGAAAATGGTAATATATAATTTTGAAGGCTGGACTTGCTCGATTCTGATTGAAAAACCATGGATGATTGGGCAACATAGCGTGGTGTAATTATTGCAATCATGATCAAAGCAACCGATATACCGCAAACTAAAGTAGCCAAAATAGCTATTTTGCGGCGCCAGAACATTTTATAGAGTTCGCGCAAATCAATGCTTTCGATAGCCTGATCGACCTCGACATCATGTTTATCCATTCTGGCTTCGCTGCATTCTAACATTGCTTCTAGAACAGCCTTTCTTTAATGAAGATGACATCACCCGGACGAATTTTTGTATCCATTACCTTCATTTTATATACTTGCTGCTCATCAGCTGTATTTCTAAGAATTTGTGCTTCACTCTGGTTTGCTCGATAAGTAAAGCCACCTGCAAGGGCTGCTGCTTTAATAACTGTTAAATCAGAATTGTAGGGATATTTACCGGGGTTTGCGACTTCACCCAGAATATAAAACGGGCGATAAGTGTCAATTTCCATTGAGATGCTTGGATCGATCAAAAATCCTGCCGTATATTGATCATATATAATCTTTTCTGCCTGCAAAAGTGTGCAACCCGCTACCGGCACTACACCAATAAGCGGCATATCGATTTTTCCGGCTTGGCTGACCGTATAGCTTTTGGAAAGCTCAGACTCACCGTATACATCGGCTTTTATAACATCCTCGGCTCCAAGACGATATTCATCGGGCTGAATTGATGGATCACAAGCGGTATTGATCATTTGGGGTTTAATGAAAGTTTCCGCATGCGTAGCGTTATAAATGCTGACTGCATCACGATCAGGAGAGCAGGCGACCAGGACGGCGCAAAACAATACACTTACCATAACCATCATGGCAAGAGCATAGCAATTCGCAGTTTTTTGATTGCGGCTCGAAAGGGGCATAACACTGATTAACTTTGATTAAACTAGAATTGTCGAATCGACACCTAAGAGTATAACCGCATTTGTTCACATATACAATAGCGCGTAACACCCTGTTATAAAATCATTATTCAACCCCTCCCACAGGGAGGGCATGCAATATCGCGAAAGTGATTCGCTGCGGATATCCTATTCTGAATCAAAGAGAATATTTTTTATTTGATCCAGTAATGATCCTTGGTAGTTTTCTGCAGTCATTCCGGTCAAAGGATTTGGTTTATTTTGCACTTTTTGTATGCGGTCTTTCGCCTTGTGATAGCTATCATGGTCGACCGCTTTAATTATGTTGTTCAGAGCCTTGTCTTTTTTACATTTTTCTACATAAACCTCTTTTATTTCCTGTGGCATCCTAACCAGCATATCTTCAATATGAAAGAGATCATTCTCGGAAATATTTCTTGTGTTAAAATTGCTTTTTACTTCGGCCCAGACTTTGGCTTCAGAGCTATCCAATCCTCCCTTTAGATACTTACGGTATATGCCGATTTTTTTTCCAAAAGATTTTTCACGCTTCAACAGTGCTTTTAGCTTGTACTTTAAGTGCGCCTTATGCGCTATTTCCAACTTCTTATAGACCATCTTGCGATGATCAGAATAATGCCCTAGCGCAGTCTTCATTAAAGCATGCGCATTTGTACTTTCTGTCCAAACATTCGATTTTTTGTCCATCGCCCGTCACCCCTTTACTTTTTTCATTACGTAATTTATGCGTGCCGATAAGTCATCATAACTAAATGGCTTAACCAACAGATCATCTATTCCCGCACTCTTCATGCGCTCGACATCCTCATTTAAGGATTCGTTACTCATGAGTATTATTGGCGTATTAAACGGGTTATTTTTTTCTCTTATCTTTTGAGCAAGCTCAACGCCGTCTTCAGGCTTTACATGCATATCAAGCAGTATCAGATCAGGTTTGATTGCCGCATACATCACAAGTGCATGCTGGGGGGTTCTGGCTTTATATATCTGACGGGTTTCAGAAATGGCGAGCACATCCTCTAGCAAATCAGCAATCTGGTCTTCACTTTCAATAATCAGAATTTTTATGTTGGAAAATGAATTAGGCACCCTGAATTTCCAATCTTAGATGGTCACACTTACTTTGTCAGTGTTATACATTGTTTTATATAGTTATCGATTTTAGCTTTCATCGGTGGCTTGGTTAAAAAACCATTCGCCCCTTTTTCAAGGGCCCCTAGCACATTTTCTTTTATGCTATCTGCGCTCAAAATAATAATATAAGCATCCGGATCAACAGAAAGAATTTCCTCCAACATTTCCAAGCCGTTTTTGTCAGGCATATGTATATCCAAGAACAATATATCAGGATTTAAATTAATATATTTGGTAATCGCATCCTTGCCGTTGACCGCTTCTACGACTTGACCATAAGGAGCAAGCGCTTTCATCATAGTCATACGCACAAAACGGTCATCATCAGCGACCAGAATTTTATTTTCCGTGCGACGCTCGCGTAGATCAAAATAATCAGCCTCCACAGTTACCGGAGCAAGCTCGGGGGTTAAATCAACTTGAATTTGTCTCAAGCCTTCCGCATTCATTTTTCGGATCATAACACTGCAAGAATGATCGGGTATTTTCTGCTCAATCTCGGATTTTATCAGCCCATAGTTGCTAACCAACCCCAAGCGGATCAACATAACAACTTTATGACCAGACAATGGGTAAATCAATCCGTCATAATTCTTGTAGCGCGTCAGGAATTGCTTAATCAATTCCTCCTGCGACAACGTGGAAGAGCCGACAATCTTGATATTAACGATTTGCCATTCATTCATAAAATTTTTTATCGATGGCAGCAGAGCCTTTAATTCGGCATCGTTTTTTTTGTTTGCTAATATCATGCTGCTTTGTCTTTCAGGAAATCACACACATTCGAATAATTTGCCTCAATATCAACATAAAGGGCTTGGCGCTCGGCCTGCGCGGCGACTTTCATGTCCTGAGCCCGTGCACATAATTTCTGCAAATTCTGAGCCCCGACGTACCCGGCAGCACCTTTAAGCTTATGCGCTGTTTCAGCCCAAGCATTGTTCTCGCCGTCTGTGACATTTTCCTTTAGCTTTTCCAGCTCTTCTGCAAAGGTTTCATGAAAAATCTCCAACAATTCGGCAATCGCCTCCTCGTCGCCATCCGTATAATCATGCAAGTATGATAGATCTACGGGCGAATTTCCATTCTGGTCTAACATGCTCTCTCCTATCCCCACTATGCGAATATATTTCCTGAGCGGAAAAACATTCGTGTATTTATACCTTAAGTATATAAAAAAACTAATATTTTAAAACCATAAATTGTCTTTTAGTTGCACTTTTCTTCTTTACCCCTAAAATAATCTTTTAATTATAATATCAAAGTGTTAAAAGCATCTGGATTTTAGATAAAATTTTAGCCAATTGCTAAGAGCCGGTCGCAGACCTTACCCGGCGTTATAGAGAAAACAAGGATATCCAAAATGAAGACTATAATCGTATGTTCAGGCGGGCTGGACTCCGTTACTTTGGCCTATAAAGTTGCAAAAGAGCACGAGCTGGCAGGCCTCATATCCTTTGACTACGGCCAGCGCCACAAAAAGGAGCTGGATTTTGCGAGCCTTGCAGCAAAACGTTTGGGCGTATCACACAATATCATAGACCTATCAGCGCTGGCGGGCGTACTTTCAGGCTCAGCACTCACCGATGATGTTGCCGTACCCGATGGGCATTACGCAGAAGATACGATGAAGGCGACGATTGTCCCGAACCGCAATGCCATCATGCTAACAATCGCTTACGGCGCAGCGGCGGCGCGCGGGCTAGATGCTGTTGCCACTGCCGTTCACGGAGGCGATCACTTCATCTACCCCGATTGTAGACCGCCCTTTATCGAGGCTTTTGCCACTATGCAGGGCTATGCGCTTGAGGGCGTGGCTGAAATCGAGTTATATACGCCATTTCTTAAGCAGACCAAAGCCGATATCGCGGCGGAAGGGGCGCGGCTGGGCGTGCCTTTCCATGAAACCTGGTCGTGCTATAAGGGCGGTGAAATCCACTGTGGCAAATGCGGAACCTGTGTTGAGCGCTTGGAAGCTCTGGCTGAAGCTGGGGCTGCCGATCAAACGGAGTATGAAGACAGAGATTTTTGGATCAAAGCCGTAAAGGAGGCCGCCAATGTATAGAATTTCAAAGGAATATCACTTTTCGGCTTCGCACCAACTGCCGCAACTGCCCGAAGATCACAAATGTCACCACTTGCATGGCCACAACTATGTTGCGATTGTTATTTTGGAGAGCGAGACCTTAAATGAAGTCGGATTTGTGCGCGATTACCACGAGCTGGACGACCTGAAAGCCTATATTGACGGAACGCTTGACCACAAACACCTTAACGATGTTCTGGGGGATGATTGTGTGACCGCCGAGCAGATTGCCAAACATCTATTTGATTGGGCGCACTCCCGTTGGCCGGAAGTTGCCGCCGTGCAAATCAAGGAAACACCCAAAACAACTGCGGAATACAGACCATGAGCAATACGATGATCCGCGTATCGGAAATCTTTGGCCCAACCATTCAGGGCGAGGGCGCTTTGATCGGACGGCCAACCGTTTTTTTGCGCACTGGTGGTTGCGATTATCGCTGCAGCTGGTGTGACACACTTCATGCTGTGGATAGCAAATACCGCGATGAGTGGACTCCGATGAGCGCAAGCGATATTTTGAAACGAATCGATTCGTTATCGGGCGGCAAGCCTCTTATGATAACGCTTTCAGGCGGAAATCCGGCGATACAACCGCTGGAACAACTCATTCGCCTCGGTCATGACAAGGGCTATGAATTTGCAATGGAAACGCAAGGGTCCGTATCTCACAAATGGTTTTCGATTTTGGACGTTTTGATTATATCGCCGAAGCCGCCGAGTAGCGATATGGAGTTGGACGGTATCGCCCTATTCAAAACTTTACAGGCAGGCGGGTATGAGCGCGGAAACGGCCCCGATATTTTACTTAAATTTGTAGTTTTTGACGAGGCGGATTATAAGTTCGCGAAAGATGTTGCAAGCAATTACCCGCATCTCCCCGTTTATCTTCAACCAGGCAACCACACCGTTGATGGCGAGGCCGATCAAGCAGGCTTAATGGATCGTATGCGGTGGTTGATTGAGAAATCAACACAGGATAAATGGTATGATGTGACCATCCTACCCCAACTTCACGTTATGATCTGGGGCAATAAGAAAGGCGTATAAAATGAGCGATAATATCTATGAGAGCCTCACACAGCTTGGTGCGAAAACACCTCTTCCCAACACTCCTGAGGAGGCCGTGTTGGAGCGCGTACCGAATCCGAAAACCGAGATGGAATATTGCGTACGGTTCAGTGCACCTGAATTTACCTCGCTATGCCCGCTCACGGGCGCGCCGGATTTCGCGCACATCGTTATAGATTATGTTCCAGGCGAGTATCTGGTCGAGAGCAAGTCCTTGAAGCTCTTCCTCGGCTCTTTCCGCAACCATGGCGCCTTTCACGAAGATTGTACGCTTGAAATCGCTAAGCGCATCATGGAGATTACGCAGGCGAAATGGCTGCGCATTGGCGGATACTGGTACCCGCGCGGTGGAATCCCGATAGACGTGTTCTACCAATCGGGCGAGCCCCCAAAGGGCGTATGGATTCCCGAGGCTGGCGTGCAAAATTATAAAGGGCGCGGCTAATGAGTGTTCAAATCTACGGCATCAAAAACTGTGACACGATGAAGAAAGCTTTAAACTGGCTGGATGAGCATGGCATTGCATATGAGTTTATAGATTATAAGAAGCATGGAGTAGATGAGAGCGTTTTGCGCGCTGCAATCTCCGCACATGGTTGGGAGAGCGTCATTAACCGCCGCGGTACAAGCTGGCGTAAACTACCTGAGGATGTGAAGAACAATATGGACGAGAATTCAGCC
This sequence comes from Micavibrio sp., assembly GCA_019634145.1. Classification (GTDB taxonomy): domain Bacteria; phylum Pseudomonadota; class Alphaproteobacteria; order Micavibrionales; family Micavibrionaceae; genus TMED27. The sequence goes on along the minus strand of JAHQVU010000077.1, from coordinate 4,337 downwards.
ATAAGAGCTGCACTCGATAATCCATCTCTAATCAAGCGCCCGCTGCTACATACACAAAACGCCTATCACCTCGGCTTTAAAGCAGATCAATACACTGAAATTTTCAAGTGAACCTATTACATTCATAAGTGCTTATGTGCTTATGTGCTTAGAATATTGCCCCTATAGCTCTGATAAGTGTATAGATCGCTCCAAAATCATTTTAGTTGCAAATTTTTTTATAAATATGCAACTTTCTCTTATGGCAAAAAAATCGACAAAATACAAAATCAGTAAGAAGCACCGAAAATATAATCAGATCAATGGATTGAAAGAGCTATAGATCGACGGATGCTTTTTTGATCAAGAAGGTTTGGCAGGTGGCGGCGCTGTTATTTGCTCGCCTGAGGGTAAAATCGAGAAAACATTTAGCTTTGAATTAAATCACCTAGGGGTCACCGAAAGCTTAGATGCAGAGCTATGGACGGCCGTAAATGCACTCAAAGTTATGGATCGAGGAAGCGTCGGGCGTATTATTTGCGACAATCAAACGGCCGTGAATGCCATGGAAAAAGTGCTCACCGGTAAATCCCTGAACCAACGCTGGGATGAAAATTTGAGAGCAGATATTCTTCGGCTTGTTGCCAACCAGCCCAATATGGTTATCGAGCGTAATATGACCCGCGGTCAGGGTAAAATTCCATTGGCTGATGGGTTTTTTGCCAAGGCCGCTGCGCGCTGTGATCAAAATGCCATTGATAAACAAATCCGTCGCGCTGGCAATTTCCCGCATACTCATATTTCTAGCCTTGAGCTTTTAGACTAAATATCTGTCTCTGAAAGTAGTGTACGCTCCTTAGAGCTCCCTTTCTGAAGCACCCTTTAGTCCATTTTCTTGGGCGAAACCCCAATATAGTCGCAATCAAGATCCACGGCTGCATTAATAAATTCAGCGTCTTGTGACACGACAATAATTGATGTTTTCAATCCATAAACACGACAGCGGGAAATAAGAGCATTCCCTTCACTGATGAATTCGTTGATTGAGCCAAAATCATTTTCACTGACGAGAAAGCCAACGCCTTTAAAACCGCAATTTATCAAATTAGAAATCTTAGATTTTTGAGAAAATGGTAGTAAAGTCGACATTGTTCGGCAATTTATTTCCAGTGGGGCTATAACTCTTTCCAATGTCTGGAACGGCACACCATCGGGAATATTATTTACAAAAATTTCTAGTCGCTTTTTTTGCTCTGTAGTTAAAACCGATAGGCTACGGCTTAAGGTAAGCCCATATGTATCCGATAGAAGCGTATTAAAATCAAGCGGACAACAATAAACCTCTTTATCGCTTTCTTGGAGGCTTTTTATGACGCGTCCCAGTTTTTCATTATTGTATAGAGCCTTTTGTTTTTTGTTCAATGTTTCAGCAAAGGTTAAATAACGGATGATCGGGCTTGCAAAATTCTGCAAACCATCATCCTCATCATTATAGATTATGTAATTTTTACCCTCACGATCGTGTCTGGACAGCTGAATTGAGTAAAACGTTATATCACGATTAGAAACATCTTCTTCGGCCCCTTCCTTCTGTTGCTTTTTTGCATCCTGTTGGTTGTTTCCCTCCCCTTTTGAAGGCACCGCGATCGAGACCGTGGGAACTAAAGATTTAAGGTCGATCGGTGGACTCTCTTCTTTTATCGCCTGACTCAAATCTGCTGACATATGATCCAGAACATTACGCGTTTCCTTTAGATCTGAACGGAAGAAAACCTTAAAGAAGCTGGCTGTTTTGAGCTTATCAATACCAGGATGATCATGCAGATTTGTGAAGATAAGATTTCGAATTTCCGTGGCAATCAACGTACATTTGGCCTGAGCCTCGGCAGGAGAAGCGTTTGAGAAAATGATCATGTAATCATCTTCGTTATACCGAAAGTAAATATCATCAGGTCCGACATATTTTAGGATCACTTCATCAGCGATACTCAAAACAATCGGTTCGACAACTTTCCAGCGTGACCCCATAAATTCACGCACCTGTTCAAAATTTATGAACTGGATTTTTCCAGATTGTAAATTATCGCCGCTCTCGAGCATTTTTGCGCAAAGCGCCTCGATTTTCTCGTATTGGAGCTTGCTTATGGTTTTGATACGGCCGGGGTTTTTACGCGGTGCGGGAGTAGGCTCCGGCTTTGAAAACAAAGATCCAAATATAATTTTCGTGAAACGATTCAACTGAGAAAACAAAGTGTTATCCGTATTTTGCAAATTGTACATTGTACATTAGCGGCGCTTTTAGAGCATTAAAATGCTGTTCGCAGCCCCTAGAAAATATTCTCCATGAAACTCAATTATAACACAAGAGACTCTAACCCAAGGTAGTATTTTTTTACTAAGCTTGTGAAATAAAATAGAGCTCTTAATCGCTGCTTTTCTTCACGACCGAAGTCTTGAGATGCATTGGCCCGAAACCGGGCACCTTACAGGCTATATCGTGATCGCCTATCCATTCTTCAGGCGGTAGAAGGCGGATATTTTGCACTTTAGTGCCGACTTTGATGGCGCTGTTGCCGACCTTAAGGTCTTTGACAACCGTTACCGAATCCCCGTCTTTTAGCTCATTGCCCACCGCATCGCGATAGATATGGGTTTTCTCTTCACTGCCAGCCGATTGGCTCCAGCTATGCCCGCATTCAGGGCAGTTCAAAAGACTGCTGCCATCGTCATAGGTGAAGGTTGATCCACATTCGGGGCATGGGGGGAGTGTATCTGTCATGAGCGCATCATAGTCACCCCAAGCATAGGGTAGCAATCATTTTTTACCGCGTGGACGTTGCTTTAAGAATTTTCAGGGACGGCGTCAAAACGCGCCTTCGCATCCTCGAACCATTTTTTGATGTCCTCGGGCGTGGCATTCGCATTTTTCATCATATAATCCATATGCGCGGCGACATAGTGCGCCTGCACTTGCGCGCACCACGCCTCGAATGTCGGGGCGGTAAATTCTTCATCACATTGATCGCAGGAGAGGGATTTCATGGTTTGGGCTTTCTTTTTTGTACGTATTGGTCTAGCTGGATTTGTAATAAATTTTCTTTGTAAGAAAGGAGCTATTTTTGATTTTCTTGATGTCCGTTATTTGGAAACAGGGAGCGACCCACAATAAAAAATAGCCCAACAACACTAGCTGTTGTACTTGTAACAAGGGCGATTAAGATATTATTCTCAATATCAAACTCATATATACCGTCATTCCATGGCACATTTGTTGAATCAATTAGAATAACTAAAGCAATAAACCCAAGCCACATAAGGGTCATGCGCTTAACTGTCTCATAGAAATCATCTTTTTTCTTTGAATTCTTTTTTAATTCATCCAATTCATGCTGAAGTCTATTATTTTCATTTTCTGCTTTTAATAATTTTTGCTGCTTAAGGGCTAGATCGGCGCTCTCTGTTTCCCCCTCTATATTTTCTTCAACGCGTTCTTCTAAATCTTCTGGATCATATGATGAAAGGAAATATGCTTCACTTTTAGATAGTATATTTTCGTTCAGTGATGAGCGTTCATCCTTTTCTAGTTTCTCTAATTCTTCTAGGTATCTTTTTATACGCGACATCTAAGTAAGTTTCTTTTGGTAATAAGATTTTATTAGATTGTCTTCGATAATATTAGAGCGTCCTTCCACGTATGTTAGATCCCATGGAGAATTATTTTCATGTGTCATGTTAGATAGTTTTGTAGCACTAAATTTCTTATATCCGTCCCAAACTTCATCGAGAAGATTGGTGGTTTCTGTACTGACATTATTTAATGAAATGTCTTGCCCGTTACTTTGAGCAAGAGTTTGAATATAATTTTTTGCATATGTAGAGAAGGCTTTATAAATAGAGCCAATAACAGGACCAAAAGGCCATGCACCGACTTTATCTTCAATTAATGGCTCATCGAGTAAAGCTAAGTGCCAGCCATGTGCTATATAAACAAGCTTCTGAACTTTCATAGGTGAAATGGGAATGCTTTCATCCATACCTTTTTGTACAAAGTAATTTGCTACTGCAATTGCATCTTGAGCCATGATAACGCCTCCAAACAAACGCTTATTTAACACTAACAGACATTATGACTTGTTTGAATCATTAATATGGATTTGTCAAGATTAAAGTCAAGCCACCTTTTTCCCGCCCGATTCCTGCTCCGCGACAAAATCCCGTACATCCTGCGTGATTTTCATGGAGCAGAATTTTGGCCCGCACATGGAGCAGAAGCTCGCGTGTTTATGCCCTTCGGCGGGGAGGGTTTCATCATGCATTGACCTTGCCGTGTCGGGGTCGAGGCTCAGATTAAACTGATC
>JAHQVU010000076.1 GCA_019634145.1 Micavibrio sp. | reverse complement strand
TTTAAGCCTTGGAAACAAAAGTGCTTACATTTTCTTCAGTCTTACGCTCCAATAATGATCTGAGATCAAGAGAGCTTTTGAGTTTATCATTGACTATTGTTATAGGGTATATGCCCCTTGTTTTCTCCCAAAGCAGATAATCCTCACGAGACAAACATAGTCATATCGCACAGGCATCTTCCTATTCCGCTTTTGCCTGTATCGGCAAAAATGCCAATACACACAACACCAATATTAAAACTCTAGCCATCAACCTTCTTTCTGCCAGTTATTACACAGTCTTTTAAAATGCTTTCACGAAGCTTTTCATCTTCTATTCTTAAATCAATGATGGTTTTAACATCATAAGCACGAAGCAGAACTGATTTAAGATTTACTTCCGATAATATATTGTCCTCATGCTCAGTATTAATGAGCATTTCTCCAACGCCATAAGCCAACCAGTTCAAAGACAATCCCAAAGCATTTGCAACTTGCGTGATTGTATCAAATTGAGTTTTCGACTTACCGCCCAACATGCCTCTGAGCGTTGTTCTAGGAACACCACTTTTTTTTGCAAGATCATTTTCACTTACGTCTAGGTATTCAATGGCGTATGCAAGGCGTTGCGGTACAGTTGTCATGTCAATTTTACTCTTTGTTTGTTCCACTCTTCATTCATCCTTATTATCAATTTTTATTTATTTGGTCAATTGGCGAAATAGATTGACACGGCTATAAACATTCTATAGGGTCATAATATATCCCCACAGGTAGGGTATATAAATTCCCTGCTTTATTGGAGAGGTAGCACAACATTATGCGTTACTTCTCCAATTTTTTGACAGAATTATATATAACCGCAACCGTGGAAAATAAACAAAAGAATATAGCAAATGTACTTTACAACTCAAAGATAGGTCTTTAATTAGCATGCATACAAAAAGAAATACTAACGTGTTCAAAGGATTTAAACGTATGTCACGTACATTGAGTTTCCACGGGGCTGTGCTATGCGCCCTTGTTATATCTTCGCCAGCATTAGCACAATCTGCTGATCTGGCTCCCATTACAAATCTTTCAGATTTCATTCTCGATTTTCTAACCGGACCGTTTGCCAGATCAATCGCCGGAATTGCTGTTGTGGCTCTAGGAATCATGGCGAAGGCCGGACGCCTTAAATGGCAATACGCAGGAAGCGTAATTTTTGGGATTGCCCTCGTCTTTGGCGGAGCAACCATAGCTGACCAGCTCGCAAACGCTGCTGGTTAATCAATAAACGAAGTTAAAATTATGAGCAAACTGAATACGGTTTCAGTGGAGAATGATCCGCTGTTCCTCGCATTAACACGCCCAATTATGGTGGCTGGCGTAACGTATGACTTCATGGTGATTAACGCCATGTTGACCACATTAGCGTTTCTAGCCACGGGTAATTTGCTCATGTTTTTGATTGGAGCGCCGATCCACGCCGTAGGCTATGTGCTGTCTTTGAAAGACCCCCGCATATTCAGCCTTCTTAGCGTAGCGCTCACCAAGCATGGCAACTGCCACGCATTAAACAAAAAATTATGGGGCTGCACCACTTACACCCCAACACAGGCACATGCACGAGGCAGAATGGCTATAGAAAAAACAACACACGGACAAGAAGCTCTGAACGATAAACCAGCAAGCCAGTTTATCCCTTACGCCGCGCATGTCGATGAACGCACCATTTCTACGCGTGAAGGGTATCTATTGCAAATCATCGAGCTTGATGGGCTGGATTTTGAAACGCTGGATCAGGAAGATTTAAACCAGCTCAAGAACGCCCGTAACAATCTTTGGAAGACGGTCGCCGATAGCTCTATCTCAATTTCCTATCATATTATAAGACAAGAAATAACCGACTATCCAGATAACGAAAACCTAGAGGGATTTGCAAAAGACCTCGATGAAGCATGGAAGGCTAAATTTGAGAATAAGCGCCTTTTTGTGAACAAGCATTATCTGACAATTATTCGCCGCCCCAGAAAAGGCAGCGCAGGCTTAATTGCTGAAATTCAAAAGTTCCTCTTTAAAGCCGTAGATAAAGATGCCGCTAAAGAAGAATTACGAAACGGCCTGAAAGCCTTGGACGATGTGGCGCAGCCTATCCTCACAACTTTAAAACGATACTCTCCGCGCCGTTTATCGGTGTATGAGGCAAATAACGGCGCTTACGCATCCGAGGCGTTAGAATTTCTCTATTCGATAATCAATCAGGATCAGCAAAATGTAGCGCTGCCTTCAAGCGATCTTGCCAACTATCTCCCTGCCAAACGTTTTTTCTTTGGGAAGGATGCTTTAGAAATCAGAGGCGCTGAGCGTGATGATATTACCTTTGGCGCGATGATCGGCGTGAAGGAATATTCCCCCAAGACTTTCCCTGGCATGCTTGACCATCTTCTTCGCTCACCTCAAGAAATGGTCGTGACGCAGCACTTTTCTTTTGTTGAGCGCCCAAAAGCGCTCGCCGCTCTTAAGACAGTCGTGCGCCAAATGGACATGGCCGAAGATGCCGCCCTGTCCTTACAGGAAGATTTGATCGAAGCTATGGATGATGCGGAAAGCCGCCGCATTGTATTCGGCGAGCACCAGCTCTCTATTCTGGTTAAAGGCAAATCAACAAAAGAGCTGGATGAAGGTGTAAGCGAGATCATGGGACAAATGCGCGATCTCGGCCTGATTGCCACCAGAGAAGACATGTATATGGAGAGCTGCTATTGGTCACAGCTTCCGGGCAACTTTAGTTATCAGGCTAGAGCCTCGATGATAAGCTCGCAGAACTTCGCTTCGTTTGCGTCCTTCCACAATTTCCCGACTGGCAAAGCTGATAACAACCATTGGGGCAATCATGTCTCCATGCTGGAAACCACCTCCGGCGCTCCGTACTTCTTTAACTTCCACCATAGGGATTTGGGCAACTTTAACATGTTCGGTCCTTCTGGCTCAGGTAAGACCGTACTTTTACTGTTCTTGCTCGCTCAAGCCCAGAAATTCAAACCCCGCTCTGTCTTCTTCGACAAAGATCGCGGCGGTGAAATCTTCGTCCGCGCCTGTGGTGGCCATTATTCAGTAATCGAGCCGGGTGAGCCTACTGGCTTCAATCCCCTGCAATGTCAAAACACCGAAAGCAACAAAGCGTTCTTGCGTGATTGGCTTGCCCAGCTCGTAGCGCCTCATGATGGGCGCGACCTCTCAACCAATGAGCGCCAGGTCATTGCTAGCGCCATTGAAGAAAACTTCTCAATGCCACTAGAACATAGAAGATTGCGTTATCTAGCCGAGCTTTTCCAAGGCCATGAACGCGCCTCTTCGGATTCTATTGAGGCGCGGCTTGCTCCGTGGCACTCCGGCGGCGCTCGAAGCTGGATGTTTGATAATGAAGTCGATGAGCTTTCGCTTAATAATCCCCTCACTGGCTTTGATCTCACATCTATTTTAGATGATCCTACCAGCCGCACCCCTGCTCTCATGTATATGTTCCACCGCGTGAATGATCTCTTGAACGGTGATAAAGTCATTCTCTTTATTGATGAAGGGTGGAAAGCGCTCGATGATCCCACCTTTGAAAGCAAGATTAAGGACTGGCTTAAGACTATCCGTAAGCAAAACGGGCTAGTGGGTTTTGGATCACAGTCCGTCACAGACGCATCAAACTCTCGCATCGGCGATACACTCATCGAGCAATGCGCGACACAAATCTTTATGCCCAACAACAAGGCAAATAAAGATTCATACAGCGCTTTCGGATTAACCGATAAAGAGTTTGAAATCATTCGAAATACTGACCCCGCTTCACATGAATTTCTTATCAAACATGGCCATCATTCCGTGGTTGCCAAGCTGGATTTATCAGGCATGGATGATGTGCTTGCAGTGCTGTCAGGCAGAACCGAAACAGTGCGTCTTTTAAATAAAATTCGCGGGGATGTTGGCAACAATCCGCAAGATTGGCTACCCGTATTTCACGAAGAAAGGAAGAAAACAGCACAAACAAACACACAAGGAAAATACTATTAGTATCTGTTTTTATTGGATTATTTGCACCAGTTAAAGCCAAATCTCAAATGGCCGCATTTGACTCGGCCAACTTCCTGCAGGCAATTCAGGAAGGCTCTCGTGGCATGGGCTCTTTACTCAGCGGTGATACCCAGCAAGACATTCGAAGATATGCGCCGAAGAACTGGCAAGATACTCTGCGGATTTTACAAGCTGGAGGTAATCCGGGATCGCTCGAAGATCTCCAAGATGTTTACCAACAAAATTCAGAACTGTTCCAGCATCTGTCAAATGACGCTGTTAACCCTGACAATCCAAATGATGCAGGTTTAGCAGCCTATGGATACGCCAGAGATACAACGCTCGGATCAATGGCGCTTTCGGAAACAGCCTTCAACAAAAACGATGATCGGATTTCAAACTACGAAAGTCTCATCGGGGAGATTGATAGCGCTGCCGATATTAAAGCCGCTGCCGATCTTGCAAACAGGATCGCCGCTGAAAACGGTATGACAACTTCCGAGCTTATTAGACTTCAAGCCACTCAAATTCAACTTGATGCCTCTATCGCAAACCAGAACGTCAAAAATCAAAGTGATCTATACGAGTTTTCGGATAGCGAAACCGATATGGATTTCACACCCATTCAACCCTAGAAGAAGGAAACACCAACATGAAAAAACTACTTAATACATCAGGAATGATGTTCACGCTATTTTTAGCAACCTGCTCACACCAAGAGCTTAAAAGCCCTTGTCATGGCGCTAAGGTCGCTTCTATCTCCGGTAATTTCGTTCCATGTGATAAGCCCCAAGCCATTAATCAACGCGTAGCAATTCTAGAAGACACACAAACTAAGAAAGGTTAAGCCATGAAAAAGCTTCTGACCCTATCAGCCCTTATAATCACGGCCTCCTCTTTACAAGCATGCAAAGAGGAAATGCCCTATTACAAGCAAAAAGCCACAACGCCCTCCCCCGCTCGTGATATATTTTGATGAATGATCCATCTTGAAATTGATAAAGAGTTAGATACTGATTAATCTTTTTTCGGCTCGATCCTCTCCCTATATTGAATGCAGATAAATCCTTAATTCTGCGTATTTCCTGATACGCATCTTGGCGCATTCGGTCTTGTAAATGGTCGATATAATTCTGACATAATTGCGATTGGCTCATGATTTTCTCCTATCCGAAAAGGCTTAATTGTGTAGGGTTTAAAATGGGTGTAATTTGAATATCTGGTATTGGTGCGCTGCTTTGCTCTGGCTCTTTGTTTTCTTTAAACAAGCTTCCATGCCGCCCTAAAAATGGAATCATGGCTGGCGTGTAAGCACTGTCAAAAATTTCCAAACTTAGAGAATTACCATTAATGACTGCAGCGGGAATTCCGCGTAAAGAAAGCTGAACATAAAGCATGTGGTAAGTCAGGCGGCTAAGTTCGGTCACATGTGCGCTCATTGTATCCATGACGCTATAGCCCTTTTCTTCGATCATATCGGCTGCAGCCAATATCATGCACCCTGCCCCCGCTGCAGGATCAGACACGCTAAAGAACCCGTCCTCTTCTATAAAATTTTCAAAACCGCCAAAAGTGATAAGCGCCATCATTTTAGAAACATCATACGGCGTAAAAAACTGGCCGTTGCGCGTATCAAGCGCCCCGATCTCTCCTAAAAAATCACAGCCGCCCATATGAAGGGCTTGCATGCTCAATGCTGAAAGTTTCGGCATTTCCCGTACATCGTCTTTATTATTGTAGCCGTGAACAATCGACATATAACGCTCTTCGAGCTGGTTAGCCCGTTCTTCGTCATGAGCTGTTTTCTTAGCCAAAGCACAGAAATTCATTTCACAAAAATTTCTGAAATTCTCCTCGCGCCCTTTGGAGCGATCCAGCCCTTCTAAAAGCTTTATAAATTCGGCCTTCATCTGCTGCGTATTCATTTTTAGAACCCTTCTTTTCATTTATTACTGAGTGCATGTCGCATGCACTCTTGCCTTACGGCGAGTGCGGGTAGCAAAGGGTCAAGTTCAAAACCGATTGCAAATCGGCTTGGGTAAAAAAATCGGGAAAATTTCGGAAGGTTCGCCGCAGGTGAAAACC
>JAHQVU010000075.1 GCA_019634145.1 Micavibrio sp. | reverse complement strand
CCAACCTGATTAGCGCTGGTCGTGCCATAATGGATACGTCCGCCTGTAAGATCTGTCCAGAGGCCGGAAATATCATTAGTAAAGCTTGTCCAAGTAGGGGTTCCGGTACAATCATCTGTGTATTCCAATGTTGAATCTCCACTGTTATAGCGAAGACAAGCTTGTCCTGCGCCAGCGGCTTCCGTCGCACCAATCATAAATTGACCACCGATAAGGGCAAAAGTGTCATCTGGCGTTAGGTCGTAGGTTGAATTGGAATCAAACGTATGCTGATCAAAGAAAATACCCATTGTCCGGTCGCCTGTGATAATCGGCTTCGTAGTGTGATTATTGCTTTGCATCCCAATAGCAATACTATGATGACCATGGCCTGCGCCATTTGTATTTGTTGCATCCGCTGTCCCTGAACCGGCGATTACTTGAGAGCCGAATGCTGTTGAAAAGTATCCTGTCGCAAATGTTCCCGAACCCCATGCGGTTGAACCGTCACCGAGGGCGCCGGTTCTATAGCCAAAAGCGGTCGAATTATCGCCAATAGCGCCTTGTCCACCAGAATTTCTGATTCCCCAAGACATAGAGTTAGTTCCACTAGCAAGCGTATTGTTACCGAAAGCGACTGACCCATCTCCGACATTTGCACTTGATGCGTTCCATGCGTTATGGCCGTCATTGGATGCATTACCAGCGCGGAATGCACCTTTTGATTTATCAAAGAACATTCGGATGTCATCGTCGCTATCGCCATCAATATCATCAAGTTGACTAGAGCCGAAGACGAAATCGTCAGTGGCGTAATTTCCTGAATCGCTGAGACGGATGATGTCGGATGCACCATTTTCGAATTCTTCCCAAATGGTTGCGGCTGCGGTGGAACAGGGCACCGAGACCCATTCATCTGGATCGGGTGTTGTGTCAAACACAAGACAGTCACCATCTGAGGGGGAGGTGTCAACGTCAGATAGGTCGTTAAGAACGTTGGCACTTATATCTAGGCCGTCACCGTCGCCGTTACTGCCGATATTGTGACATAGCCAGCCTGACGTGGCATCCCAATAAAGCTTTTCATCGGCGTCGGTACATGTTGATGGAGGGGTGAAATCTACGCCTCCCCATGTGTACTCATCGGCTTCTAGTGTTCCGTCGATATCGGCGTTGTTACTTACGATAAGACCATTTCCTGCACCGCTGAATGTTGCAACATCGGTAACGCTTAAGGTGTCACCGATTGTTACAGGATCGGTGCCAGTTGAGTTAGAGATTGTGCCTTGTATGTCCAATGTAGATTGTAGTGTTGTTGCACCTGTAATCACGGCTGTATCTGCAATGGTGAAATCACCGAGTGAGTCTGATACATCGCCTTGTAAATTTGAGGTGCCTGTAACGATAAGTGAGGCTAGCGTTGATGCGCCAGCACCTAATGTGCCGCCAATGTTGGCGTTGTTGGTGACACTTAAACCTGTGCCTGCGCCGGTGAATGTTCCGCTTGCGCCAGAAACAGCACCTGAGAAGGTTCCGTCTACTGCATTTATGTCACCTGCTACGGATGTGTAATCGCCTGTTACGTTCAGTGTGCTGCCTAGGACACTCGCGCCAGTGATTTGTGCTGTGCCTACGACATCAAGCGTGTCATCGGGCGTGGCTGTGCCGATACCGACTTGTGGTGTGCCGGTATTGTAATAAATGTCATCACCTGTTCCTGTTGACCATATTTGTGCGCCAGCGACCCATGTTCCAACTGTTCCGTTCCAATAGCAATTTTCTATGCGAAAGGGGGTGACGGTTTTGTTGATACGAACGAGATCGGCATTGCCGCTGGTACAGTTAGGGATAGCTGTACTGTCAGGCAATAGCATTGACGCCGCACCGAGTTTAAGTTGAACAGATGAGTACCCTGCTGCAGTACTACCTGTAAGATCAAGATCTTGATTAATTGTTGCTACATTATCTCCACCACTCGTCGATGCAGTCCATAGGCCACCTGATCCAGATACCGCTTCGGTATAGGTCATTGCGACAACCAAATCGTCGCCCGCAGCTTCTGATTGGGTTTTAATATATGAATTGAGGCCGTTAGAACTATCTAAACAGTTGTTTTGAAACACGCCGTCAGGCCCGGCAGAAACCATCGCTACTGCGATATTAGTTGCTGCGCTGCCACCAGCGAGGATAAGGTTGTTTGCGCCTATAGTCGTGGCATCACTACCGTTGTTCCATGCACAATATCTGTAAGAATTGCCCCATGGGTCTGTCTTAGGTGATGCAACATCATTTGGAACACACGATACTGGATCGCCGCCACAGTTTGATGGTTCTTTAGGTTCTGTAAGTGCATCGGTATCTTGATCCGTTGCATCTTGTAATAAAATGCCCAATCCAACGCGCATTTCGCTTTTTGTTTGTTCGATTTTGTTTACATCAACCATTGTGGAAAGTGGGCCGCGCATGGTGGACATGATGCCCGCGCCGAGGACACCGACAACGGCAACTGCGCCGAAGAGGGTGAAAAACACATTACCGCTTTGTGGGTTTGCGCGGTTTTTGCTTTGTTTTTTTGAAGAGCCTATTTCAGCAGGATCATTGATCGCTGCATGCGTTGATGACTTAGCCGTATGGCTTTGATTTGTATCAATTTTTTTACCCACTGTATTAGCTCCCACAAACTAAATAGTAATTTCCCACTCTCCATTTTAGGGGAGAAGTGTTTACAAAGTGTTAGTATTCAAAAAAATATAGAAATCAGTGCGAGCGAATGCTCCTGATAAATCCATCATACACTAAAATGTTGTAAGCATCTATTTTGATTCGCAAAAAGATGGCTCGTGATTATCTTTTAGTCTAGATTGAATTTTTTAAGGGCTTGAGATTGTTTCTCTGCGAGTTTTTTCTCGTCGAAGTCTGCGATCAGCTCGTTAAACATCCTGTGCCAGTTTAGTTTCGCCCCTAAAGTAATGAAGACCGATCCCAGACCAAGGGCGGCGCGATCCATGAAGACGAATTCACGGGGTACGCTGACGCCGCCATTTTCTTTTGCCAGATCACGGAGCTTCATATGGACTTTTTCAGCCGTTTCTTTGCCATACATTGCGCCATTTGTTTCGCCGATCACACGGGTTTTATCTTCTAATATCGGGCCATAAAGAAAGCTCGCCCATATATTCAGTGTATCAATTTGTTCATTGCTTAGCCCCTTAAACCCCCATGTTTCGTAGGAGTGAACGGCTAAGTCTTTATTTCCGGTTTCTAGGGCGTGGTATAGGTCAATGACACCGCGCACAAAGCCGGGTGGAAATACGCGCACGCATCCAAAATCCAGCAGGTTAATTGATAAATCTTCTCTTGCGGTGTAGTTGCCGGGATGCGGGTCGCCATGTATGACACCATAATGATAAAGCGGGATATACCATGCGCGGAACATATTCATTGCTAATTCCGAGCGCACCTCGTCACTTTCGTCTTTAAAGTCGGTAATTCTGCGACCATCAAGCCATGTGGAGGTTAAGAGGCGTGGGCTAGAGAGCTCTGGAACTACATGGGGAATGTGAACGCGCGGCTCATCGCGCAACATATATTCATAGAGGCGGCAATGATTGGCTTCACGTTCATAATCGAGTTCTTCGTATAGGCGCTCGGCCAGCTCGGTATAAATATGCTTGGTTTTTATTGATGGGTCATAGCGCTCGTAAAGGCTAAAAATAATGCGTAATTGATTGAGGTCTGTTTCAATTGCGCTTTTCATATCCGGATACTGCAGCTTGCAGGCTAGAAGTGTGCCTTCTTCAATAAATGGGCTGCAAGGCCGTCCATTCTGAGCTTCCGGTTCTTTTTGAAGGGGAGAGTCGATTGGAGTCTTTAATGTGTTTGAATTTGCGATGGCTTTATGCACCTGACCGAGTGATGCTGCGGCGCAGGCCTCTCGATCAAAGCGATCGAACTTACTTTCCCAGTCTGCGCCCAGCTCAGTTTTCATGCGTCTGCGTACGAATGGCCAGCCCATTGGCGGGGCATTAGATTGAAGCTCCTGCATTGCGCGTGCATATTCGGGGGGGAGCGCTTCTGGAATAGTGGCCAGAATTTGCCCAACTTTCATGAGCGGGCCTTTGAGGTTGCCGAGCGCCATAAGAAGGTGTTGGGCGTGCTCTTCGCGCTCGATCTTTAGGCCCAGAAACTTTTCGCCGGCCATTTTGCTTGCCAGCCCTGCCATTGTGCCGGAAACCTTGCCATAGCGTTTGATTTTAGTGCCCAGACCGTTCTCTTTAAATGTATCACTTTCACTCATGATAAATATAAATGGCTGTTTTGACTGGAAAGTCCAGTGGAAAAACACCATAATTAATATATGACCGATAAAGACGATATTTTGAGTATCCAAGACGAGATTGTTCTGGCCTTTGCGGAGGATGTTCCCTTTGATGGATGGGGCTGGGCTAGCGTATGCTCTGCTGCCGAAAGGGTCGGGCATAGCCGCGGTATGGCGCGTGCGGTTTTTCCGCGTGAGATGCGCGATGTGCGCAAGCATTTTTCCGGTCTGGCGGATCGTAAGATGATTGAGGCTCTTAAAGATATAAATAAGGATGATATGCCCGTTCGCGAACGGGTACGCATTGCCTTGCTCATGCGTTTTGAATTTTTATCGCCTTACAAGGACGCAGTTCGCCAATCGATGCAATCTTTTCTTCTGCCTACGCGCAAACCCGCTGGGGCAAAGATGGTTTGGGGAACGGCTGATGTGATCTGGGATTGGGTGGGTGATAACGCCACTGACTATAATCGCTATACCAAACGCGGGCTTTTGAGCGGCATTATCATTTCCTCAACATTTTACTGGTTAAATGAAGAAGGTGCTGATCTCGATGAGTTTATCGGACGTCGTATCGAAAATGTAATGACCATTGGGAAATTTTTGGGGCGCTTTAAGAAAGCTGCCTAGTAATAATGCACTATGCAATGTATAAATATGGTGTTTGGGAATTGAGTTGTAATGATTAAAACTAAATGGATATTGGTTGCCCTTGCGGTATTTGGAATGGTTGGCAGTTCTACTGCTGCGCATGCCGGCCTGTTTGAGTTCTTCTTTCCTTCACTCGGTAAAAAAGAGTCCAATATTTATCAAACCCTTCGCGCGCCTTTTGCTGAGGCGCCGCCGCCTGAAAAACCCATAACCGTTCAGGAAGCGTTGAGCGCGAAATTGCCGGAGAATGAAAGTCCTCTGGAATTTCCTCACCGTCAACCCGCGCAATTGGCTGAAATTATGGCGATTTTGACATCGCAAATATTGGCTTTTACAGACGTTGAATATCAAAAGGAGCTAGAAGAGCATCAAAAGTTTTTCGATCAGGGTGCAAAAACGCTGTATGCGGAATTTTTGGAAAAGCGTAATATCCCCAATATCATGAAAAGCGGACATTATACGATCCGTAGTTTCGTTGAAGAAACACCGATCATCCTGAATTCTCAAGTTTTGGAGGGGCGCTATCGTTGGGTTCTGGATGTACCAGTTACGATCAGCTATTTGCCGCGCGATCTGGATTACAAAAAGGGTGCGGATGCGACAAACCAGAGATTTACTGTGCGTCTTCAGGTGGGACGGGTGAAAGATAGCGGTAACGACCATGGGATATTGATTGAAACGTGGGAAATTAAGCCTGCTACCCCTCTAAAAAATCAGGACAAGGGCTGATCAATATTCATGCGCGGTAAAAGATAGCGCGTATATTTTAAAAAACACTTCACAGCGCGCAATCGATCTGTACAATTCCTTTATCCGAATCATTACCATTTACAGCCAAGCAAGGAGCTTTTTGCCATGTCCGACAATGTCGCCGATTTTAAATCCTATGAACAAGATGAAGCAAATCAGGAGCAATCTGCTGTTGAGCCAAAAGATGTTGGTGGGGTTGGTGGCGCTCGCCTTTTAAGCTTTATCGAACGTGTAGAACGCTTGGAAGAGGAAATCTCTGCGTTGTCCGAAGACAAAAAAGAAGTCTATGCCGAGGCCAAAGGCGTTGGTTTTGATGTGAAAACCCTTCGCAAAGTTGTTGCCCTACGTAAGAAAGACGGTGAAAAGCGCCGTGAAGAAGAAGAGCTTCTCGATCTCTATAAAGCTGCGGTGGGCATGCTTTAAAGAATATAAGGTTACTGCGTAAAAGTGACAGATCAAGAAAATACAAAGACAGAACAAGTCGAGGGCGCAAAGAAAACGCGCTTTCCCCGTGATGTTTTATTGATGTATTGGGGGCATGCTTGGCGCGGTCTTCACTTATTTTTATGACCAAATTTTCCCTGCCGAATTGGTTGAAAAGCCTGAACTGGTTTTAAACCCACCTTTGGAAAAGCCGAACAATTTTCGCTGGATGTATTATTCTTAACCCAAGCGACTATAGTGAGGTTTTATCAAAGTATTTTGTGGTTCAAGTAGGGAATGGAGCGTCTTTTGATGAAAAAGTTGCTGTAAAGATGCGAGGTGGGCGCTCTTTGCCTGAATATTATAGCTGTGAATGGGATTTTCGTGATGTTCCGCTAAAAATTGCCGAGCTTTTATCCTTTAACGGGTGTGAGATTAATCTCCAATATAGCAGCAGCGCGTTTGAACGCAAATGGGATCAAAAATCCTTTTATAAACGCCTGTCCGAGGATGGGGTTATACGTAAAAACATATATATTCAGGTGTTTGACCGTGCCGGGCTTAGGGTATTATCAGAATCCCTTGATATAAATTTCCGCCCATAAATTTTACTTTTTATTTTTTATGCTCGGCAACGAGTTTATCAACCACTGACGGGTCAGCGAGAGTCGAAACATCACCTAGGCTGTCATATTCGCCTGCGGCGATTTTGCGCAAGATTCGGCGCATGATCTTACCAGAGCGGGTTTTAGGCAAAGCGGGTGCCCACTGAATTACGTCCAGCTTAGCAATTGGGCCGATCACTTCGCGTAAATGCGCATTAATCTGGTTTTTGATGTCATCAGATGGTGATACGCCCTCGCGCAGGGTGATATAGCTGTAGATGCCTTGCCCTTTGATATCATGAGGGTAGCCGGTAATGGCGCTTTCCGAGACGGCTTCGTGCTCGTTAATCGCTTCTTCCAGCTCGGCAGTGCCCATGCGGTGGCCTGAAACATTGATCACGTCATCCACGCGGCCTGTAATGCGGTAGTCACCGTCGGCATCGCGCTTTGCACCGTCGCCCGTGAAATACATTCCCGGGAAGGTCGAGAAATAGGTTTCGACAAAGCGTTTATGATCGCCATAAAGAGTGCGCATTTGGCCCGGCCATGAATCGAGCATGACAAAATTGCCCTCGCCTTCGCCCTCGATCAATGCGCCGTCGTGGTCGACGAGTGCGGGCTGTACGCCGAAGAATGGTTTTTGCGCCGTACCTGGTTTGAGGGTATGGCAAGGTAGGGGGGTGACCATGTGGCCGCCTGTTTCGGTTTGCCACCATGTATCGACAATTGGGCATCGTCCGCCGCCGACAACATTGTAATACCAAAGCCAAGCTTCTGAATTGATTGGCTCGCCAACCGTGCCGAGAATGCGTAAAGATGAAAGGTCATATTTTTTGACATTATCATCGCCTTCTTTAAGGAGAGAGCGAATTGCAGTTGGCGCGGTGTAAAAAAGGTTCACTTTATGCTTTTGCACCACCTGCCAGAAGCGAGAGGCGTCGGGATATGTCGGTACGCCCTCAAATACAAGAGAGATTGCGCCATTGGTCAGGGGGCCATAAACGATATAGGAGTGTCCTGTCACCCAGCCCACATCGGCTGTACACCAATAGATATCGCCATCATGATAATCAAAAACTGTTTCGTGTGTGAGGGACGCGTAAAGCAGATAACCACCTGTTGTATGCAAAACGCCCTTTGGTTTTCCGGTTGAGCCGGACGTATATAGGATGAAAAGCGGGTCTTCTGCATTCATGTGTGCGGGTTCGCAAATGTCAGACATTGGTTCAACGGCATCATGCCACCAGATATCACGCCCCTCGACCCAGTCAATGTCGCCGCCTGTGCGCTTAAGGACGAGGGCTTTTATACCTTCTTTTTCGGTAGGGCTTAGACCGTCAATAGCCTTGTCAACATTGGCTTTAAGAGGAATTTTCTTGCTGGCGCGAACTCCTTCATCGGCAGTGATGATGTACTTGGATTTGCAATCGATTATGCGTCCACGCAGTGCGTCGGGCGAGAAGCCGCCGAATACGACAGAGTGAATTGCGCCAATCCGCGCGCAGGCGAGCATGGCATATACGGCCTCACAAACCATAGGCATATATATGGTTACGCGGTCGCCTTTTTCGACGCCGTGACTTTTCATGGCATTTGCAAGTTTAGAAACTTTTTTAAGGAGTTCGCCATAGGTCACTTTATAAGTGTCACTCGGATCATCGCCCTCAAAAATGAGTGCTGTGTCATTTTCTTTTTCCGGTAAATGGCGATCTATACAATTGTATGACGCATTCAAAATACCGTCTTCAAACCATTTGATTGATACATTTGGGTCATCTTTTGTCCCGAAGAAGGTGTTTTTGATGATTGTGGGGTTTTTAAACCAATCGAGTCGTTGGGATTGTACAGCCCAAAAGACATCTGGTTGCTCGGTAGAGCCTTTATACATTGCCTCATACTGGTCTTCGGAGACATTTATATTTTCAATAATTTTTTGATGTGGTTTATATGTTTTCATCTTATTATTGTAATATTTTCAAGGGGGTAGTATCAAATGGATAAGGTGGTGCACCGCACAAAAAATGCATGCGTGTGTGCGCTAATCCGCTGGTGTGCTAGGCCAAAATGCCAAGGATATGTGGGTTTTTAGAGATTGTGGATGCCGCAATTTTCGTAGCCTTTCCTCCGTCATACCCATTACCGTCGAACACGGCCAAAAGTATGGGTGTGGCGGCTCTGGCAAGATTCGAACTTGCGACCAAAGGGCTTGTGGCCCCGATGCTCTAACCGCTGAGCTACAGAGCCTGAAGGAGAAGAGTTTTTCGTAGAAAAGTGGTAGCGGTGGAGAGATTTGAACTCCCGACACAAGGATTATGATTCCTCTGCTCTAACCCCTGAGCTACACCGCCACAACAAGGGTAAAATAATGCTCGTTATATGGCTTTTTTAGGCGGGGCTTGTCAAGCCTAATTACAAAAAACCGTGAAAATTGGCGGTTAGGGGTGGTTATTTGATGGCTGAAAAAACCTTGAAACCCTCGCCCTCATATATTTTCTGGGTTTTTGTGAAGAGGCTTTCGAGCGGTCTTTCATAAGGAAGATGCGAGTTGGCGACCATATGAAGCGTGCCGCCCTTGCGCAACGCTTTATGTGCATTTTCTATGAAGGCGATCCCAAGTGTTGGGGCGGTCTTTTTTCCCTCATGAAAGGGGGGGTTCATCAGGATGAAATCGAGGTTTTTATAAGGGGTTTCGCGGGAGAGGTCGATCCAGTCAAAGCGAGCTTTTCCAGCAAATTCGGCAAGATTTTTCTCGGCGCATTTAAGGGCGCGGGCGTCGGCCTCGGCGCATATGAGGGAGGTTATTGCGGGGTTTTGATGCAGGGCACTGAGAGACAAGAAGCCGTATCCGCAGCCGAAATCAGCGCCCTTACCGGTCAAGTTTTCGATTACATCCGACAGAATGAATGAGCCGCGGTCGATCTTGTTCCAGCCGAATATACCTGCTTGCGTCCATGTCCCGTTGAGGTTTTGTAGAGCACCGGCTTTAAGGGCGGCCTCGCATTTAACTTGATTGATGGAGGAGGGCGTGCCCCATACGACGCGGGCTTTGTTTTTAGAAACAGAGTGGTATTGCTCTATCCCAAATTCGCGAAATGTTTTTTCGATACGATTGCCGCCAGCTCTATTATCTGCGGCAGCCATTAAAGTGCCTTCTGGTCCAAGGTTTTGTAGCGCGTGTGCGATGAGATATTCGCTTTCAATTCTGCTTTTGGGGAGGTTGATAAGGGCGAGCGACAAAGGGCCGCTAATTTCTTCGGGTGCGCTATTAACCTCTATGCCTTGGGTTGTGAGAGGCTCGGCATGAGGTTGGAAGGGTTGGGCGGCACTTAGTGTTTCGGTTGCGATGCCGCGTAAAAAAGGATGTATACCCGCATGGTAAAAGCCTGCGCTTCCGGGCGCAGAGGGCCATTCAACGCTGGTGTTTTCAAGTGGAATAAAGAGAGTTTTCAAGGCCGTTTTGCTCATGGCCTTGAAGATAACGTTTTAAAGGTCGTCTGAAAAGCAGTTTTAGATCGTCATTTCCTGATTAATGACATTGCCTGATGTTATCAGATCTGCCAGATCGGCTCCGCCAGTGCCTCCGACTATAAGTGCATAAGTTACGAAATTATCGCCGCCGCCGTCAATATCGGCCTGAATTTCTGTGTTGCCGCCATTATCGACCAAGCGTACAAAATCATCGATAGCATCGGCGAGCGGGTCATATTGTTGCAGAAGATCATGGATGTTAATTGTATCGCCTTCGCCCGCATCAAAGTCGTAAATCTGATCAACAAGGGTGTCGAACATTTTTAAATTTAGGCCATCGTGCAAAAAAGTGTAGTCGAGATAGAACATATCCGATCCGCTGCCGCCATAGGCGTGATCCAGCCCCATCCCGAAGGCCAGAATGTCATCGCCGCCTTCGCCGTAAAGATAGTCATTCCCCTGTCCTGCGATTAGGGTGTCAGCGCCTGTTTCGGTGGAATCCACATGGATGCGGTTGATATCAAGATCGAAGAGAACGTCTTCGAAATCGGCATCGCCCCAATTAAAGAGATCTTCGAAACCAATGCGCAAGATTTCAGGGTTGCTGGAGTCAGCTAGACCTGAAACCGCGTGGTTGAGGTTGTCGGAATTAATGTCCGCGCTATCGCCACGCGCGGTCGTATGATAGTGATGGCCGCTGAGTTTGGAAATGGTGCTGCCATCATCATAGACGACAGAGACAAGTGTACCATCATCGTGGATCGTGGCCGCCCGCTCGTTCGCTCCACCGAAATCATAGACAAATTTGATATTGCCCTCTTCGGTAATGTCTAAGTCATTATAGCCCGAATTTTTACGATCACCGTCGGCAATAATAAAGAAACCGAACTGACCGCCATCCGCGCCGAGTGGCAGATCAATTTCATGGCTGACGCCATAGCCAGCTGTCTTAACATTAGCCCAGAGCATCTGGCCCATCTGGATTGTGCCGTCTTCTGCGATTGAGTATAGCCCGAGAGAATTGTTATAGCCTGCATAGCCCTCAACAAAGGTCAGTGTGGCTGTAGCGTCAGTTGCCAAGGTTAAGTTATCTGCATTAATGCCCAGTGAATCGGTGCCCGGTGGCATCAGGTTTTCTATATTAACGCTAGATTTTAGTTCCGGGAAGCTGATGGAATCTATAAAGCTTTTATCATATTGCCATAGACCGAGAGATGTTCCTCCGTAAAGGATGTCATCGCTTGCGCCGCCATCAATAAAGTCATTACCTTTACCGCCGTAAATTTGGTCGTTGTCATTATAGCCGCTTAGGTGGTCATCCCCGGGGCCGCCATCGATCAAATCATCTCCACCAAGACCAATGATAGTGTCATTACCGATATTGCTCCAGAGGATATCGTCCCCATTGCCGCCAAAAAGTGACACATCGCCATATTCGATGGTTTCATGGGCGAGGTTGATGATATCGCCACCACTTTGAGCGTAGAAGGCCTCGATATTTTTAATGAGCTGCATACCCGTATTGTTATCTGTCAGGCTGATCAACGAGATGAAATCATCGTTTTGTGACATATATAGACGGTCTACGCCCCCCAACCCGTCATATTCGTCGTTGCTGATATGGTAATCACCATCTATTGTAATTTGTGTTTCGCTGTAAGGATTTTCCAACAGCACGGAAAGTGTTTGTATGCTGCCTGAAAAAAAGATAAAATCGTTATTATTTGTTGCCATTTGTAGTTCCCCAATACCCTGTTTAGATTTTTATTATCATTAATTATGTTCACATCATTTAATGCTAATGTTAAAAAGTTAAAATTTTATGTAAATATCTTTTTTTTAATAAAAAAAATAACTAATTAGATTTTTCTTAAATCTCCCCTTGCGCCTCTAGCGGTGCAGGGCTAAGGATGAGGGGATGAAAAAGCGCGAACCTACTTATAATTCCTCCAAGGGTGACTTGACCAACGGTCCAATCAGAAAACACTTGGTCAGATTGACTTTACCGATGATTTGGGGGCTGTTCGCGGTAATATTTGTTCAATTGGCGGACGTGTATTTTATTTCTGTTTGGGGTGATACTGACACGCTGGCGGGCATCTCTTTTACCTTTCCCGTCACCATGCTGATTTCGCATTTGGTGTTTGGTTTTAATATTGCCATGTCTTCTGTTGTGGCGCGGCTAATCGGCGAGAAGCGTTATGATGATATGCGCAGGATTGTTCTGCACGGCACGGTCACCGGCTTTATTGTGACCGTTATTGTCGCAGCTGTAACTTATGTGCATTTAGAGCATATATTTTATGCGATGGGCGCGGATGAGGTGACTTATCCGGTCATTAAAGAATACATGCCGTTATGGCTGGTGGCGGTGTGTGTGCTCGCGCTTACTAAGGTGAATTCTGCGATGCGTGCGGGCGGTGATACCGTGACGCCGGCTCTAGTGATGAGCGTGATTGCGCTTGTGAATCTTGCGCTTGATCCCTTGCTGGTTTTTGGACTGTGGGGTTTTCCTGAAATGGGTGTAAAGGGCGCCGCTGTGGCGACATTAGTAGCTTTTATAGTCGGGGCTATATATGCACTTTATGCGATCATAGTGCCGTTGAAGATGATGGCCGTTGATAGTTTGCACCTTGATAAATTTAAGGATTCGATGAAGCGTTTGGCTGTGATTGCTATACCTGCGGGCATCGCTAATACCGTTGTGCCTCTCTCTATGACCATTATTACGGCGCTTTTAGCGGCAGAGGGCGCGCAGGCTGTGGCCGCATTCGGTGTGGCGGGGCGGGTCGAGGCACTCGCTATGTTGGTGATTATTGCGCTCGCTACCTCTATGGCGCCAATAATCGGCCAAAATTGGGGGGCGAAAATTTATGCGCGTGTTGATGAAACGATTAATCTTTCTATTCTCATTAACCTCGTCTGGTCAGCGATTTGCGCTGTAATTCTGGCGATTTTTGCCGAGCCGATAGCGCGCAGTTTTACAGATGATGTGACAGTGATAGAGTACACGGTTAAGTTTTTCTACATCGTCCCTATTACTTACGGTATCGGCAATATTGTATTTGGCTGGGCGTCTTCCTTTAATGCAATAGGGCAGCCGAAATATGCCTTTATGATCATTATTATCCGTGCCTTGGTTCTGGCGCTGCCTGCAGCTTATATTGGAGGTATGCTTAATGGGGTCATAGGCGTGTTTGTCTCTATCGCGCTTATGAATCTAGTGAGCGGGATTGGTGTTCACTTATGGAGCCGTGTGCATTGTAAGAAGGCTGCAGCCGCCCGTGATGAAGCACTTGCTGCTGTGGGGCAATAATAAATTTTTTTATTTTATTAGCATTCCCTTGTCATGAGACCTTTAAATTTAATATGCTGTAAGTGTATTGATCTCTTGGGTGTTCCCACAATTCTAATTGGTTGTTAATTTGTCTCTTACGTCTATGAAAAAACATCTGGCGATTTTTGTTTGCCTGTTCATTTTCGGATTTATGCCGTTGGCTGCGCATGCGCTGGATTTGTCGTCCGTGCGCTTCGGGCAGCATGATAATAAAGTGCGTATGGTTGTCGAGATGAGTGCGTCTTCGGATTTTTTGGCATTTGTTATTGATAATCCCTATCGAATCGTCGTGGATTTGCCGAGTTTCAATTGGGCGGCAGGCAAGGTGTCCCACCCCGGATTTGCAGGTATTACTGGGATTAGGCACGGTGCATTAAAAAGCGGTGTATCACGCGTGGTGATAGATGTTAATCGTCCAATTAGCATTCAAAGTGCATTTGTTTTACCAGCTGCGAGCGGTAAGCCTAATCGCTTGGTTATAGATTTTTCAAAGAGTAATGCGGGCAGTTTTAATCAAGAGAAGGGGCGTGTTTTCGGTACGCTTGATACGAATAACCCTAAAGCTCCTGTACCCGCTGTAAATACTCGTATAGCCGGAACTGTTCCATCAACGGTAAGCCCGCCTAAAGTCAGCTCTGTTATTGAAAAGCCTTTAATTGTGATTGATCCCGGGCATGGTGGGGTTGATCCCGGTGCGATTAGTAAAGCAACAGGTTTGCATGAGAAGAATATAGTCCTCGCACTGGCAAAGGTTTTACGCGATGAACTTGCTGGCACGGGGCGTTATAATGTGGTGATGACGCGTGATGATGATCGTTTTATCAAGCTGCATGATCGTGTGAAATTTGCGCGAAGCCATAGTGCGGACCTTTTTGTATCCATCCATGCGGACGCGGTTGAGAATTCTTCAACGCGTGGTGCTTCTGTTTATACCTTATCCGAAAAAGCCTCTGATGCGCAGACAGCGAAATTGGCGGCGCGTGAAAATAAGGTCGATTTGATTGCGGGTATTGATTTGAGTGTTGAGGATCAAGAGGTCGTTGATATTCTGGTTGATCTTGCGCGAAGGGATACAATGAACCAATCCAAGTTTTTTGCTGGAAAGCTTGTGAATGTGCTTCCTAATCATGGTGTTGGTATGTTGGTTAATCCGCACCGTTATGCGGGGTTTGCTGTTTTAAAGGCTCCGGATATCCCGTCTGTTCTCATAGAATCAGGGTTTGTCTCTAATTCGTCGGAAGCCCGAAAACTTAATAGCAATGCATTTAGGAGGAAATTTGCTGTGGCTATGAGGCAGGGAATAGATGCTTATTTTGAGCAAGTCCGCAAAAATGCGCGAGAATAATTTTCATAAATTGATCGCATGATGTATTTTTGCAACAGTTTTTAACTGTCGGAAATAAAAGAGAAAAAGCCCTTGAAAAACAGTGTGCAAGCTGGCATCACTTGTGTATAAGAAGAGAGAATAAATTCAAGTCTTCCATGGTGGAGGGTGTTGGTTTTTCTTAAATTAACAACGTAATAATCAAGAGGTCGATATGAAAACTTTTGCAACTACATTGTGCATTGTTGGTGCAGCTCTAGCTCTTTCTGCTTGTGGTTCAACAGACCACTCTGGCGCAAGCTACGCTAAAAGCCGTACAGCTGGTGAAGTAGAGGGCGCAGCCGCTCCTGTTTCTTCGGGTGAGCAGGTGTTCACACAAACACAAATGAAGTAATTCATTTAAGGTTATATATATAACCGCGAAGGGCCGCTCTAATATGGGCGGCTTTTTTGTTTTTTATATGCTTTATCAGGGCTGTAGTTCTGGACATAGCGGTATATGAAGTGTAAAAGTCTGGATCATGTTTACTCTCGCTCTCGTAGGTCGACCAAATGTCGGAAAATCAACGCTCTTCAACCGTCTTTTGGGGAAGAAGCTGGCTATCGTGGATGATAGGCCGGGTGTGACCCGTGATTGGCGCGAGGCGGAAGGGTGGATTTTTGATCGCCAGATCCGCATTATCGATACTGCAGGGTTGGAAGAAGCCTTTGACGATTCTATCCAGGGGCGGATGCGTCAGCAAACCGAACACGCGTTAAAAAGTGCGGATGCGGTTGTATTTATGATTGATGGGCGCTCAGGTGTTACTCCTTTGGATGAGCATTTTGCACAATGGCTGCGTCGTCAAAAAAAGCCTGTTATATTAGCAGTAAATAAGGGTGAGAATGAGCGCGCGATTGCTACGGCATTTGCAGAATCTTACTCACTAGGCCTTGGTGACCCTGTATGTATTTCTGCCGAACATGGCGTGGGTATTGAAGATATCTATGATGCCCTGACCCCGTATTTCCCCGAGGAGGAAGAAGACGCCGAAGATGAGCGCGGTGATTTTGATAATCTTGGCGATATCGATGAGATCGAAGGGGATGTGAATTTTGAGTTTTCGCAAGAGGATATTGACCCTGATAAACCGATTAAGATTGCGATTGTCGGGCGGCCAAATGTCGGTAAGTCAACTTTGCTCAATGCTATCGTACAAGATCAGCGTGTTATGACCGGGCCTGAAGCTGGAATTACGCGTGATGCGATTGCGGTGGATTGGGAATATGACGATCGAAAATTCAAGCTAGTCGATACGGCCGGTATGCGCAAAAAATCTAAGGTTCAAGACGTGATCGAGAAAATGAGCGTTGAGGATTCTATGCGCGCGATCCGTCTCGCACAGATTGTTATTTTGGTGATTGATGGCAGCGCACCGATGGAAAAGCAGGATGTGCAAATTGCAGCCCATGTGATCGAAGAGGGGCGGGCACTTTTGGTCGCCGTTAATAAGTGGGACAAGGTGGATGAGAAGGATGATAAGCTCGACGATTTGATGCATAAATTTGAAACCTCGCTTGCACAGGTTCGTGATTTACCATGGCAGACAACATCTGCGCTTAACGGGCGTAATATCAATAAATTGCTGGATCGTGCTATCTGGGTTTATGGCGTTTGGAATAAACGCATTAAAACAGCAGGATTAAACAGATGGCTGGCGAAAATGGAGAGCCAAAACCCGGCTCCCTTAATCGGTGGGCGGTCAAATCGCTTGAAATATATTACACAAATTAAAACGCGCCCGCCGACTTTTGCGCTGTGGTGCGCTAGACCGGAAAAGTTGCCGGATGCTTACAAGCGCTTCCTGATAAATGGGCTGCGCAAGGATTATGATATACCGGGTGTGCCGATAAGACTTTTGGTCAGAAAATCGAAAAACCCGTATGCTAAAACCAACTGACTTAAATGAAGGAGAAAGTCTATGGATTTACCCGTAATGGAAATTGCCGATCAAAATGAAATCATAGCGTTGGTGACGTTATGGGGGATGCGTGTCATTACAGCGCTCGCGATTTTAATCGGTGGTTATGTGATTGGTAACTGGGTTAGTAAGCGTGTGAAAAATCTCAAGCGCTTAGATGAAACACTTAAATCATTCTTGGGCGGCCTGATTAAATATGGAATTCTTGCTATTGCCGTGATTGCTGTTTTAGGGCAGTTAGGGGTACAAACGGCCAGCTTACTGGCGGTATTAGGTGCGGCTGGTTTAGCGATTGGTTTAGCGCTGCAAGGGACACTCTCGAATGTAGCTGCGGGCGTTATGCTTTTGATTCTTCGCCCATTTAATGTTGGTGATTACATTGAAAGCGGAAGTGTTAAAGGTGTTGTAAAATCTCTTAGCTTATTTGTAACTGAGTTGAATACACCTGATAACGTTCATGTGTTTGCACCCAATAGTCAGGTATGGAATGCCTCGATCTATAACTATAACCATAATGTTCAGCGCCGTATTGATATCGTTAATGGCATTAGCTATGGCGATGACATTGATAAGGCGATGAAGGCGATTGAAAAGGTTGTGGCCAAAGATGAGCGTTTGGTGCAGACCGAAGGCAAAAAGCCGGTTTATTTTGTGAATGAGCTCGGTGATTCTGCTGTGAATGTTACGGCGCGCGTTTGGGTGAAGACCTCTGACTTCTGGGCGGTGAAATGGGACCTGACAAAACTGACCAAAGAAGCGTTGGATAAAGGCGGAATCACTATTCCGTTTCCAACACGTACATTGGAGCTATCGCCTGAAAGTGCGGAAGCCCTATGCGGTGGTAAAGCCAAGAAATCTGCTTAATACTTAGAAAAGGGAATCCTTAATAGCAATAAGAGCGTCAAAGCCTGTTTGATCTAGCAATAAGAAGCCGATCGACAGGCAGCCGCCAAGTTGCCATGGAATGCGTAAGCTTTGCGTGATGATGTAGGCTGAATAAGCATAGGCAGCAATTGTGATGAAGAGGGCGTAACTTTGAAGGCTTTCTGCGCTCATGCCCGACATGAGTAAAACCAATATCGGACTGACGAGAACAAAGAATATCAGTTCGAACCAATTTGATATGGTGATGAATTTATAGAAAAAATCCTGTCGTTCATATTGTTTGCAGAAAACAACGATAAGTCCAAGCGAGAGCGCGAAGACGATGAGCATTCGCAGGGTGTGAAGCAAGGCCAGAGCGATAATCGGTTCATCTCCGCCCATAAGCATTATCGCCCCATAAACGGCCAGCGGTAGTATTAACAACGGCCAGATGAATGATTTAAACATATCAGATCGAGATGGTGAAAACCTATTAAAGCCGCTATTCATGAAAAGAAAAATCTCGAATGCGCCTAAAAGATTACTTTTGAATTCCGATGGTTTGAACATGCAATCACCTCTACCTACTACCGTTTGCTCACTCTTGATTTTACCCTGAAGAGATGTGCTCAAGCAAATTTAAGTGTCAGGATTAGGCTTTGTTGCGTTCTTTCAAGCCGGTGATTTCCGCACCCGTCCAGTTTTTAGCGTGGTCGGTAAGCTCAACGGGATATTGGCCGCTAAAACAGGCGTCGCAATATTGAGGTTTTTTGTTATTTCGGCCTGTCTCACCAACGGCTTTATATAGTCCATCGATTGAGATGTATGCCAAGGAGTCTGCTTTGATGTGCTCACAAATTTCTTGAACCGACTTTTGTGAGGCGAGAAGCTCGGATGAAGAGGGGGTGTCTATCCCGTAAAAACAGCTTTTGATTGTTGGTGGTGAGGAAATGCGCATATGTACTTCGCGCGCTCCGGCTGCGCGGACCATCTCGACAATTTTGCGAGAGGTTGTGCCGCGAACGATGGAGTCATCAACTAGCACAACGCTTTTTCCTTCAATGAATTTACGGTTGGCATTGTGTTTCAAGCGAACACCGAGGTGGCGAATTTTGTCTGTTGGCTCAATAAATGTACGCCCGACATAGTGATTACGGATGATCCCTAGATCAAAAGGAACGCCCGATGCATTGGCGTAGCCAATGGCGGAAGGTACGCCGCTGTCGGGAACAGGAACCACGATTTCCGCGCCTTGTACTGGGCTTTCCAGGGCAAGATGCGCGCCAATATTTTTGCGCATTTCATAAACACTCTTGCCATCCATAAAACTGTCGGGTCTTGCGAAATAGATATATTCGAAAATGCAGAGCTTGGACTCGGCCTTTTTGAACGGGAATTGGGTAACGATGCCTTTATCGTCGATCGTGACCATTTCGCCGGGTTGGATGTCGCGGACAAAATCGGCGCCTATAATATCCAGTGCGCAGGTTTCGGAGGCCAGAATATGCGCATCTCCTATTTTTCCCAGAACAAGCGGGCGGATGCCGTTTGGATCACGCAGACCAAAAACCTGATCACCGGCGCAGGCAATAATAGCGTAGCCACCTTTGACTTGTTTGGTGGCATCAATGAGGCGCTCGGCTATTGTTTTTTTGCGAGATACAGCCACCAAGTGAACAATTGTTTCTGTATCAGATGTTGATTGGAAGATCGAGCCGCGCTTAACAAGCTCGCGGCGTAGCGTGTGGGCGTTGGTCAAGTTGCCATTATGCGCGACTGCAAAGCCACCAAAATCAAGGTCAGCGTACATGGGCTGAACATTGCGAAGGGCAGGCTCGCCGCTGGTGGAGTAGCGGTTGTGACCGATCGCTGCATGGCCTTTTAGCTTAGCAATGACCGATGCTTTATTGAAGTTCGTATCAACAAGACCGAGGGCTTTGTGTGAATTAAAGTGGGTTCCGTCATAGGCCACAATGCCGCAAGCTTCTTGACCACGATGCTGAAGGGCGTGCAGGCCAAGTGCAGTAAAGGTGGCGGCGTCCTCGCTGCCATATACACCAAAAACACCGCATTCTTCATGGAATTTATCATCCTCATACGGATCTTTCGTATGGATTTGAGGAGAAATTAAATCCTGGTCAAAAGGGAACGTCATTTTTAAAAACCCTGCCTATAGCGTTGTTGGTTTACATTATTGGTTAACCGCCGGTTTGCCAGCCGTTGAGTCATTGTTCTCGAAAATTTGATTCATTTTATCACGAAAATCCTCGTCATACCCGCCTTGTGTTTCGGCGCTAGGGGCTTGCTTGTTTTCAATAGTTTCACGGTCTCGCTGTTCTTTTAGTAAGTCTATTTCTTTTAGCTTTTCACGTGTTTCCAAGCCTTTATTTATATCATTAGAGATGCCTTGGGCACTTTCATCAATGCTTTGCTTAGTTTTTTGCGGAAGCAGGGAGAGCATTGATTGAGATGTTTTTTCGAGATAAGGACTTGTCTTACTATCATCTAGATAGGTTTCTTTACTCTCATCGTCAAGATATATGGCAGGTATGAACAATATACCGACTATGATTATTCCGCGGATAAGTCCGAAAATAAAGCCGAGTGTACGGTCAACTGCGCCGAGGCCAAGTTTTTTGGCGGATTCAGCCAAGAAATGACTGGCGATGGATAGTAGGATCAAAACTACGATAAAAATCAGGCCATAGGACAGGGTCACGGCCAATACATCATAGGGTATCATGTCGAAGAGCTTTTCCGGCTCTTTACCTTTTTCTAGACCCAGCCAATTTTCCATCATCGGGATAAGGATCGGGCCACCGGTATAGGCCGCGATAAGCCCGCCAACGACACCGGCGATGGTTAAAATTTCGCGAATAAGGCCGCGCAGAAAAGCTATGATTCCTGAAATGAGAAGAATACTAATAACGATGATATCTATGATCATATTAAACTTCGATCTTAAAATGTGATTGTTAGCCCTATAGATAAGAAAAAACGTATCTAAAAGCAAGAGATAAGCGTGGGCGATGTTCGTATTTATGTTCGCTTTTTATATATGATCGACAAGACCTTACGCAGCACGAACCTGAGTGCTGGCGAATAAGTCAGCGAGCATGGTGATGGTGTCGATCTCGCTGATGCGGATATCGCCATTGGCGGCTTTTTTCGGTTTTGCGGATGTGTTTTTGTTTTTCGGGATGATTGCTTCGCGGAAGCCAAGTTTAGCGGCTTCTTTCAGTCGAATATCGGACTGGGCAATTTGGCGGACTTCACCGGCGAGGCCGATCTCGCCGAAAAAGACGTTTTCTGGGGGAAGGGGGGATCCACGCAGAGCGCTGATCAGGGCGGCGGCGACAGCGAGGTCAGCGGCGGGTTCATTGATGCGGATGCCGCCTGCGATATTGAGGAAGATGTCGCAGCCCGAGATTTGCAGGCCAGCGCGGGTCTCAAGGACGGCGACGATCATGGCCAGGCGGTTGTTATCATACCCTAAAACAGAGCGGCGCGGTGCGGCGAGTGTTGATGGCGCGACCAGCGCTTGGACCTCGACCAACATGGGGCGCGTGCCTTCAAGGGCGGCAAGAACGGCAGAGCCAGCCACATTCATGTTGCGTTGGGAGAGAAAAATTTCGGATGGGTTGAGGACTTCGCGCAAGCCTTCGCCAGCCATCTCGAAAACGCCGATTTCATCTGTGGCGCCAAAGCGGTTTTTGATCGAGCGCAGGATGCGGAATTGGTGAGAGCGGTCGCCCTCGAAATGCAAGACGGTATCAACCATATGTTCGAGGACGCGGGGGCCAGCGATTTGGCCATCTTTTGTGACATGGCCAACGAAAATGACCGCCATATTGCGCGATTTTGCATGGCGGATGATCTCCTGCGCGGATGTACGCACTTGGGTAACAGTGCCGGGGGCAGAGTCGATATTGTCGATATACATTGTCTGGATAGAATCGATGATGAGGATATCGGCGCCATCCACCGAGGCCAGAATGTCGCGGACATTGGTTGCGCTGGCCAGTTCAACGGGGGAGTCGGCAAGGCCGAGGCGGGCGGCGCGCATTCGCACTTGATCCATGGCTTCTTCACCGGAAACATAAATGCAGCGCAGATTTCTTTTAGCAAGCGCGCAGACGGTTTGAAGGAGTAGGGTGGATTTACCGATGCCCGGTTCACCACCGATTAAGGTGGCGCTGCCCGGTACTAGGCCGCCGCCGCAGGTGCGGTCAAATTCGGATATGCCGGAGATGGCGCGTTTGTAATTGGTTGGTTCAAAATCACCCAATGGAGCAAGAGCGATTTTATTGCCCTTGGCCGCACTTAAGCCCTTAGGCACGGCTTGGCTGGTGGTGACATCTTCTTCGATGCAGTTCCATTCATCACAGGATTCGCACTTGCCTGCCCATTTTTGGGTGACGCTGCCGCATTGATTACAGACATAGTTTTTCTTTGGTTTTGCCATGAATCATTTGTATCAGATTGCTAGGAACAAATAAAGAACAAAAATCACTTTTTACTTCGGATTTTACGGCGAAGCGTATCACTTTTTATTTTTTCTGGATTTTCCAGGCTGCCGCCTGTTTTTACGGGTCGCTCGGCGTGACGGCCAAGGGAGAGCTGGCGATCATACATGGTTATGGCTGCGGCTACACCGACATTGACGCAGAATTTCATCGGGATTTTGATGATATGGGCGCATTTGGCTTGCATCTCTTGCGAGAGATGCCCCATCTCTGGGCCGAATATGTAAGCTGCGCGCAAAGGATGGCGGAAGGAGCAAAGATCAACGGCGTCCTCGGTCAGCTCAACGCCGACGAGTGTGCAACCATCAGGTAGTGCCAGCTCACTGGGGTTAGCATATTGGTAGTAAGGCAGATGATCAAATGCGCCGGATGTATCGGACGTGCGCATGGCCTCTACATCAACATCGGGTTTGATGGTGAAGAAAAAGCTGCCGCCGAAAGCGTGGGTCGAGCGCGCGATTGTGCCGACATTTTGCTCTTTTGAAATCTCTTCTACGCCTATGCCAAAAAATCCGCGCATCGTCATATCTTTCCTAAGCTCTAATTTAAAAGCGGATTATGCCCATTTAGGATCAGTTGTAAACCAGAGGGATGTGAATTCTAGGTTTTCAATGTCTTTGTCATTTTTTCAGGCTGATGGTCGTGGGCTGCGGGTCTGATCTCCTACAACGCTGATGCAATTTTCCCAGTTATAGGTTTTACGGCTAGCTAACCTCAGGGATTGGCTCTTTTTTCATAAGGCTAAAAGAACTTCCGCCTTGCGATAAGCTCTCAGAAGGCAAATTATCTTTCACTTTCTTTAGGAGTGTTATAAGGCCAAAAAATCTTCCGGATTGCAATAGATCCTGATTATGCAAATCATCTTTCAGTGCGGTGGCGAGTGTTGATAAAAAGCCCTCTTCGATGGATTCTGCTATTCTACTGCATGCCTGCGAGAATTCTTCATCATCTGGATACATAGCCTCTACTTTGTTCATAATTTCACCATACTCTAATTCTTTGCCTTCAAGGAGGCCAATCATTGCGTTAGCCGCCTTTTCCGTCTCTTCTATAGGAACATTGGTGTCCTCGGTGGTTGTGGCACTTGGTGTATAAATGCTCTCAAGAAGGTCATATTTTTCTTTTTTGAGTCTTTCCTTCAAGATGTCGTCACATTGTTTATATAATGATAATGTGTCGTCTTTTTTTATTTTCTTTAAAATGTCATATGTCAGAAGAACATTAGCTTCGGTTATTTTGTTTAATTCCCCAAAGCCTTCATTCGAGTAACCTACTGAATGCTTTGTAAAAATCTGTGTTAATTCCGTTTTAAAATCCATATACGCCTCCATTTGTGGAAGATTATATGTTTATTACGTAAAATTGTCAAGTGTTTTATTTATGAAAAAATATTTGTGATCGGAAAGCGTCGGTCACGGCCAAAAGCCTTTTCTGTTATAGTCGTTTGCTTTAAGAATAATACATGTCTGCAAATTGCCGTTTATGCTATGGGTTGCGTGGGTGGGCAGGAAGGTGGATATAAATGTTCCTAT
Source organism: Micavibrio sp. (assembly GCA_019634145.1). Classification (GTDB taxonomy): domain Bacteria; phylum Pseudomonadota; class Alphaproteobacteria; order Micavibrionales; family Micavibrionaceae; genus TMED27. The sequence goes on along the minus strand of JAHQVU010000075.1, from coordinate 9,668 downwards.
GATAGAAATTATCAGGAGTGCGGCGATGATTTTACCATCAGTGTGTCCATCTATAAGATGCCTGTAATCTTCTAGACCTCCATTTTCACCCAATTTATAAATTTCCTGTTTTTCGTACTTGCTTTGCTAGTTCAAGGGCTTTATACAGCCCGTACGGAATATTTTAATATAGCACGAGGAGCTTTTACTATGGCGATCGAACGTACATTTTCAATCATTAAACCCGATGCGACGCGTCGCAACCTTACAGGCGCAGTAACTGCGAAATTGGAAGAAGCTGGACTTCGTGTTGTGGCGTCCAAGCGTATTAAGATGACAAAGGAACAAGCCGAAGGGTTTTATGCTGTTCACAAAGAGCGTCCTTTCTTTGGCGAGTTGGTTGAATTCATGATTTCCGAGCCGGTTGTTGTTCAGGTTCTTGAAGGCGCGGATGCAGTTGCGAAAAACCGTGAGGTTATGGGCGCAACTAACCCAGCTGAAGCAGATGAAGGTACAATTCGTAAAGAGTATGCTTTGAATATCGGCGAGAACTCAGTTCACGGATCAGATAGCCTGGAAAATGCAGGCATCGAGATCAAGTATTTCTTTGATGATAAAGAGATCGTAGGCTAGGCTTTGATCTTTTTATTGTGAGTGTGTTGCTTTGTTGCTCATGGCCAAATGGCCTATTTGCTCCTAGCTCCTTCTAACAATAAAAATCTCGTCGCCTTTTAGAGCGTATTTAGCCAAGTCTCTACCTCTTCTTTAGCTCGCCGGTTTGCATCGGCGAGTTTTTTAATTTCAGAGAGTGCCAAGTCTACATTTTCGTCTTTGCTCGCTTTCTCAGCGTTGCTGGCAATCTCTGCCGGAAGCTTAAGCCCGAAATTCGCGGCCATACCTTTATATTCATGTGCCTTGGCATAAATCACTTTGGCGTCGGTCTCGGGAGTCATGGCCTCTAGCTCAGCGATGATTTCATCACCTTTTTCTAGGCAGCCACCTATGAGCTCGCGCACCTGTGCTTCGGGCAAAGAGCCAAGTAGCATTTTGAGGAAATCGGCATCAATTGCGCTAAAGGCTGCCGCGTCGACACTTGAAGATGATGCAGCACTTGGTGGTGGAATCGGGACGTAGCCATCAAGATCATCGTTTGAATTATCCGAAAGATTTGAAAGTGGATCATTATGATCGTCAATCTCAGAGCTTTGTGATTGTGGCGCATCCATTGCAGGGGGTGGTGACGGTATATAGTCGGCTTCAGGATCTGTTTTCTCTTTGGCCTTGCTTTTTGATGTTGGCTGCGCAGGGAGATAGCTATCCAGATCATCTGGGCTGGCCGCGGGTAGGGGCGTTGTGTTTTTAGAAGATGAGGAGTCGGGTATATCGGATGTGCTCATATGAATGAAATCTCCGCCGGGTAGCTGGACAGGGTTTTCGAACTTTTTATTTTGAGCGTTATAAAGCGTCTGGCCGAGAAGGTCAGGGTTTATTGGTTTTAGAATATAGCCGTTCATATTGGCATTAAAACATTCCTCAATCTCGTGATCTTCAACATTTCCGGTCAGCGCGATGATGGGTGTGGCCGCGATCTTTTTATTCGGGAATATGCGAAGGTTTTTGGTAAATTCGATCCCCCTCATTCCGCCAAGATTTATGTCTGAAAGTATAATATCGAACATTTGTCCGGCGCATATCTCTAGTGCTCGCTCTGCGCTAGGGCAAAGGGTGACATTGTGAGCGTCCTTTTCAAGAAACCCTTTTATGACGCGGCGGTTCATCTCGTTATCTTCGATGACGAGAATATTCATGGGGGCTGCTTTTTTAAAGGATTCCGATGCTGCGAAAGCATCAATATCCTCTGATACAGTGCCTTTTCCCTCTTCCATCGAGACGGTGAATGTAAAGCTCGAGCCGACGCCTTCTTGTGATTTTAATGTAATGCGTCCGCGCATCGCTTCGACAAGGCGACGGCAGATTGTTAGCCCCAGGCCGGTTCCGCCATATTTTCTGGCAGTACTTTTTTCGGCCTGCGTAAAGGGTGTGAAGAGTGTTTCTTGCGCTTCTTTAGAGATACCTATGCCTGTGTCTTCCACCGAGCAAGTGATTATGGAGCGGGCGGAGCCATCTTGCTTAACATTAATGTCCGGCTCTGCCTTTAAATGAATTGTGACGCTGCCGTTTTCAGTAAATTTAATTGCGTTATTTACAAGATTGAGCAGGATTTGGCGCAGCCGCGTTGGGTCGCCCTTTAAATTACGAGGGAAATTGGCTGAAACCTTCGATGTCAGTAAATTGTTCTTTTCGGCAGCGTGCCCGGTCATGAGCGTTACAACATCTTGAACCAGCTTGGTCATATCAATATTGATATATTCCAGCTGCATATTGCCGCTTTCGATCTTTTCGAAATCCAGAATATCATTTAGGAGTGCCATCATGGTTTCACCGGATGATTGCATTGTTTGAAGGTATTCTTTTTGCTGACGGGTGACTTGCGTGCCGGCAAGTAAGCGGATCATGCCCATAATGCCGTTCATGGGGGTGCGGATTTCGTGTGATACAACGGCAAGGAAGGCGGATTTTGCGCGGTTGGCTTCGTCTGCAACGAGCTTGGCTTTACGCATTTCCTCGGTGCGGAGCATTTCACGCTCGCGAAGCTCGGCCATCAGCTCGCGCTCGCGTTCGATAACCCTTAACAGGCGCGCTTGATCTGAACTTTCCTTGGCCTGCTGCAAGCGTGCGACTGAAGCTTCTGCTCGCATATTGCGGGCTTTAATGGCTTCCTCTTCTTTTAAATCGTTGTTGATTTTGTAATTCAGCGCTTTAAGATAAAGGACGGTTTGCAAAATAACAGCGATCCAGAAAAAGTTGCCTTGAAGCCCTAAAGGCGGGGTGATGCTCATAAGTTGGAAGAGCTCAACAACCAACCCAAAAGTCAGTGCCGCCCAGGATCCGGTTAACCATAGGCCTTCTTGTCTTTTCGAAAAGCTGAGGGCGAGGCTTATTAACGCGCCGAGAAGGCAGCTTGCGATCATAGCAATCAGGAGAATGGATTCATTGAGAATGCCTTGCATGTCGGTCATGAATAGATTGAGTATAAAGCCGCCCATTAGAAGGAAGCTGGATATAACCAATCCAAGAATTTCCTTGTTATCAATATCTGATTTATTGATGAAAATCTGAGTCGAGAGCCATAAAGTAAAGATAGCGGCGACGAGCAGAAGATTCACTATATCCAGAAGAAAGTGATTGTGGACGAGAAAATTGCTTTCAAACAGGCTCACCAGAATGAGCTGTAAGATGATATAGGAGAAAAATACTAAAAGGTTTATTTTCTTGTAAATGTAGATGTAGCAAAGAATAAATCCGGCAGCTAATAAAAGCAGGGTCTTAAACACCAGCGGCAAAAGTGCGATTTTGTTAAGGGATGCGATGTAGCTGTCAAATTGTATGAGTTGCGGCGTAATAATGCGCGGGAATATACCGCTTCCACTGGCTTTGATGAGAACCATTGTGGTTTCGCCAGTGGGAATGGTTATTTTTTGCCCTTGACTGTAAGTCATCATGGTACGGGCTTTATTCTGGTTTAGCGGTTGCTCGCCGTGTCCTTTTCTGGGAAACCCAGTGTCAATAACGGTGGTGTTTGTTTCGCTAAGATATATGTATATATCACTAATAAAGCCTTGGCGGCCTTCGCCTATTTTCCCGAAATCAAGCACCCAATCTTCGCTTGTTGATTGGTTTTTTAATGTAAAAACCAGCCAAATCGGGTTTTTGAAATCGCTGAAATTGATGCTATTGCTACTGAGTTGCTGGCCAAGAAGATTGCTGACGTGGCGCTCTGATATCTGCGCAGCAGAAAGTGTGTTTTGTGGATCTTCTGTTACATATATCGAATTGACCAAGGAGTAATGATTTTTTTGATCGCTCAGAATAACCAGATTCGAGCCGTCGCTGTCATTTCTTTTTAAGCATCCACTGAGTAGGGTTAGCGCTAGGATCAGGCAAGCGGTAATTATAAAATTTTGACGCTTCCCCATGATAGTCAGGCTTTATGATGAGAAGGGCACAAATGCCGCCGCCATAGCGAGGAGACCAAGGGCGATAATCACAATGCTGACTTTGGAGGTTTTTATAAAGTTGTCCCAAAGGCCTTTAGCCTGTTCCAGTGTTTCCTGATCCGCTTCTACCTTAGTATGTCCGGCCATTTTGAAATTCCCTTTTAACGTCTTAATTTAATGATATCAGTAAAGCGAAAAAACCGCCTGAATTCAAGTTGTTTATTGAATTAGGGGCGTCTTTCAGAGGCGATTTTTTTTACCGCTTCGGGGTAGAGTTTATGTTCTTGCTCTATGACTCGCGTCGAGAGTGTGTTGATTGTATCAGCCGCAAGAACAGGAACTTTTGCTTGTGAGATCACGGGGCCTTGATCAACTTCAGGAATAACATAATGGATTGATGCGCCGCTTTCGGTTTCTCCTGCTTCTAAAACCGCACGGTGTACGTGTTCTCCATACATCCCTTTGCCGCCGAATTTAGGAAGAAGGGCGGGGTGGGTGTTTATGATTTTTTTAGGCCAATGGTTAATGAAGTCGGCGGTCAAAATTCGCATGAAACCCGCAAGGCATATGAGGTCTATCGGGTAATTAGACAATGCGTTTTGAACTCTTTTTTCAAATTCGATACGCTTCGTATATTTATTGTGGTCGATGATTTTTGTATCAATATTGGCGATTTTTGCACGCTCGATTCCATAGGCATCAGGGCGGTTTGAAATCACAAGCTGAATGCGCGCTGGAAAGTCAGGAGCAGCGCAGGCATCGATAAGTGCTTGCAGATTACTGCCGCCGCCGGAGATTAAAACAGCTAAATTAAGTTTATCAGGCATAGTTTATACCGCCCAAGCTGTATCCATATTGAGGAGCTTTACGGGGGCATCGCTGCGCTCTGCAATGCGGCCAATTGTATAAACTTCATCCCCATTTTCAGTGAAGTATGTTTTGAGGAGTGAGGCTTTTGCAGGATCACAAATTATGATCATACCGATACCAGTATTTAATGTTGTCGCTAGATCATTAGGGGTGAGTTTCCCCTGTTTAGCCAGCCATTTAAACACGGGCGGTAGATTCCAGGCTGAGCAATCAATTTCTGCGCAAACATTTTCGGGCAGAACACGAGGAACGTTTTCCAGTAATCCGCCGCCTGTGATGTGAGATAGGCCATTGATGCCACCCACAGTTTTTATGGCGCCCAAAATGGATTTCACATAAAGGCGGGTCGGGGTGAGGATGAAGTCTGCCAGCTTTTTGCCTTCGGTGAAGGGGGCCGGTGATTCATAATCAAGTTCGGGTGCGCTTTCGATAATTTTACGAACCAGTGAAAAGCCGTTTGAATGCAGGCCGCTGGACGCCAGCCCCAAAATAACATCGCCTTCGTTGATTTTTTCGCCTGTAATGAGTTGGTCGCGCTCAACCGCGCCGACGGAAAAGCCTGCAATATCGTAATCGCCATCTGCGTAAAGGCCGGGCATTTCGGCTGTTTCACCGCCGATCAATGCACATCCGCTTTGCGCGCATCCTTGGGCAATACCTTTGATAACGGCCTCGGCGACATTATTATCAAGGTGGCCGGTTGCGAAGTAATCGAGGAAGAACAGGGGCTCTGCGCCCTGTACGATAATATCGTTCACACACATTGCTACGGCATCAATACCGATTGTATCGTGGCGATTTGTGTCGATTGCGATTTTGATTTTCGTGCCAACGCCATCTGTGCCGGAGACAAGGATTGGGTCTTTGTAACCTGTGGCTTTGAGATCGAACAAAGCACCGAAACCGCCAATGTTGCTCATCACGCCAGAGCGTATTGTCTTTTTAATGTGAGGCTTGATATTTTCAACTAGATCAGCTGCGGCCTCAATGTCTACACCAGCTTTTTTATATGCACTTTCAGTCATGTTTTCTACCAATAGTATTTGCCTTAAGTGGCGAATTAAACTTCAATTCCTTATGAATACGCGCTATATAATAAGTGTATATCACCTTAATTGTCGCGGATACATATTCAATGGCCCTATTCTATAAGCTTTTTCAAGGCGCACGTATAGTTTTTTCATTCAGTTTTTTGCTGGTTTTCATCATGGGCGCACATATTTCAGCTCATGCAAACGAGGATGTATTCACTGTCGAGGATGTTAAGGTTGATGTCAGTGCGGAAAATGCGATTGCTGCGCGTGAAAAAGCCTTTAACGATGCGCAAACCCAAGCGTTCCAGACATTAGCCGAGCGCATGCTCGCTGATGAAGGCTTGCAAGGCTTTACCGCGCCTGACGTTCAAAATATTTCATTGATGATAAAAGATTATGAAGTGAGCAATGAAAAGCTCTCTGCCAAACGTTATAGTGCGAATTACAAATTCCGTTTCAGGGATGATGATGTGCGTGTTTTTTTTGGATCGAGAGGTATGGCTTACACTGATATGTCTAGTCAAACTTTGCTCATCTTACCTTTTTATGTGTCGGCCAGCGGGAAGGGTGCATTATTGTGGTCTCCCTATAATGTGTGGATGCGGGCATGGAGCGAGACAGATATGGATAGCAAGCTTGTGCCCATGGAATTGCCGATCGGTGATTTGATGGATGTGCGCGATATTAATGAAGATGATGGTTTGAATTACAATCCCCGATCATTGAATTCTATGATTGAACGCTATAATGCAGGTGAAGCCGTAATTGCGATTGCACAGGCCAAGCCTGAGCTTAACACACTCGATATTCAGATATATCGCACTGATCGCGGGCAGCCTGAATTTGTCCAGCAAATTAGCCAAACTTTGCGTAATGAACAAGATAGCGTGGCCTTTAGCGTGGCTGTGGTGAAGGTGAAAGAGGCGTTGCGTGCGGATTGGAAAAACCGCACGATGATTGCTGGCTCACCGAATGGCTATAATCCGTATGGCAGTGCGCATAAAGATGCGACTCATACTGATCGAGGCGTGATGGCTGGTCAAAATCATATTCAAGTTCGCGCGCGTTTTATATCTTTGGAAGAGTGGACGCAAATCAAAGGCCGCTTGCAGACAGTTTCAGGAGTATACCAAACTGATTTAAAGGCATTATCGCCGAGCGAGGCGTATATCGATGTATATTTTTCGGGCGATATGGGCCGCCTTAATATTGCTTTACAACAAGCGAATCTAAGATTGGAGGGGGTTGTACAGCCGGGGGCAAATACCGTTTATGATCTGATCTATGATCGTTATGGTCGCTATGGACGCAAATCGAGCTATGAGCCTGCTGTGAATATAGATCAAGCGCGCCCTTCGTCTTTGGCTAGAAACTATCATGACCCCGCTAAAGATATTGCCGAGCACGCTGCAGATAGGGACGATATTTGGGCGGATAGGCGCACTGGCAATAATTTCTATGTTCCGAGCGCGCAATATCCTTACGAAGCGCGGGGTGTTAATACGCAAAGCCAGAGTGTGCAGGCCGCACCTGAGGTACAAAAACCACTCAAAACATATAGCGCGGAGTTTTAACGATGCCGCAGGGATCAATTTTTAAGAGGCAAGCATGCTTCTGGTTGGCTACTCTGGTTGCTTTTGTTGGTGTAATGCTTATGTTCAATGATGTGCTTTTGCCGTTTGTTTTGGGTATGGCGATTGCATATTTGCTCAATCCGCTGGTTGCCAAATTAGAGCGGATGAAGATTGGCCGGAAATGGGCGGCGCTTATAATCTTAAGTGCTTTTGTGATTTTTGTTTTCGGGACGTTGGTATTGGCAGCGCCCGTGATCTATCAACAATCGCTGAATTTGATCAAGGATGCGCCGACATATGGTGATCGCTTTATGGAATGGTTAGAGCCATATATGCGTCAAGCTATGGTTTATGTTGGGCAAGACGGAGAGAGTTTTGACCTTAAAAACTTTATCAAAGAACACAGTAATATGCTCTTTGGTAAGGCGGGTACAGCCGCTGCGTCGGTTTTTGGTGGGTTGGCTGCAGGCGGTAAGGCGGCCGCTGGTTTCTTCTCTACCCTTGTTTTTACACCTATTATTGCTTATTTCCTGATTAAGGAATGGCCATTCGTTACAAATTGGGCTGAGGATAAATTGCCACGCGAACATAAAGATACGATTTTAGATTTATTAAAAGATATTGATCAGAAAATTTCCGGCTTTGTCCGCGGTCAGATCAGTGTGGCCTTCCTATTAGGGGTGGGTTATGCAGTTGCTTTGACTATAGCGGGCTTGAAGTACGGGTTTTTGATTGGACTTGGCGCGGGTGTTTTGTCGATTATTCCGATGGTCGGCTCGACTTTGGGTTTGTTGGTCAGTGTTACTGTTGCCTGGTTTCAAAGCGGAGAGCTTTCTTATGTCGGTATCATTGCCGCGATCTTTTTGGTCGGACAGTTTTTGGAAGGCAATTTTATAACGCCCAAAATTGTGGGGAACAGCGTTGGGCTACATCCGCTTTGGGTTTTCTTTGCATTGCTGGCAGGCGGTGCGCTCTTTGGTATTGTGGGAATGTTGATTGCTGTTCCTGTGGCGGCTGCGGCGGGTGTTTTGGTTGGTTTTGCGATCAAACAATATAAGAAAAGCCCATTTTACATGGGATCGTCTGCTGAAGATCAGCCTGATGAGGCCGTTCAAGATAAAGCAGAAGGGGCGCCGTAAATGCGCGCTGAACAGATTCCATTAGATTTTGCAGGGCGCAGCGCGCTGGGGCGGGAAGACTTTTTAATCGGCCCGTCGAATGCGGATGCTGTGGCGTGGATTGACCGTTGGCCGGATTGGCCAGCGCCTTTGCTCATTATTAATGGTCCAGTTGCAAGCGGGAAGTCGCATTTGGCTGCGGTTTGGAGTGAGCAGGCAGACGCGGTGAATGTTCCGGCGGCAGCTCTTCATGAAATAAGTGCCGAACAGACAGCCTCAATGGGTGATCGCGTGGTGATTGACGGTATTGATCTGGCTATTGGCTGGCGCGAAGCGGAGACCACGCTTTTTCACCTTTATAATATTTTCAAGGAGGAGCAGCGTAGTTTTTTGGTTACGACACGTCTTAATGTTTCGGTTGCGGATTTTGCAATTGCTGATTTGGCCTCGCGGATGCGGGCAGCGCCTAATGCGACGATTCGCGCACCCGACGATATTTTGTTGGGTAGTGTTTTAATCAAACTGTTTTCAGATCGTCAATTGAGTGTCGGGAATGATGTGATCAAATATATTCTGCCGCGCATGGAGCGTTCATTTGCAGCCGCGCGCGCGTTGGTGGAGCGGATGGATAAAATCGCGTTATCGCGTAAGAAGGGCGTATCTATTGCCCTAGCTCGTGAGGCTTTGGAGGCAATAACTTAAGGGGCATTTGGACCGTTTTCAAAACCGAAAGAGAAAATTTGCGTTTGTAGATCTGGATCAAATGAAGGTTTTCCTGCTTTATTATGCTGCATATTTTGCTCATGCAGCACACTCCAACCTTTATCTTTGAAAAGGTGTCCATATAGAGGCTTATTATATACGACTAGGGTCTTTCCTGCGTGTCTTCTCAGGTTTTGTTCGACTTTGTTCATAACCTCCTCTTGAAAGGGATTGTACATATATACAACATTTATGCCATTGAACTCTTTATATTTTGAGGCGTCTGCGAAAACAAATTTTACTTTATCTTTTAGATCCATGGCATTAGCATTG
>JAHQVU010000074.1 GCA_019634145.1 Micavibrio sp. | reverse complement strand
TTCCGCAGAATAGAGTTTGCGGTTAGCACGGCGGATGTCTTTTACCACTTTCGTGGCCTTCGGCTTGGTGGTTTTACTATTTGTTTTTGGTTTCATCTTCATTCCTTCGTCATTACGATGAAACCAAAACACTCCTTTATGTAAGACCTTTAAATGGTCTCATAAGATCTGACGGGGAACATACGGAGAAATTAAGGCCGGAATTTTTTGATTTCTGTGCTGCAAAAAATGTAGGGCTTTGTGTGTGCACTAAACCAGAAATCGGTCAGGTCGCAGACCCATTCTGGTTAATAAGTGAAAGGCATTATGAGTTGCCGTTTGTGTGTATAAAGGCTGATGATGTGACGAAAGTCAGAGATGCTTTAGCCAACGCACAACGCTCGCTATACCAACATCAAAGCGCGTCGCTACCTGCGCTATTGTAAGGCTTTCCTTCTCACGGACAGATAAAACCTTACGGCGGAAATCAGATGAATACGTCATCCGAAAAGTATACTCAAAATTATTTGGTTAGGCTATACGTGCGGCTTATTTTTAGAAAAACGGCAATTTGCAGCCATGTATTATTCTTAAAGCAAGCGACTATAGAATATTAATAAAACAGAATTTAACCGAAGCCTGCGAAGCGTCTCGCCCTATTTTCACGCTTTACTGGAGAGAAACAGTGATTTTGAATCCAAGTTTCAAAATTATACCGAACAGGTGTGAGGCGGCCGCTAGGCCAAGAGTATTATATATAAATGGAAGCCGGACACGACCCGGAAAAACTCGTTACGGCTGCTGGCTTTCGCCCCTGACCGGGTTGGCGAGACTGCCGCCCGCGCCGACTTCCGCCACTTATATAGGGGGAAACGATCTAAATTGCAAGCGACGGAAGAAAATTCTTGCCCTTTGCTCTTTTTCACCGTATTTTCTGCCCGAACCCTTGCAGGGGTATAGCTCAGTTGGTAGAGCAGCGGATTCCAAATCCGCAGGTCCCGGGTTCGAGTCCTGGTGCCCCTGCCATTCAGTCTTCCAATCCATCTGTTACAGAGAATATCGCCGCTGAAGCCCAGCGTTCCGCGCGCTTTGCAGACACCCACCGGTCTTGTCAGATTAAAATGCGGCTTTAACCAATATCTGATATTTTTCCGTTTATCAGCAAAAGAGATCCCTTAAAATATTTTAAAACCAGTCCTGAAATTATTAAATTGGCCATGATGTATTATGTACGTTATCCGCTTAGTTTACGCCAGAACACTCTTCTCGTCTGTAATAATATCAGCCTCAACCGTAATATCGGGCAGGATAAAATTACGGTGCGGGTTCGCAGCGTATGGTTAATATTGGCAATCAAAAAGTCGTTTATATCCCCGCAAAATTGTTATCTTTGTTATTTGTCATGCCTTTTCCTTCGTAATATATTCCTGCAGTTTCGCAAGCAGATTTGCTGCTTTTACTGGCTTGGCCAGATAGTCATCCATGCCAACTTGTAGACACTTACCTTTTTCACCCGCCATGGCATTCACAGTCATGGCAATAATTGTTTGATGAGGATGGCCGTCAGCCTTCTCAATACGCCTAATTTCACGCGTAGCATCAAATCCGTCCATAACCGGCATCATACAATCCATCAGCACGACATCATATTTGCTATAGTTGCTGAAAAGCATATCGACCGCTTGTCGTCCATTTTCTGCTAAATCAACACTACACCCCATCTTCTTTAGCATATCGGTTGCAACCATCTGGTTTACTATCTCGTTTTCAACAAGAAGAATATGTGCATTGAGTTGTTCGTTGCGAGCGCCTTCACTATCTTTGCCTATGGTGAATTCAAGTCCGTCATTAAGGATTACAACTTCATAGATTTTTTGACGTAAATCATGTGCATTGATAGGCTTTAGCAGATAATCATTATAAAGCCCTCTTTCTATCAATTCTCTAATTTGCTTTTGTGCGGCTTCAAGTTTGCCCAAAGCGGATATATGAATGAGCTTGATCTCTTTTAGGGCAGGATCGGAACGTATTGCCTCAGCCAACTCTACGCCATTTATTATAGCCATTTCATAATCAATTAATGCAACATCAAACGGCTTACTTGCAGCTTTATGCTTCCTTAAAATATCCAATGCTGCTTGCCCGCCACTTGCTGTATCGTGTTGAAGTTTCAGACGATCTAATGCCAAGGACAAGTAATTCAAGCTTACGTCATAATCATCAACTATTAAAACTTTGACGTCATCAATCTCTTTTAATGTTGCGGCAGATTTTGCTTTATCGCTTAATTCAACAATTTCAAAAGAAATTTCAAAGAAGAATGTTGTTCCAACACCAACTTCACTTGAAACACCGATGTTACCGCCCATAAGTTCAACTAATTTATGCGTAATGGCCAAACCAAGCCCAGTCCCGCCATATTTTTTCGTTGTTGTTGCATCGGCCTGTGAAAATTTATCAAAAATGCTCTTAGTTTTATCCGCCGAAATGCCAATGCCTGTATCCTCGACAGATATTTTTAAACTGACCACGTTACTTCGCGTATGGATTTCTTCAACATGAACAGCGATGTACCCACTTTCGACAAATTTAATTGCATTGCCTAGAAGGTTAATCATAATTTGCCCTAAGCGAACGCTATCAGCCTTAATCGATTTTGGAACATTCCCCTTATAGTCAACTAAAAGTTCAATATTCTTGCTGATAGCTGTGGGAGCAATGCTTTGAATTGCGTCATGAATAAACTCACGAAGTACCACTGGCTCTGAATTGATCTCCAACTCTCCGGCCTCTATTTTAGAGATATCAAGAATGTCATTTATAAGCGCCAAAAGCGTGTCGCCTGAATTCGTAATAACCTGCAAATACTTCATTTGATCAGAGTTCATATCTGTCTTGCGTAACAGATCAGCTGCCCCGATAATACCATTGAGCGGCGTACGAATTTCGTGACTCATATTCGCCAGAAACTCTGATTTCAGATGATTGGATTTCTGTATTTGTAAATTTATATTATGGCGCTGAATTGCATATTTAATTGCGTTTGGAACGTCATAACTTTTAATATTATTTTTTACAATAAAGTCCTGTATGCCTTCCTCAATCGCATGTTGTGAAAGTGTATCGTTTTCGTTTCCTGTAAGAATAATGATAGGAAGTGAGGTATGGTCGAGAAGCGTGTAGAATGTTTCTGTCCCGTGGGAGTCAGGGACTGTCAAATCTGAAAGAATAATATCAAACGCGTTTTTATTGAGTGCCTCTATCGTTTCCGCCAATGTGACCGTGTGTGTGACCTTATAATCACTACGTTGATCCGCATAAAGATCTTCGGTGAGCATGAAGGCATCGCCCTCATCGTCTTCGAGTAACAGGACGCGAATTATCTCTTTTTTATAAGGAGAATAATTCATGAGAATTTACTTTCACTTATTATTGCTTAGGGGGAAGCTTGACGATTTCCGTCCAAAATTGATCAATGACCTTGATAACTCCATCGTATTTCTTCAAATCAACGGGCTTAGTTATAAAACAGTTTGCCTGTTTTTCGTAACTTTCTCTAATATCTATATCCGATGATGACGTTGTTAAAATTATGACAGGCGTCAGCTTGTAAGCCTCTTGGTCCCGCATCCACGACAAAACCTCATGGCCGTTCATACGCGGCATATTAATATCAAGGAGAACAATATCAGGCGTTGCAGCATCTGAAAAACGACCTTGCTTTCCCATGAATTCCAAAGCTTCTTCACCATCATGAACTACTTGAAAATTATTTGCGCAACTAGAATCAGCCAGAGCTTCCTGAACCATGAAGGTATCACCCTCATCATCATCTACCATTAAAATTTCAACTATTTTCTTATCAGCCATAGTTCAATCATTATAAATCATGTCATTGAAATGGCTAAGCTTATTTTTTATGTTTTTATAGAAGTGTTTTTTAGCCAGAACCGCTCAATACTCTTTACGATATCTGTAATTTTTCTTTGATTTAAGGGCTTAAAAAGACAAATTGTAGCATTTAGTCCATAAGATTTTATACAATTTTCCGTATCTTGTGAGTTAGTCAAAACGGCAATAGGAATTTTTTTTAATGCATCATCTTTACTAACGTCTTCAAGAAACTCATGGCCATTCATACGCGGCATATTGATATCAGTAATAATAAAATCAACCTTTGGGTTTGCAGGGTCTTTGAGGAACTTTAGTGCTTCTACACCATTATGTGTGACGAACAATTCATTTTCAAATTTCGATTCGTCTATAACTTCACGGAGCATGAAAACGTCCCCTGCGTCATCTTCAACAAGCAATATTTTAATCATTCTAGCTCCTAATAACTTTTCTTATATTAGAGATGTATTAGTATTTTGTAGCGTCGCCTCACTATGGCAATTTAACCGTTTGAAACCAAAAATCATTTATTCGCTTCACCACGGCTTTCAAATCACCAAATGTGTTAGGTTTAGTTATGTAATAATTAGCATAGTTTTTGTAAGATTTTTTGATATCCTTTTCAGATGAGGAGGTTGTTAATATTCCAACTGGGATGTCTTTATAGTTTTCATTTGTTTTTATCCATTTTAAAATTTCATGTCCGCTCATGCGCGGCATATTTAAATCCAGCAATATAATATCTGGTCTGGGCTTATCATAATTTTCCAGGAATTTCTGCGTTTCAAAACCATCTTGACAATGATAAAGTGTATTCTCAAATTGTGTTTTTTTCATAGCTTCTTTTAACAAAAAAACATCACCCTCATCATCATCTGCTAATAATATATTGATCATATATGCTACCGATCCTTTAGTATTGTAAAATAAAATTGAGAGCCTTTGCCCTCTTCGGACGCAACCCATATTTTCCCGCCATAGCGTTCCACTATTTTCTGACATAATGACAAGCCGATACCTGTCCCGCTGATCTCTTCTTTGCGGTGTAAGCGCTGGAACATTTCAAAAATACGCTCTAGGTACTTCTCCTCCATGCCCATGCCGTTATCTTGAACCGAGAACTCCCAAAAGCCTTCATTTTCCTTGGCTTTAATATGTATCTCAGGAGGCTTATCACTACGATATTTAATGGAGTTTCCAATTAAATTTTGGAAAAGTTGTGTCAACATTACTTTATCATAATACACTTGCGGTAAGTTTTCATAAAAGACCTGTGCATCGTTTTCATCAATCGTGTCACTTAAGGTATCGACAGCGGAGGCAACAATCTCATTCGCATCCAATTTTTGAACCTTATCCTCTGTTGTTGTCACGCGGGAATATTCCAGCAGACCCAATATGAGCTCACGCATACGAACGACGCCCCCGACTACAAAAGTCATATACTGCTGCGCCTTAACATCACTTTGCAACTGATCAGCAAAATGCAGTTCAAGTCGCTCGATAAAGCCGCCGATTTTACGCAAAGGCTCCTGCAAATCGTGAGAGGCAATATATGCAAAACGTTCCAATTCATGGTTGGAGCGTGCAAGCTCATTGTTGGCAGCTATAATTTTACCTTCTGCTTCTTTTTTGTTAGTGATATCCCTTGCTATACCGAGCACAAAAGCTTCCCCTTTAGTATTTTCAAACCTCACTTTTTTTGTAAACAGGGTTCGAATACGTCCATCTGGGAATGTTATCGTTTCTTCTGTTTCCGAATATCCTTTCTCAAAAGCAATTTTATCATATTCAAGAAACTCTTTTGCCTCCTCAGGGTCATGATCCTCCAGACCAGTTCTTCCAATGATCGTGCCTTGTTCGTACACTGGGTATAAAGACATGAAAGCAGAATTTGCTTCCACAATCCTGAATTTACTATCTTTAACAAACATAAAATCTGGAATGCTGTCTTTGATCAAATTTTGAAATTGGATTGCCTCTTTTACTTTTTGCCTGATAATCTCTTTACTGTGCAGCAAACGCCCGAATGCGAAATAAAGCATTACAGAAAACCCCAGTCCATCAATCAACAAAACAAGACCCAGATTTTCACTGGCTGGCGGCGCGTAATTTTCATTCGGCTGCCACAGGATCGTCCACGTACGCCCGGCGATTTTAAGCTGCGTTTCAGCGCGAGAAGACGTCACCGGGTTTTCAGAGTTGCTGTATATCAGCGCTTCCGGATTGATTTTTTTGCCGTCATAAACGGCAAAATCCAGTTGATCTTTATTGATCTTTTCAATGCCATCAAAAAAGTTCGAGCCGATAAACGGCGCATAAACCCAGCCTTGAAAGGCTTCTCGGCGCTCTTCAATACTCGGCGGCGTATCGTTTGTGTCATAAACAGGAATAAGCAGCAGAAAACCAGCCTCCTTTTGATGGTCCTGCACCAGCAGAATTTTCTTGGTCAAAGCAGGAACACCTAGGTCCCTCGCACGCTCTGCCGCCGCACGGCGGTTGGCCTCAAATCCGATATCCAGCCCAACGGCTTCGATATTATTCTCAACCGGTTCAATAAATTTGATTATGAATTTATCCGGATAGAATGTATCGGGCCTGCTCTTAAAATTCCGGGCATCATCGGCACGGACTCGTTCTATATAATCATCCAAATTCTGCGCCAGCACATAGTCTATATAACCAATGCCGTTGATGCCCGACAGATGC
Organism: Micavibrio sp.; assembly: GCA_019634145.1. Taxonomy (GTDB): domain Bacteria; phylum Pseudomonadota; class Alphaproteobacteria; order Micavibrionales; family Micavibrionaceae; genus TMED27. The sequence continues at coordinate 9,136 of JAHQVU010000074.1, read as the reverse complement.
TCTTCAACCTCAAGAGCCTTTACATATTTTCTCCATTCTTTGCGCTCAACAGATTTAGAGGCATAATATAAACCCAACCCACCACGCAAAGACTGCTCGTAAAGCACATAGCGATCCATGAGCATATCCTGTGTATCGGCAACCAGATCATTAAAATACGCATCATTGCGCGCGCGGCCTTCCTCTTCAATCGCGTACCAAGAGAACAGAGTTAAAACCGAGACAACGACAGCCATAGAAAAGGGCGCCATTTCCCAGAAATCAAACGTTCGTCTCCCCCACCCCCATACACTATAAACAGCGATGCCTGTTCCAATAATCACGAACCCGGACGCGGTATGAATGGCCATACGTGTAAGATTACCCCAGCCATAAAGTCCCTCTTGCGGAATGAGGTATCCGGCAAGAGCCGTGAAAGCCAGCACAAGAACACAAAGGGAGACGCTCATCACCAATGCTCTTTTAGTACCCACAAAGCTTAAGCCAAAGCCGCAGATCGTGAAGCAAAACGCGGTCATTGGCGAGGGACGCCCCGGGTGTGAAGTCTTAGTCAGGAATACCGGATCCATTAAAAAATTGTCAATACCCAGATCAACATGCACAAAATATTGGTATAGAGTTGCTGCACCAAGCCCGAAAACAACAGCTCCCAAAAGCCTTGATATCAATGTGAATTTTAGAAATAAGAAGATCAGCCCGCAGCCACACAGTAAAAACCCCAGCGCCGTATTATATTGCATCGGCGCGAATCCTGGGTTGACCTGAACCAGTGCCTGGTTCCCGCTATGCCATCCAAACATGACAAGCAAAGCCAAAAGGATGGCGGTCAACCCACAAAGGAGTATACAAACATTTGCAGCTTTTATATTAATTGGCTTGAGGATCATTCTGCCCTCTCTTTTGCGAGCAGAGTTTTAACAACTGCGTGCGCACGACGAATTTGCGAAAACACATCCGAGGACGTTTTTCCATCTTGATATTGCGGCAAACTAGTCTTTTCACGAATACCAAGCGTGTATTTCATGGCGATGGTTTCGGCCAATGCATCATGCATAAGTGCAATCACATCCTGCGGGATAATTTTGCCCTCGGGCACTTGGCTGGGAACGATCACACCGCCGGGAATAGAAAAATCTGGATTGAGTGCCAACGTTCTAAGGTCCTCTAAAAATGCCCATGTTTCCTTGTAAACGTCCGCCGGGGTTTTGCCTTCAAAATCCTCATAAGCACTGGTAAATTCATATCCACGCACCTGCACAATTTTATTGAGGTTCTTATTGATGCCTGCAGCAACCTGATAAACATCGGAAGGAACAATTTCAGCCTTAATAGAAGCACAAATCCGCTTAAGATTATTATAGACATCGCTCGGCACTTTTCCGGCCTCAAAAGCAACATCTGGCAAAGTAACTTCTTTCACCTGCAAGGCATCCTGCAACAAGTGATGGACGCCGTTTTGAACATCGGAAGAGCGAACCTCACGAATTGAAAACAGATCGGGTATAGGCTTTACTTCAATATTTTTTTCTTTGAGTAATTTAGATAAAATAGTGTGGCATTCTCGTACTTTTTTAATGACATGCCGAGGGTGCCGAAGCGCCGTATCTTCTGGCTCCTCTTCATACCTATGTATATCAAGCAAGTTATGTTCTTGAAGGGTGAGCCTTAAAATTTCTGTTTTTTGGTAAACATGCGACGGGGTAATGTCGCTTGCGAACGCTGAAGCAGTCAATATAAACGTTAAGAGTAGTGATGTGATAATTCCGCGCACCATAGCAATTCAGCAGTTTTTTAAAAATGTTTAAAATCTGATTTATTTCAACCTGATAGACTGAAAAAACCAACGTCATATATTATGCCACAGGGATAAGAATGTGCATAGGCATGAAAAAAAATGATTGGTTAAAGAGAATAGTTAACGCTCTTCTAGCAGCACTGCCATTCAGCCCAACAATCCACCGATTGAATGCGCCCAGTACGAATATCGTTTATGAAGGCTAACTCTAAAATTGCATCCGCATAATCTTTAAAGTCTTTAAATTCTCGGTTATTCTCGTCAAACCAAACAGGCTCAAAGTCGCGTATTTAATAAAAACCCATTACTTGCCCATTCATTATGATTTGCGAAACATACGCTCAAACAAGCCAAATGGTTCAAGTTTTCAATATAAAATGTACTCTAATTATATATCTTATGGTTTATTTATTGGTATGCTCTATATTACGTAACGATCAAATAATTTATAAAGCAGGACGCATGAAAACGCATCGGGTATTCTTATATTTATTGCCGATATTTATAGTTACGGCCTGCTCTACTCATTCACCCAGACAAACAGAGCCTACAGTATTACCACCTGACATATACTCCGTTGACCATGCTGGTGAGGCTATAAAGATAGATACACCGTGGTGGCATATATTTGATCGCCCTAACCTGAATATACTGATAGAACAGGCTTTCGCCCAAAATCAGGACATTGCCCAAGCCGTGGCCAATCTAAAACAAGCACAAGCTTTAAGCCGTCGTACAAGAGCAGATCGCTTGCCACAATTAGGCCTACAGGGTAATATCGCCAAAGAGTGGGAGCGCAGCGATGGACAAGGTAGCACGAGAGCGATAGGAACCGCTTTATCTTGGGAAATTGATATTTTCAACCGTATAGGGTCAGCAGCCAAAGCTGATAGATATGAGACGCAGGCGCGCGCACAAGATGTGGAAACAGTAAAGTTGGCATTAAGTGCAGATATTGCAAATGCCTATTTTTCAACAGCCGCTTCGCACCAAAGATTGGCACTATTAGAGGGTCAGTTAAAACTCGATCGTGAGCTGCAAAACCTTCTTCAACTGCGTTTGGATAATGGCGTAGGCACAAATGTTGATGTTCTGCGCCAAAAAGCCCGCGTTGCCGATAGCCAGACTTTAATCCCCTTAGCGCAGGGCGACCTATCTGTTTTTGAAAACCGCCTTGATGTTTTGCTCGGTCAAATGCCCGATAGCCAAATGCGCGTACCTCCAGCAGAAACCCTTAATTTTGATAAATCACTCCCCCCCTTAGGTGTTCCGGCAGCATTGTTGTTGAACAGGCCGGATCTTAAGGCGCTTCACGCCGAGCTTATTGCCGCAGATGCGGGCATCGCCTCGGCCATCGCGGACCGATTACCACGCATAACACTGGATGGCAGCTATGCCTATGTCGATACAGCGAGCTATTCCGGCCCATTGGCCACAATTATGGGCGCGTTTGTACAACCACTCCTTGATTGGGGTAAGCGTAAGGCAGAGGTAGAGCGCAATGAGGCTCTATACGAAGGTAAACTTGCTGAATATACGCAAACTTATCTGGAGGCCGTTGAAGATGTTGAAAATTCACTCGTTCGTGAGAAAAAACAAAGAGAATTTCTAAGGCGCTTGAGCAACCAAATCTCTGTATTAAAACAAACCGTTGATGCATCTGAAAATCGCTATAAGCAAGGCATAGATGACTATTTGCCTGTCATTGATGCACTGCAGGAATTGCGTCAAGTTGAGCGCAGCATGATAACGGAGCAACTTGAACTCGTTCGTATCCGCATTAGCTTATACCGTGCCATAGGCGCTCCCATATATGATCCTATAATCGAAAGTTCACAAGATGAAAATTAAATACCTCGGCATAGTCATCCTAGCGCTGTGTATTTTAAGCCCTCATGTTCAGGCACAAGCCCCCGGTGCAGAGCAAAACGCCACACCAGTTATTGTTTCGGTAGTTGAAGAAAAACCTTTCGCTGACGAGGTAGAGGCACTTGGAACATTATACGCCAACGAGAGTGTTAATCTTACATCCACGGTTACTGAACTTGTCACAAAAATCAATTTTGAAGACAATCAAAAAGTTACGCAAGGCGACATACTGGTTGAGATGGATGCTGCAGAAGAGCTGGCAGAACTGGAAGAGCAAAAATCCTTTCTCAATGAAGCGCAAAGACAGGTTAATCGCCTCGCACCTCTTATAAAACAGGGCGCAGCCTCCAAGTCGGTTCTTGATGAAAGCAAACGAGAGGTTCTCGCAGCACAAGCGCGCATCAATGCCATTCAATCGCGCATTGATCAACGCGTCATCCAAGCACCATTTGATGGAGTTTTAGGTTTGCGTCAAATCAGCGTCGGCGCACTGGCTCAGCCTGGCACAAAGATCACCACGATTGATGATACTAACGTGATGAAGCTGGACTTCTCTGTACCTGAAGTTTTCCTATCCACCCTAACTTCAGGTGTTGAGATTAAGGCTACAACAGAGGCATATCCCGATGAAGTTTTCACCGGTAAAATTAGCAGCGTTGACAGCCGCATAGATCCTGTAACACGCTCCTTAAGAGCGCGTGCACTGATTGACAATGCTCAAGGCAGGCTTAAGCCAGGCTTGCTCATGCAGGTCGAGCTTCAGAAAAACCCTAGACAAACACTCGTTGTGCCGGAAGAAGCTTTAATCCCTGAGGGTAGTAATACCTTCATTCTTGTGGTCAGCACTACCGGCGATAAAACCACAGCTGAGCGCCGTAAAGTCGAGCTTGGCCAGCGTCAATTCGGCGAAGTAGAAATTTTAAGCGGTGTTAAAATAGGAGACAAAGTTGTTACCCATGGCACATTACGCGTGCGCCCCGGTGCACCTTTGGAAATTACCGCAACCGAGAAAAGCAATGAGCCTCTTAATCAGCTGCTAAATCAAAATACTGCGCCAGATGAGAACTCAAAATGATCATATCAGATGTCTCCATTAAACGGCCGGTTTTTGCGAGTGTTATATCGCTCTTACTAATCGCCTTTGGGCTAGTCTCTTTTGACCGCCTCTCGCTTCGAGAGTATCCGGATATCGATCCGCCAATCGTAACCGTCGAGGTCGAATATCCCGGCGCACCAGCTAACATTGTTGAAACACGTGTTACAGAGTTATTAGAAGAGCGCATTGCAGGTGTAGAAGGTATCGAATTCATTGAATCATCCTCGCAAGACGGCCAATCCAATGTAACAATCGAATTCTCAATCAACCGCGATGTTAATGAGGCCGCCAATGATGTTCGCGATCGCATATCGGGGATACAGGATAACCTTCCCGAAGAAGCCGAACCACCAGAAGTACAAAAAGTTGACAGCAATAATGATGTAATTATATGGCAAAATCTGTCCAGCGACCGCATGAGCGTGCCGGAGCTAACCGATTATGCCGAGAGATATTTAGTGGATCAATACTCCGCACTTGACGGCGTAGCGCGCATACGTGTTGGCGGTGGCCTGCGATATGCGATGCGAGTTTGGCTTGATCGCCAGGCTTTATCTGCACGTGGCCTCACGGCTGGTGATGTTGAGCAAGCACTCCGCGCCGAAAATATTGAATTACCGGCCGGAAGCTTACAATCTGATGAACGCATCTTCAAAGCCCGTGTAGAGCGAAACTTTAAAGAGCCAAAGGATTTTGCCAAGCTTGTTATAGCGCGCGGCGATGAGGGATATCTCGTGCGCCTTTCTGATGTAGCGCGCGTTGAAAAAGGCGTTGTGGAAGATCGCTTATTCTTCCGCGGAAATCGCGAACCGATGGTTGGCATAGGTATTATCAAGCAATCCACCGCCAACACAATTGATGTATCCAGCGCGGTCAAAGAGCTAACGGAGCGCCTTAGCAAAAACCTGCCCGCAGGCATGCATGTCTCACAAAGCTATGATGCTGCGGTGTTCATAGAATCTTCGATCAGTGAAGTTTATAAAACGCTCTTCATTGCAATTGCTTGCGTTGTACTGGTTATTTATCTTTTCTTGGGCAGCGTGCGAGCGATGCTCATTCCGGCTGTGACAGTTCCAATTTCGATTATCTCATCTTTCATCGTCATATACGCACTTGGATTTTCGATCAATTTGCTAACACTTCTGGCGCTTGTCCTCGCCATTGGCCTAGTGGTCGATGATGCGATTGTGATGCTGGAAAATATCGTCCGGCGCATGCAGGAGAAAGGCGAGCCGCCATTAGTCGCCGCATATCGTGGCGCACGACAAGTCGGCTTCGCGGTTGTAGCAACAACACTGGTGCTCATTTCTGTATTCGTGCCAATTACATTTTTGCAAGGCGATATTGGCCGCCTTTTCACCGAATTTGCTCTCACGATCGCGGCGGCCGTCGCATTTTCTTCACTTGTTGCCCTAACGCTAGCACCTATGCTGGCTTCTAAAATTTTAAAGAGTGAAGATGGCGGCAATAATAAAGTCGTCAAAGCTGTCAATACCGTTATAGGCCGTAGTCGAAATGGCTACGCCTCCCTTCTCGCACGTTCATTGCGCCACCCAATAATAATTTGCGTGCTTTTTGCTCTACTCTTAGGCGGTATAGCTTGGTTATACCCGAATGTTACCCAAGAATTCACCCCAAAGGAAGATCGAGGTGCATTCTTCGTTATCGTCAACGGCCCGGAAGGCTCCAGCTACAAATACATCGAAGAATATATGACCGAAATCGAAACGCGCCTTATGCCCTATGTTGAAAGCGGAGAGTTCAAACGCCTGCTTGTTCGCGCGCCCAGAGGATTTGGCAATATCGAAAACTTTAATGGCGGTTTTGTGATCATTATTCTCGAAGATTGGGCAGAGCGGCGCTCCGCCTTCAAAATCATGGATGAAATCCGCGGCAAGCTCTCTAGCCTTCCCGGTGTTCGTGCCTTCCCAGTCATGCGCCAAGGTCTTGGCGGTGGGACAGGCAAGCCTGTGCAATTTGTGCTTGGTGGCTCTACATACGAAGAACTCGCAGAGTGGAGAGATATAATTCTTGAGAAAGTGGCAGCGGACAATCCCGGATTCCAAGGTTTGGACAGCGATTATAAAGAAACTCGCCCGCAAATCGATTTCACCGTCAATTACGACCGCGCCGCCGATCTCGGCGTTACCATCGAAGACATTGGTCGCACCTTACAAACTCTAATGGGTGGCCGAAATGTAACAACCTTTCTTGATCGCGGTGAAGAATATGATGTCATCGTTGAAGGCGATCGTAACCAGCAAAACAGCTTCAGCGACATTGAAAGCATCTATGTCCGCTCCGATCGTACAGGTCAGCTTATTCCCCTTTCCAATCTCGTAAACATATCTGAATATGGCGCAGCGGAAACCTTATCGCGCTACAACCGCATACGCGCCATCACGCTGGAAGCAAACCTTGATGAAAGCTATGCACTTGGCGAGGCGCTGCAGCACATGGAAGAACTGGTGCGCGAGCACCTGCCGGATGAAGCTGTCATTGACTATAAAGGCCAAAGCCGTGATTTCATTACATCAGGTAATTCTATCGTATTTGTCTTTATTCTAGGGCTAGCGATCGTCTTTCTCGTTCTGGCAGCACAGTTCGAGAGTTTTGTGCACCCACTGGTCATTATGCTAACCGTGCCCCTGGCTACCGGCGGCGGCCTATTGGGGCTTTATACTTTTGGCGGAACGCTCAACATATATTCACAAATCGGCCTTATTATGCTGGTCGGACTGGCCGCGAAAAACGGCATTCTGATCGTTGAATTTGCAAACCAGCTTCGCGATGAGGGCATGGGCTTCTCACGGGCATTAATGGAAGCATCTAAAGTACGCTTTCGTCCCATTGTAATGACCGGTTTAACAACAATTGCCGGGGCCGTCCCTCTAATCCTATCTAGCGGTGCAGGCGCAGAAACACGGATAAGCATTGGTATCGTCGTACTCAGTGGTGTCCTTGCAGCGACTTTTTTCACACTCTTCATTGTGCCCGTAGCATATAGCTTAATTGCACGCAAAACGTCCTCACCAAATACCGTTGAAAGAAGGCTCGAAAAAGAAATAAAAAACCTAGAGAATAGTTAAGCCTAAAGACGCGCCTCACATACCCCTATGGCGCAAAATCTGATTTCTGCGCTGGGTCTGCGCGTGCAACCCTTGCAAACTCAGGTGCAATTATTCCCTCAAAAAGATGCTCGAGTAAATAAATCGATTGCTTTGAAAAATCCAAATCGCGTGTTGCTGCCAAACGATATAAATTTTCAATTCCAATATAATAGAGCTTATCACTGTCAATAATCGGCATCCCCGCCGCTCGTTGCGGAGGATTAAACAGCACAAACCAGAAATATGAATATAAACCTATTGCTGCGCGTGCGAAATACCGCTTTTTTTATAGCGCAATAATATAAAATATGATAATTCGGCCATATTTAATAAAACAATGTCAAAAATTGCAGGCTACGTAATGAGCACTCATACCAAGAAACTATATTCAATCCCATACAAACTGGGACTAATTATATTTTCGATAGATTTTGCAGCGCTCTTAATCGCATCGCTCGTCAGCAACCTTTACTTCCCCCTATTCTTGCATGACGACCCTTCAAACCTCGGCAGTCAGGTTTTTAATTACTATGCCTTCTTCAATGCCCTAATTATCTTTAATTTTAACCATAAAGGCCATTATAAGAACCGCGTTCCCTGGTGGCAGCAAATGCGCGCCATTTTAAAGAGCATAGGAACGATCATTCTTGTAACCCTCATAACTTACTTTATTTTCGATCTAAAAATATCACTCAGCTATGTCTTCATTAGCTGGATACTGGCCTATGGACTGCTGATCATAGGCAGAATTGTAGTTTACAGCATCTTACCCCGTTTTGATGATTGGAAACTTCCCGTAACCCTATTTGGTGATAATCAAATGGTTATCGACTGTATGTACGCCTTCTATAATGACGGCCAGACAGGCTTCGAGGTCGAAACGATCCTACTCCGAGATAAAAATAAAAAACCGATATGCCTGAACTTTATTCCAGATGACCACCCCCCGATTAAAATGGTCGATGCTAGTAAGGATTATATAGAGTACATTAAGTCCAACCCCGATAGCTTTTACATCATCGGCCTAGAAGGTATTCGCGGCGAAAACCGAGATAAACTCATCAACACCCTAGAAAATAACAACATTAATTACGCTATTGTCCCTCCGACCAAGCGTCTACACCTATATGGCATGGAGCCGCATTACTTCTTCGGCAATGACATTATGTTGCTACACACCCGCAAACGCCCTCAAGAACCCCTGTCCAGATTCATTGAGCGCGCTCTGGACATCTTGATTTCAGGTTCTTGTCTTCCAATCCTCGC
>JAHQVU010000073.1 GCA_019634145.1 Micavibrio sp. | reverse complement strand
CACCACCAAACCAGAAGTAAGAACACCCCAACACGGTTGCAAACCGCGCTAACAGATCCTCATCAATATCCCACGCATCATGAATTTCCAGCACTGCCACAATAAACAGCAATAACGCACTAACAACACTGAGCGGAAAACGCTGCGCAGTTGCAATCAGGTCATCAATAGGGAAAATTTTTTTTAACAAACTCATGTAATAAGCATATCACGAAGCTTTCTATACGCAACGGATAACGCGTTTACTATGTATTATTCTGGGTTAGCATGGGGCAAATGGTAATTTAAATCATGACTGCCACGATTAAATTTCAAGGCTTCACGATCGCACGCCAAAGCCTGACTTTCCGAAATATCATAATTCAATGCGATAACATCGCCGATAATTTTATCCGGCACATCTGCGCATAAAATACACTCGCCAATGAAAGGCAGCCAGCCCCCCAACGGCTGCACCATATTTACAGATAACCCTGCATCACTTAAATTTGCCATTCGACGCTATCTTTGTTATAAAATCCCTAACAGGCGCCCTTTGGCGCCTTTTCAGTTTCCAGAATCCGTGCTTTTCTTTAAAAAATGACGAACGAACTGAGTAAGTCTAAAATCGCATTAAAATCAGCACCTTATGCAGAAGGTAGAATTTTTTCGACTTCACCCATATAAGGTTTGAGAACGTCCGGTACAAAAACACCGCCATCAGCCGGATCATAGTAATTTTCCATCACAGCAATCAGCGCGCGACCAACTGCTACACCAGAACCATTCAGCGTATGCACAAACCGGCGGGATGACTTATCGCCTTTGGCTTGAACACGTGCATTCATGCGGCGTGCCTGAAAATCACGGCAGTTCGAAACGGATGAAATCTCGCGGTACGCTTCTTGCCCCGGAAGCCAAGCCTCGATGTCATAGGTCTTTGTCGCGCCAAAACCTGTATCACCGCTGCACAACTTGACTGTGCAGAATGGAATTTCCAGCCCCTTAAGCACAGCCTCCGCACAACCCAACATCCGCTCATGCTCTGCTTCGCTTTCTTCGGGCGTGGTGACGGATACCATCTCGACCTTATAAAACTGATGCTGGCGCAACATCCCACGCGTATCACGCCCAGCCGATCCAGCTTCACTGCGGAAACACGGCGTAAAAGCTGTATAACGACGCGGCAAATACTCTTCATCCACAATCTGATCGGCAACGATATTGGTGAGCGGGACTTCAGCAGTGGGGATGAGGTAATGTTCCTCTTTCCTTTCGAGCAATTCTTGATATTCCGACAAATACCCAAGAACGCCCTTAATATCCATTTTGTTTTCGAGCGCTTCAATAGCTCGATTAATGGATTCTGTTTTGCTCGTGGCGTGATACAAATCCTCACCAAATTTTGGCAGCTGCCCAGTACCGTATAAGGCTCTATTCCGCACCAAAAGCGGTGGCGAAACCTCCGTATAGCCATGCTCCATAGTATGCATATCAAGGAAATATTGCGCCAGCGCGCGTTCCATTCGCGCCAAACCACCGCTGAGCAGCGTAAAGCGTGAACCGCTCATCTTCGCCGCGGTTTCAAAATCCATAAGGCCCAGCTTCTCACCGATCTCAAAATGCTCGATCTTATGATCCTTACGCGGCTCGCCATAGGTACGAACTTCGACATTATCGGCTTCATCCGCACCTTCTGGCACATCATCCGCTAAAATATTCGGTAAGCTTGCAAGCGCGGTTTTAACCGCCTCTTCTGCTTCGCTCATGGCAGCTTCTAACTGCGCCATTTGCTCTTTCATCGAGGCCACTTCAGCCATGATCACATCCGCATCACCGCCTTGCGATTTAATCTTGCCGATCTCTTTCGACTTCGCATTACGCGCACTTTGCAAGCCTTGAAGCTCTGTCTCAAACCCGCGCTTCTTCTCATCAAGCGCAAGAATATTCGCGCTCTGGCTCTCATCAAAACCGCGTAAATCCATCGCTTTATCAAAGGCTTCAGGATTTTCGCGAATGTATTTTATATCGTGCATAGTTTAAGTCCTTAATTCGTCATTGCGAGGCGCAGCCAAAGCAATCCATTTAGAGCCGCATCGTCAGGCTATCGCCTTCCTCGCAATAACATGAATACCCTAAAGATATCCGCTTGCGAAGGGGGTAGAATTAAAAACTTTAGAATTTAGAGTTAGTGTGCTGAAAATATACTACACCCAAATAGTTGTAGACATAACAGCGCAATTACGAAACAATAGATTATGGGTATTCTCAAAATTGAAAAACCATTGGAAGGCCGCCAACTGCCGATCATTTTCGACAGTCCGCATTCAGGCCGTATATATCCAGAAAATTTCTGCTATGCGTGTGACTTTGCCGCGCTGCAAACCGCCGAAGACCACTATGTAGAGGAACTGTTCGCAAGCGCTCCGACACACGGCGCGTATTTTCTGCACGCCCTCTTCCCGCGCAGCTATATAGACACCAACCGCGCAATTGATGATATCGACCTCGCTCTAATGAATGAAGATTGGAACGGCCCATTTCCAACCTTTCCCTCCAGCCGCTCCGACAGCGGCATAGGCTTGATCCGCAGGCTTGTGAAGCCCGGACTTCCGGTCTATGACCGCTATTTAAACAGCGATGAAATCCTTCACAGGATCAACCGCTATTACGTGCCCTATCACGACGCGCTAGAAAAACTGATCGCCGACGCGCATTACAATTTCGGGCAAGTCTGGCATATCAACTGCCACTCCATGCCACACTCAACCGCCTTTCCACGCAACACCCCAACCCTCATCGGCAACCAAGTCCGCGCAGCAGATTTCGTAATCGGCGACCGCGACGGCACATGCGCAGAACTTGGCTTTAGCAGAGCACTAAGAAATCACATTAAATCAATGGGGTATTTCGTGACACTCAACGACCCGTTCAAGGGCGTAGAAATCCTACAGCGCCACGCAGCGCCCGCTCGCGGGATAAACTCAATACAGTTGGAAATTAATAAAGCGCTCTATATGGATGAAAAAACGGGCGCGAAAAACGGCAATTTCGACAAGCTTAAAAGCGACGTAGACAGCATCATGACCTTCATCACCGATTACGCGAAAAGCAATTTAACCAAACTAGCGGCTGACTAATTCCAGCTGCTGTATATGCTGCAGCGTCCCTTGACCTGATCCATCAGTACTTTTATTCATATTGCATAAATATATTGACATAATCCTTCAATCAGGTCTATAAAGCGAACGAAATTCAAACCATCGTTGAAGGAAATAGAGATGAGCTTTTTTGATTTATTAGAAAAAATTGATAACGCAGTTACTAATGCCGCACTTTCATCAGAAGAAAAAAAAATAGATAAGGCCGCACTTATAACATATAAAATTCATACTCAATCAAGCCGTAAAGATACAAAGCAGCTATTTGATAGTGAATATGACTATATAAATAAACACATGAAAAGAGCAATAATAAACGGCTTTCCAGAGGGTTGGCATAGAAGACGCGCTGAGGGAAACTGGGATAATATGAGTCAAAATCTTGGTGCAGCTGTACGTATCGCTGCAGAAGGAGTTCCTCAGGAAAACATCCCTAGCTTTATAAGCAAAATAGCTCATAACCCTGCAATTAAAACCCTTGCTGAAAACTATGACAACCCTGTTAACAGGAGTATTGACAATCTTCTCTCAGGCATAAATGTTTTACTAGGAAACAGCGCTCCCAACCAAAGGGCTAACATCTACAATCGGTTAAACGAAAACGGCTTTCTGGGTAATTTATTCAAAAAAAGCAATGGTGACACGAGATTCTTCAAGACAACGTAATTAGAGCCATTACTAAAGATATGTCTGAGTATGAATCAGCAAAGCTTTTACAAAACACCCAAGCATGGAATGCTTTAAGAAACAATAGGGGCTATTACGATCGCTTAAATGAAATTTTAGCTGAACCGAAATACAATACACAAGAGGAATTAAATAGAACTCAGTTTTTCTTAAATTTATTAAACCCTAACTTCATGCCGCCTGCGCCAAAGACAGCGCCTGAGCAAATAGCCAAAAAAGAGGCACCTGAAGCAAAAACAAAGAAAGAAGAGCCGACACAGGAGTCAGGTACATCACATTTCCACCGCCAATCCGCTCAGATTAACTCAATAAATGATGCTAAGAAAAACACAACACCACAACAAGAAGGCTATGGCGTATTTAATAATACCATTCACACAAAAGAAATTCGTAAAAGTGAAGTTGTGTATGTAGGGGATATACCTGCTCAAAATTTAGAGTCAGAAGAAAGTATAAATAACCGTTTTAATGAAGCAAAAGACGCCTTAAAAGAACAATTTAAGGCTGCGGGGGTAAGTAAAGTCAGTCCTCACAAAACAATAGCTGGAAGATTTTTAATGGCAGCAGAACACACGCATAGATTAAATGAATCTTTACTTATAGATAAAACACGCAATTTTAAAATTTATGACAAAAGAGAAGACAATACTCCCACTCCCAACTAAGCGTTAGTAATATCACTTTAAATAAATCGGCGCCACCCGTGCCGGTTTATCTCATATAAAAACCCCACCAAATTCCCCTTTAAGTACGGCGTCGACCTCCTCCAAGGATGCGTCGATGCCGAGCGCTTTAAGGCTGGTTACACCATGCTCAGATATTCCACAGGGCACGATCCCACCAAAATGTGATAGATCAGGATCAACATTAATCGCAATGCCGTGCAGCGTAATCCAGTGCCGCACCCGCACCCCGATCGCAGCGATTTTTTCCTCGCGCCCATCTTCACGCACAACCCAAATCCCTACGCGCCCGCATCGACGCTCGCCGACCACATCAAAACATGCCAAAGTGCGAATGATCCACTCCTCCAACCGCCAAACATAATCTTTAATATCAGGGACTTTCTGGCGTTTTTTGAGATCCATCATCACATAAGCCACGCGCTGCCCAGGGCCATGATAGGTATGCTCTCCGCCCCGCCCGCTTCTATAAACTGGAAAGCGCGCCTCAACCAAACCCGCCTCCTTCGCGCTCGTCCCAGCACTATAGAGCGGCGGATGCTCCAGTAGCCAAACCGCACCCCCCATCGAGCCCTCATGAATTCCCGCCACCCGCTCATCCATGCGCGCGAGCGCGGTCTCATAATCCACGATATCTTTAGATGTCAGCCATTCCATGGCAAATTCATATTACGCAACCATGAAAATATCAAGCGCATCCATACTGCACATTCATCAAAAAATATAAATTGTAACCAAAGCACCAAGCCTGACGAATACATAGCAATACAATCTAAACTCAGGAGTAAATCATGAAAAAACTACTATCATTACTAGCCATTGCAGTCCTTGCAATCATGCCTCAGGCTTACGCAGGCGACATGGAAAAAGAAGCAACCTCAAACACAACTGTAGTTGCATATCACGCTGATTGGTGTGGCGGATGCAAAATACTCGGCCCTAAAATGAAAGAAGCCATGAGCAAGCTTTCGCCAGAGATAAAGGAAAAGCTAGCTGTAGTAAAATTTGACTTCACAGATGAAAGCACAACAGAAAAATCTAGAGCTCTAGCAGAAGAAAAAAAACTTACAGCCATCTTTCCTAAAGATAAGCAAGCAACTGGCCAGCTTAAAATCATAGATAATGAGAGTGGCGCTGTTCTTGCTAAAATCAACTATAAACAAAGCACCGAAGAGATTGTCGGCACACTAACTTCGATTGCGCAAAGAGGCTAAAACCTCATTAAGCGCTATATATTAGAAACAAAGCCGCAGCACACGCTGTGGCTTTTTTTTCTTTTACTACGGGGCACTCTCTGAGCAAGCTAAGAAGACATGGGTAAATTAAAAAAAATGGTGCGGCCGAGAAGACTCGAACTTCCACGGGATTTACTCCCACAGCGACCTCAACGCTGCGCGTCTACCATTCCGCCACGGCCGCAAACCTAGGGTATCTGGTAGGATGCATTCGTTTAGCAAAACAATGCCAATCATGCAAGCATATAAAATCCATTTAACGAACAAAAAGCCCCCCATTTTTGCTGCCCTGCAATACAATGAGCTCTTGCATAGTCAACATCAATTTTGTATCGAAGAGCATTGATTTTGAACCTTTAAGCCAGATAAAGCCACGATTATGAGCAAAGACACAGCAAAATTCAGACAAGATGCCCTAGATTATCACCGTTTCCCTGAACCGGGAAAAGTGGCCCTAAAGCCAACAACAGCCCTCGCCACGCAGCGCGATCTGGCACTGGCATATTCTCCGGGTGTTGCTGTTCCTTGTGAAGAAATTCATAAAGATCCACTGGCTGCATATGATTATACATCTAAAGGTAACCTTGTTGCGGTTATCACTGAAGGTACAGCTGTTCTCGGCCTTGGTGACATTGGCGCACTAGCGGCCAAGCCGGTGATGGAAGGAAAATCTGTCCTCTTCAAAAAATTCGCGAACATCGATTCTGTTGATGTTGAAATCGATATGAACACGCAGCTTGATCGCGACACGGCCAGCCGCGAAGAATATATTCAAAAATTCGTAGATATAGTGGCATCTTTAGAGCCAACTTATGGCGGGATCAACCTTGAAGACATCAAAGCCCCTGAATGTTTTGAAATCGAGCGCCGCTTGAAAGAGCGCATGAACATTCCCGTTTTCCATGACGATCAGCATGGAACAGCGATCATCGTGACCGCCGCCTTCTTGAACTGGATTGAATATTCAGGCCGTGACAAATCAAAGATCAAACTCGTTGCTTCGGGCGCGGGCGCATCCGCCCTCTCATGCCTAAACCTCCTCATCGAAGCGGGTCTCAAGCGCGAAAACATCCTTGTGTGTGACCGTGCCGGCGTAATTTACAAAGGCCGTAATGAGGGCATGGACCCACAAAAAGAGGCCTTCGCCAACGAAACAGAACACCGCACAATCGGCGATGCCATAAACGGCGCTGATGTATTCCTCGGCCTTTCTGGTCCTGGTGCAGTATCAAAAGACATGATTAAATCCATGGCGGATAACCCCCTGGTTATGACACTGGCTAACCCGACACCTGAAATCATGCCCGAAGAAGTGATGGAAGTGAAACCGGATGCAATTATCTGTACCGGTCGTTCGGACTATGTGAACCAGGTTAACAATGTGCTTTGCTTCCCGTTCCTGTTCCGTGGCGCTCTTGACGTCGGCGCAACAGCAATCAACGAAGAAATGAAACTGGCCTGCGTTAAGGCCATCGCTGCCCTCGCCCGTAAACAGGTGGTTGCAGAAGTAGCAAACGTGTACTCAGGTGAGAAACTGGAATTCGGTGCAGAGTATCTTATTCCAAAACCATTCGACCCACGTTTGATCGTCGATCTACCATTGGCTGTTGCCAAAGCAGCAATGGATAGCGGCGTTGCGACTCGTCCGATTACTGATTTCGAAGCCTATAAGCAAAAACTTCAGCAATTCTTCATTCGCTCTCAGCTAGTTATGCGCCCGATCTTCGAGCGTGCGAAAAATGATCCTAAACGTGTAGTATACTGCGAGGCTGAAGAAGAGCACGTCTTACAAGCCATACAAACTGTTATCGACGAAAACCTTGCCAACCCCATCCTCATTGGCCGCGAAAAAGTCATTGAAACCCGTATCGAAAAGCTCGCCCTTTCCATGAAAATGGGCAAAGACTTCGAGCTGGTAGACCCTGAAGATGATAGCCGCTACCGCGAATATTGGGAAGAGTATCACCGTATTATGGAGCGCCGCGGCGTAACCCCCGCCATTGCACGCACAAAGCTTCGCACCAACACGACCATAATCGGCGCGCTAATGGTTCGCCGTGGTGATGCCGACAGCATGATCTGTGGCGCAGTTGGCCGTTATCATAAGCACACGCAAAATGTGATAGACATCATCGGCTTAAAACCGGGTGTTGAAACACCGTCCGCCATGAACGGCCTACTGGTTTCATCGGGAACATACTTTTTCTGTGACACTCAGATCAACCCGAACCCATCCGTCGCACAGCTATCAGAGATGACATTGCTTGCAGCTGAAGAAGTTAAGCGCTTCGGCATCAAGCCAAAAGTCGCCATGCTTTCTCACTCGAACTTCGGAAACCTAGAATACGATAGCGCGCGTAAGATGCACAACGCCTGCACCGATATTAAGCGCCGCGATCCAGAGCTGGAAATCGATGGAGAAATGACTGCGGATGCAGCCCTGTTTGAAAAAACACGTGCGGCGCTTATGCCGAACTCTTCATTGAGCGGTGAAGCCAACCTGTTCATCATGCCGAACATCGAATCCGCTAACATCGCATACCATATGGTGCGCGGCTTTACGGACAGCGTATCGATCGGCCCGCTTCTTCTTGGGGCTTCTCGTCCTGTTCACATCATCACGCCATCCGTGACCACACGCGGTATCGTGAACATTTCTTCACTGGCCACCGTCGGCGCACAAGTGTTTGAAGAAGAAACGAAAAACAGCAAACCAGCCACTGTAAAGCCTGTAAAAACTGCACGCTAATAATACAGACATATAATTATTTTCAAGGGACTGACATAGCCCCTTGAAATACGCTATAGTCTTTTTGCGTTAGCATCAGCTAAATAAGGAGACGCGACTTCCATGCGCGACGATAACACCACAGCATCAGACGTAAATCAGGATGAATATCTTTTTACGTTGAGTGATGAAGAAATCCGTGAGATTTCCGATGCTGTACACGCGCAGGATTCCGATACCGTCCACGCCGTTCTTGATGAGCTAAACCCCGCGGACACAGCCGAACTTATTTCCAAGGTCACACCGAATGATCGGGATGAGCTTATCGCTATGTATGGCGATGCCCTCTCAGCAGAAGTTTTCACCGAGCTAGACCCTGAACTGGCTAAATCTTGCCTCTCTACTATGCCGGCAAAACAGGTCGCAGATATTATAAGCAATCTGGAAAGCGATGACGCACTCGATCTAATCATCGCGCTTGACGATGATCAGCAAAAAGACATCATCCGCAAGCTCTCTGCGAAAACACGGATCGCTCTTGAAGAAGGCCTGAGCTTCCCCGAGGAATCCGCTGGTCGACTTATGCAGCGCGAAATTGTTGCCGTGCCCTTCTTCTGGACAGCCGGTAAAACAATTGATTACATCCGCAGTGCAACCGGTGACTTGCCCGAAGATTTTTTCGACATTTTTGTGATTGATCCCGCCTATCACGTGAAAGGACACGTGCCACTGAACAAGCTCGTGCGCGCCAGTCGTGGCGAGAAGCTGGAAAGCATTCTGGCTGAATACACTCAATCCATACCGGCCATTATGGACCAAGAAGAAGTCGCCCACCTCTTCCGCCGTGACAACATCCTCTCCGCGCCCGTAGTTGATGAAAATGGTCGACTGCTCGGTGTAATTACAATTGATGACATCGTTGACGTTATTGATGAAGAGGCCAGCGAAGATTTACTCCGAATGGCAGGGGTGGATCAAAGCGACCTTTATCGCGCCATTTGGTCTACTACAGGGACACGATTCCGCTGGTTATTCGTCAATCTGCTAACCGCACTTTTTGCCTCTGGGATAATATCCCTCTTCGATACGACAATCGAGGAAATCGTCGCGCTGGCCATCCTCATGCCCATCGTGGCCTCCATGGGCGGTAATGCTGGGACGCAAGCCCTGACCGTTGCTGTGCGCGCGATTGCAACCAAAGAGCTTTCAGGCTCCAACACATGGCGGATCATCTGGAAAGAAACACTGGTCGGCACCCTTAATGGCGCTGCCTTTGCCGTTATTACGGGCATTGTCGCCGCCCTCTGGTTTACAAACTTTCAGCTCGGCATAGTTATAGCCATCTCAATGGTTGTGAATTTATTTGTGGCGGGATTTTTTGGCGCGGGCATCCCTATTATCCTTAATCACTACGGATCAGACCCAGCCATTTCTTCTACCGTTTTCTTAACCATGGTAACTGATGTAGTCGGCTTTTTCGCATTCCTAAGCCTTGCCGCATTAATCCTTCTATAACGTAAGAGACTATGTTAAGACTAGCGCCTAAAGGTTAGAATAATGTCAGCATCAAAATTAGTAAAACCGAGAGTTGATTATAAAGAAAGTTATCTCGAAGCGTTGAAGGAATATCACGCTGAGGGTCGTTATCAATTCTTAGATAGTGACAATCTCGAAAAGAACTTCGAAAGTTGGTTAGATGATCTCAACGAGAATAACTGCTATCTGCACAAACATTTTAACGACTGGGTTGAACCCGTACCCGAGACCAATCTATGGCTGGTTAAGGAAACAAAATATATCGGCACACTAAACATTCGCCATCGCCTCAATTGGCACCTCGAAAAATGGGGCGGTCATGTGAACTTTGTCATCCGCCCCTCCATGCGCGGCAAAGGATTTGGTAAGAAAATCCTTCAAAAAGGAATCCCTTATATCTCTTATTTCGGAATTGACCGCGCTCTGTTAACTGTTTCACCGGAAAACAAAGCCGCCCAGCGCATTGTAGAATTTAGTGGCGCAGAATTCGAAGACGAAACATCGCAAACAGATAAATTCCCTGCCCGACTTCGCTACTGGCTGGAATGCTCTTAACGCATTTACAAATTGATATGCTCTAATTCACGGAGTGCGCGCTGCCTATGAGTGTCTTCGTCAAAAGGCATAACATCATTGGGCCGTGTATTAATTAACGATTCTGGATTACCCGGATCAATCTTCCACATCTCCGGATAAACAATGCAATTCTTGATCAGATCGGACTTTGGCCAATTATCCGACGTGAAACCAAATGGATAGAACGAGCGAGGCACGATAATCATATTTTCTCCGTCCTCGACGTCCTGAAATTTTCGCTGCCATGTACAGCACATACGGCGGGTATTATAGACAAGGCCCAAAACTTTAAGTGCACCCTCACCAACGAGATCAGCTTGCAACCCCTTGTCTTCGAGCAATCTGTCAACATTCTCACCCGCGTGGGTGGAGGTGGGATAACCGCCACCTTCAACGATAATATCACGTGCTTCCACACCCTCAGACATCATGACATCAGCCATCAAAAGAGCCTCACGATGCGGAGATAAAAACTCCGCCACACGCCCGAACGTATCGGCAAGAGAGCCTTGTGTAAAATATTTACGATTAAATTTCATAATCCCATACAGAGGGAGCGGATCGAAGGCCGTCACCCCTCCCGTGACAATAATCTTATCAACCTCTCTTCTCTTTTTTGCTCCCGCAGCAAGCCGGGCTGCCTCCGCACTAGCGCCTCCCAAACCGTGCACTACACCGAATTTCGTACGCACAGGAACATCATCGATAAATAGCTTTTCAGCAATAATCTCAGGGGTATATTTATTTTTATGGAGCATATGATTTTCTTCTTTAGTCTTTATAAATTATGGCCTATTGTGTGCGCGTAAAGTTAATAGCGGTATTTTTAGGTTATGTCAAAGAATAAACCATCTCTATCTGCGCCCAAAAGAGCGCCGCGCGGTAAATCACAGCCGCCTAAAAAGAAGAGAAAAAGCACAAAGAAAAAAGGCGGTTTTTCGTTTTTAATAATTATTAAATGGCTGTTCGTGCTTGGCCTTTGGTGCAGCATCTTTCTTGTCGGTGTTTTGGCATGGTACGCAAAAGATCTCCCTAGCATAACTAAAAACGCCACATTCGAGCGCAAACGCTCAATCATTGTCGAAGACCGTGAAGGCAACATCGTCACACGCTATGGCGATATAATCGGCAATCAAGTTACGATCGATGATATCCCGCCCTATTTGGTACAGGCCGTCATCTCGATTGAAGATCGCCGTTTTTACTACCACGCAGGTATTGATCCGCTTGGTCTAGCCCGCGCCATGCTTGTCAACACGACCAAGGGGCGTGTGGTGCAAGGGGGATCAACAATCACTCAACAACTCGCAAAGAACCTCTTCCTCTCGCGTGAGCGAACATATAAACGCAAAATCCAGGAAGCACTCCTCGCTTTTTGGCTGGAATATGAGCTGAGCAAAGACGAGATTATGGCTGCCTACCTCAACCGCGTCTACTTAGGCTCTGGGACTTACGGTGTCGATGCCGCTGCAAAGTTATATTTCGATAGCCCCGTAAAAGACATCTCTCTTCGTGAATCCGCGCAAATTGCAGCGCTGCTAAAAGCGCCCTCACGCTATTCACCCGATCATAACCCAGAGCTTTCACGCCAACGTGCCAACCTTGTGCTAAATGCCATGAAGGAAGAAGGCTATATAACCCAAGCCCAGATCGATAATCAGGAAAGCGTACCACCAAAGCCAACCGACAAACCGCAAAATGAAATGGCCGAGCGCTTTTATACGGATTGGATTGTCGACACACTCGAAGATCTGATCGGCACACCTGACGAAGATCTCATCGTCAAAACAACCATGAACCCCGAAATACAAAATTTTGCCGTATCTGCAGTGCATAATTCCATCGAAGAGAATGGTGAAGCCAAACAGTTCAGCGAAGGAGCAATGGTCGTCATGCGTCCCAATGGCGAAGTCGTGGCTCTCGTTGGCGGCGGAAATTACAGCAAAAGCCAATTCAACCGCGCTACACAAGCTGTTCGCACGCCCGGATCATCCTTTAAGCCAATCGTTTATCTGACCGCTCTCGAAGCTGGCTGGAGCCCATATGACCGCATAATGGACGAACCAATAACCGAAAGCCGCTATCGCCCGAAGAATTTCGGTAATAAATACTATGGTGAGGTCACCCTCGAAGAAGCACTGACACTGTCTCTTAATACGGTCGCCGTAAACCTCATGAAATCAACTGGCCCGCAAGCTGTAATCGACAGCGCGCAACGCCTCGGCATAACATCAAAACTCGAACCCGATCTTTCCCTCGCTTTGGGAAGCTCTGGCGTAACCTTGCTAGAAATGGCGACTGTTTACAGTGTATTGGCCAATGGAGGCCTCCAAATCGAACCGTTCGGCATCACAGAAATTCGTTCGAAAGAAACAGGCGAGGTTTACTACCAGCGCGCAAAAACCCAGCGTTTCCAACGTGTCTTTAATGAGCGTGACATTGGTAACATCACCCAAATGATGAGCAGCGTCATGAGATATGGTACAGGCCGTGGCGCATCTTTCGGAGTGCCCGCATCAGGTAAGACAGGTACGTCAAACGACAGTCGCGATGCCCTCTTCATCGGTTTCACGCGTGAGCTGATCGGCGCAGTCTGGCTAGGCAATGACGACAATTCATCCATGAAAAACGTAACCGGCGGCTCTTTCCCTGCACGTATTTGGCGCGAAGTCATGTCTAAATCTCAAGGACGCTATCCGGGCGTTCGCCGTCCCTCGGCAGAACCGCCCCCACCATTTAGCTCACGGTCCTCATTCCAGAACATGATTAAAAACTTGTTTCCAGGTAACGATTCCTCAAATCAAGAGCGGGGAAACATCGAGCCGCAGGCAGAACGTAAAAACCAGCGTCAGCGTCAAATTCAGCGCCAACCGCAACCTACTCAGGACGATCGCAGACCTATTACACAAGATCGCTACGATCAAAGGTTTAACGATTAATATAACGGCGCTGATTCATAAATCGCAAAATCACCGTGAAACGAGGCAAAGCGCGCTTCGCCAATTTCATTCCAGAATTCACGAAGATCCAGCAGCGCAGGCGATGGTCCACCAACCTCCCAGCCTGATCTCATCAGGCATTGATCGGCAAAACGAAGATAATCAGCAGGTAGCGCTGCACGAGGAGCACGCAAACCTAAATCAACCAGAACTCGTGCTATATGCGCATCCGAGCACCCCAACATATCAGCGGTAAACTGAACAGCAGATAGAACCTTGATCTCGGAACGGGAGTTCGGAACGCAGCGCAAATGTCTCATAAAGCGCGCATAGATTTCCATGTCCTGCTCTTCTCTTGTTTCTGGCGGGACTGGCAGATTAACCGTTTCCTTGAGTGTATCGAGCTGTGCCATGGTTTCCTCCTTTTGAGAGCTTAAGCCTAGGAGCGGAATTGCGCCTTGGCTGAGTTAAGCATGGCCCTCAAATGGTTAACGAGAAATTAAGCCCCTCGCTCCCACCACATCAATTTTATCCACTAAGGCTTTGGAATCGCTGCGACTGCGAGCTTATCCACACGCTCATTTTCGGGGTGGCCAGAATGCCCTTTCACCCAATGAAACGTCACATTATGCGCGGAAACGGCCGAATCGATTCTCTCCCAAAGATCTTGGTTTTTCACAGGCTTCTTACTTGCAGTGCGCCATCCACGCGCCTTCCAGCCCGCAAGCCACTCGTTAACACCTTGCATCACATATTTACTGTCAGTGTATAGATCGATTGTCTTGCTATCGCCCTTTAAAGCCGCCAGCGCTTCAATCACTGCCATCATCTCCATGCGATTGTTGGTCGTCTCGACCTCACCGCCGCTCAGCTCCTTCTCATGCCCGTTCCAGCGCAGCAACGCGCCCCAACCTCCCGGCCCCGGATTTCCGCTACACGCGCCATCAGTATATATTTCAATTCTACCCACTTATTCCAAAGCCTCCGCAATAACAGCCATAACATCTTCCGCGCTCTTCACATCCGCGAACTTATCCGAATAAACGCTCACACCAAAGAAATCCGCAAGTACCTGATATTTCTCCAGACGCGCCTGAAACAAAAACGGAAACACCCAGCGCAGAAATTCGTTCGGGTTAATCATATCCACGCCCGCCACATCGAACTGCTCCATATAAGCATCCAGTCTATCAATCAGGAAATCAGGCGAGTAATAAAGTGGTTTGGGATATTCCACCGCGCGGCGTAAAATCTCTCCATGCCCCTCTTGCCGCACTTTAAGATAGACAAAAAGCGAGCGATGCCCGACCTCGTTTATAACTGTAGGCGCATTTAGCTCACAAATGCTGCCCGAGCTATCAACCACGATATTACCATCCGCGCCGTCAATTGCACCACACGCATCCTTCATCGCCTGTATTTCGGCATTACAATACATTGACTGGCGCTTTTTAAACTCACCCAGATCAAGACCGCCCTTCTCTGCCGCGCCCAGTTGCCCCACAAATTCCGACAAAGCAAGAATATTTCCCGCGCTCATCTCACCCGATGCCTGCCCCAGCGCCTCGCGCAAATAATGCGCCCCGATCAGGTAATCAACCGAATAATTCAGCCACCCATCCTTTGATAAAATCTCCGAGATATAAGACTTACCAACGCCTGACATACCAATCAGAGTGATCGCTTTTTTCGGGCTGGCTAAAAATTCACGCTTCGTTATTTTCATGCAGAGAAGTTATACTAACCCCTTTAAAAAATAAAGTGACAAACACATACGATTATGGCAAAAAAAAATGCTAACCCGTCAAAACCCGCGGCACCTTGAAGTTCACATTCTCTTCAGTAATCGCCACTTCGCGGATGCTCACATCAAATCGCTCTTTCGCCGCATCTATAACCTCATCAACCAAAACCTCAGGCGCACTCGCACCCGCCGTAATCGCTAGCGTATTCACCCCTTCCGCCCAGTTCCAATCAATCTCCGCCGCGCGCTGCACCAACATCGCCTTAGCGCACCCCTCAAGCTTCGCCACCTCAACCAATCTGTTGGAGTTCGAGCTATTGGGCGCACCCAGCACAATCATTGCATCGGCCTCCCCCGCAATCGCCTTTACAGCGGCCTGACGATTTGTCGTTGCATAGCAGATATCCTCTTTATGCGGCCCCTTAACACTCGGGAAACGCGCCTGCAACGCCTCAACAATCGCCGCCGTATCATCAACCGATAAAGTAGTCTGCGTGCAATATGCTAAGTTCTCTTCATCCTCAACAGTTAAGGTTGCGACCTCTTCAACCGTCTCGACCAACAAGACCGCACCATCAGGCAATTGCCCCATTGTGCCTATCACCTCGGGATGGCCTTTATGCCCGATGAGGATGATCTGATGCCCTTGCGCATAATGGCGCTCGGCCTCGCGATGAACCTTGCTCACCAATGGGCACGTCGCATCGATGTAAAACATATTCCGAGCTTCGGCATCTTTCGGCACAGACTTCGCCACCCCATGCGCGCTAAAAATCACGGGACACTCTCTATGCTCAGCAGGAATTTCATCCAGCTCTTCTACAAATACCGCACCTTTATCACGAAGAGAATCCACCACAAATTTGTTATGTACGATCTCATGCCGCACATAGACTGGCGCACCGTATTTCTGCAGCGACAACTCTACTATCTGGATTGCGCGATCAACGCCCGCACAAAATCCACGTGGTGCAGCCAATAAAATTTCCAATGACTTTTTATCTGTGTTCATATTCAAAACTTCGCCGATCTAAACTTGCTTTCACGAAAGTGTTTACTTAAGCTCCTGCTTTATCTTTTGTAACGGCTATTCATACACAAGGACAAAGGGAAAATGAAACAAATTCGACATTTTGCTTTAATCGCCGCATTTCTTTCCCTCACTGCATGCGAGACAATGGAAGGGTTGAAGGCGGACGTGTTGGCTCTTGACCTGCCCTCTTTTGATATGAGCGAGATCAGCGCAAGCAGCCTATCCTTCGAAACCGCCTGCCCTAAAATCGATATCGTAAAGGATTTGCGCGCCTTGGCTGAGTTTTCAAATTCAAACTACCCTAATGAAAACAACCTTATTTCCCGCGTAACGTTAAGCGATCTTAAGTCCTCTTGCCGCTCTGACCCGAAAACAGTAACCGTAGACCTCAAAATGAAATTCGATGGCGCACTCGGTAAAGAAGGCAGAACAGGGTCCGGCGAAACCCCTATCTACTCATACCCCTTCTTTGTCGCTGTTTCAGATCGTAGCGGCGATGTGCTGGCAAAAGAAATCTTCTCCGCTAACATCACCTATCACCCGGGCGAAAATCATCATCAGCATTTCGAAAATATGCGACAAATTATCCCGCTTGATCGCTATAATAAAGCCCAGCATTACAAAATTTTGATCGGCTTCCAGTTAGGGCCCGACCAACTCGCCTACAACCGATCGGATGTCGGGAAAACTGCTATCAACAATCAAATTGTGGCCAACGGTGGTGTGCTGGATTTAAACGCTCCGCCACCGATGCCTCTAGCCCCAGGCATTGATCCGATTACAACTGTTGATCTGGACGATCCGACAACAATCACCGCACCTGCTAAGTAGAAATATCCATCCTTGATTTTAAGCTGGTTTTCATGCCAAATACGCGGATGACAAACTAAGGCACCGCGATGATAGACCTCAAAACAAAAAAACCCGAATTCCACGAACCCAAAGGCGAAGTAAGCGCGCTAAAATATTGGGAGGAAACACGCGACACCCATATCAGGGTTGCCGAAGAAATGTTCTCAACCCAAT
>JAHQVU010000072.1 GCA_019634145.1 Micavibrio sp. | reverse complement strand
GGCACTTTCAGGAAGGTGGTCGTACGTACCATCAACGATAGCGCGGAAGCCCTTGATTGTATCTGCAAGGTCAACGAACACACCAGGTGTACCGGTGAAGACCTCGGCCACATGGAATGGCTGTGACAAGAAACGTTGAATTTTACGCGCACGCGCAACAATCAACTTATCTTCCTCAGATAATTCGTCCATACCCAAGATCGCAATAATATCTTGAAGCGCTTTATATGTTTGCAATGTTTTCTGAACATCGGCCGCACATTGGTAATGCTCTTCACCAACAACACGTGGATCCAAGATACGTGATGTTGAGTCAAGCGGATCAACCGCAGGATAAATACCAAGCTCAGAAATCGCCCGACTCAAAACTGTTGTCGCATCCAAGTGCGAGAACGCTGTTGCAGGCGCCGGGTCAGTCAAGTCATCTGCAGGAACATAAACCGCCTGAACCGATGTAATCGATCCTTTGTTTGTTGATGTAATACGCTCTTGCAACGCACCCATATCTGTCGACAATGTTGGTTGATAACCAACCGCAGATGGAATACGACCCAGAAGCGCTGACACCTCAGCACCCGCTTGCGTGAAACGGAACACGTTATCCATGAAGAAAAGAACGTCCTGACCTTCTTCATCACGGAAATATTCCGCCATTGTCAAAGCTGACAAGGCAACACGCGCACGTGCGCCTGGCGGCTCATTCATCTGACCGAACACAAGTGCCACTTTAGAATTTTTGTAATCGTGCTCCTTAATAACACCCGCTTCCATCATCTCGTGATAAAGGTCATTACCTTCACGCGTACGCTCACCAACACCGCCAAATACAGACACACCACCGTGGCCTTTCGCAATATTGTTGATCAATTCCTGAATGGTAACAGTTTTACCAACACCGGCACCACCGAACAGACCAATTTTACCGCCTTTTGCATAAGGGCAAAGAAGGTCAACAACCTTAATACCTGTCACAAGCTGCTCAACGTCAGTTGCCTGATCTTCGAATGAAGGTGCTTCACGGTGAATTTCCCAACGCTGCTTAGTCACAAGCTCAGGGCCTTCATCGATTGTGTTACCTGTTACATCCATAATGCGTGATAGAACTTCTGGACCAACTGGAACAGAAATACCGGCGCCTGTGTCGGTTACTGGCTGACCGCGCACAAGACCGTCAGTCATGTCCATCGCAATCGCGCGCACTGTGTTTTCGCCAAGGTGCTGTGCAACTTCCATCACAAGCTTCTTGCCGTTATTCTCGGTTTCCAGCGAGTTCAAAATTGCCGGAACATTGCCCTCTTCGAACTGAGCATCAACAACCGCGCCCAGAACCTGAACGATCTTACCGGTTGCGCCGCTTAACTGCTCTTTCTTTGTTGTTTTCTTAGCTGCCATTTTAATTTCTCCTCAATAATTCTTTTATTCTCTAGTGGTTAGACGGCTTCCGCCCCTGAAATAATTTCAATCAATTCTTTAGTAATGTGCGCCTGGCGTGCTCGGTTATATTGCAAGGTCAGATCATTAATCATCTCACCCGCATTTCGCGTTGCATTGTCCATTGCCGTCATACGCGCGGCTTGCTCGCCGGCTGCGCTATCTAGCAATGCACGAAAGACTTGCACACCAATATTGCGCGGCAATAGCTTATTCAGAATTTCTTCTTCCGTTGGCTCGAAGCTGTAAGGAGAGATGAACGTGCCGCTCTCTTCTTTCGCTTCTTCTGCATTATCCTGCTCTTCAGGAAGGCTGAACGGAATAAGCTGCTGAATAGTCGGTACTTGCGACAGAACAGATGCAAATTCGTTATAAACGAGTGAGCAAACATCAAACTCGCCAGCATCGAATTTCTCTAAAACAAATTCAGTAATCTTGTTAGCCTCTGCAAACTCGATCTTAGAGGCGCCCATAAGGCCAATAAAACTCTCAGCAATCATCTGGCCATAACCACGACGCAAACCATCACGACCTCTACGACCAACGCACACCAATTGCACATCCTTACCTTCGGATTGAAGCTTTTGGATCTTGAAGCGTACTGCCCTGATCAAATTTCCATTAAACCCGCCGCAAAGGCCGCGGTCAGCCGTTACAACGACCAGCAAATGACGCTGATCCGAGCCTGTGCCCACCAGTAATTTAGAGCTGGTCGCATTGATCACAACATTCTTCGCGACGCGACTAAGCATCGCCGACATAGCATCGGCATATGGCTGAGACGCTTCGGCCTGTGTCTGCGCTTTTTTTAGCTTGGACGCCGCCACCATCTTCATGGCGGACGTAATCTTTTTTGTCGATTTAACCGAAACAATACGGTCTCTATAGTCTCTTAAACTTGGCATTTACCAAAGTCCTTTCAAGAATCTAAATAATTAAGCCGCTTCTTTCTTCACTTCAAAACCCTTGGTGAAATCATCCAGGAATTCGTTCATGCGCTCTTGCAACTCATCAGTAAGTTTCTTCTCTTCATTAATTGTGTCGAGAATGTCTTTACCGCTGGCGCGAAGTGTTTCGAGCAAACGCTCTTCATAAGCACCGACTTGCGCTGTTGGAATTCCATCCAAAAAGCCCTGATTACCAGCGTAGATCACAACAACTTGCTCTTCAACTGTCAAAGGTGAATATTGAGGCTGCTTCAAAAGCTGTGTCATACGCGCACCACGTGCCAAAAGCTTTTGTGTCGCAGGATCAAGATCGGATGCGAACTGCGCGAACGCTTCCATTTCACGGAACTGCGCAAGCTCAAGCTTAATTGTACCGGCAACCTGTTTCATCGCTTTGATCTGCGCCGCAGACCCTACACGAGAAACAGAAAGACCAACGTTAATCGCAGGACGGATACCTTTAAAGAACAAACCTGTCTCAAGGAAAATCTGACCATCCGTAATCGAAATTACGTTTGTCGGAATATAAGCAGACACGTCACCGCCCTGTGTTTCAATAATAGGCAATGCTGTCAAAGATCCACCGCCATGCTCATCCGCCATTTTCGCTGAGCGCTCTAAAAGGCGTGAGTGAATGTAGAAAACATCCCCCGGATACGCTTCACGACCTGGCGGACGACGAAGAAGAAGTGACATTTGACGATATGCAACAGCTTGCTTGGAAAGGTCATCATAAACCGCCAAAGCGTGCAGGCCATTATCACGGAAATACTCACCCATTGTACAGCCAGTATAAGGCGCAAGGAACTGCATTGGAGCAGGCTCAGACGCAGTCGCGGCAACAACGATAGAATATTCCATCGCGCCCTGCTCTTCGAGCTCTTTAACAAGTTGCGCAACAGTCGAACGCTTCTGACCGATAGAGATATAAACACAGTAAAGGTGCTTTTTCTCATCAGAGGCTTTGTTGATTGTTTTCTGGTTGATGATCGTGTCAACCGCAACAGCTGTTTTACCGGTTTGACGGTCACCAATGATCAGCTCACGCTGGCCACGACCGACAGGAACAAGTGCATCAACAGCCTTAAGGCCGGATTGCATTGGCTCGGAAACAGACTGACGTGGAATAATGCCAGGCGCTTTAACTTCAACGCGGCTCATTGTCACATCTTTCAAAGGCCCTTTACCGTCAATCGGGTTACCAAGACCATCAACAACACGACCTAGCAAACCTTTACCGACAGGCACTTCAACGATGTTGCCAGTACGCTTAACGATGTCGCCTTCTTTAATGTCGCGGTCATTACCGAAAACCACGACACCGACATTGTCAGCTTCAAGGTTCAGCGCCATCCCTTTGATACCTGATGGAAATTCCACCATCTCACCGGCTTGCACATTGTCCAGACCATAAACGCGGGCAACCCCGTCACCGATGGAGAGCACTTGGCCGATTTCCGAAACATCGGCTTGTGCGCCGAAGTCCGCGATTTGCTTTACGAGAATATCAGAGATTTCTGCTGCTTTGATTTCCATTTTTTCCTCTTTGGTTTTTAAACTTTAAAATTTCGTTTACGTTAAATTTATATTATGCGGCTTTGCTGTCATTCGCCTGTGCGCCAAGTGTTTGTCTCAGACGCTCCAGCTTACGCGCTACCGAGTTATCAATCATCTTAGAACCGACTGTCACAATCATCCCGCCGAGTATAGCAGGCTCAACACTCACATTCACTGAAACGTCTGCGCCTATTGCTTTAGATAGAGCTGCTTCAAGTTCTTTTTTCTGAGCCGCGCTCAAATCTTGTGCAACCTTAACATCAACTTTTTTCTCGCCGCGTTTTTCGGAAAGCGCTGCTTCAAAGGCCACGATAATTTTTTCAAGTAAGCTTAGACGGCCATTCTTAACAAGTGTACTAAGAAAATTCTTCGTCGTTGTCTGAAATTTTGCTTTATCTGCGATCGCATCCATAGCGCCAAGCACTGTATTTTCGCTTAATAAAGGGGAGCGAATCGCGGCCTTGAGGTCTTCAGATTCCCCAATCATAGCCTTTAAATCTTTCAAATCTTGCTCGACAGCTTCTAGTTTCTTGTCCGATTCAGCTTGTCGAATCAAAGCCTTGGCATAACGGCCGCAAACCATAGAAGAAGCCTGAATATTTGATGACACGCGCTTGTGCTCCTTAGATTAAAATACCTTTGTTTGCGCAGGGTTTAGCATAGCCGACCTCGCCTGACAAGAGTCAAAAATGCGATTCACACTTCAAATAATACAGAAAAAACGAATTTTATAACTTTATGGCTGAAAAAGAGCGAATAATCCGAAATTTTCCATACCCATATAATAAGCAATAACCTTGAATGTAAGGATATGTATTACGTATATCTCCAGCGTTCTTCTTCCCGTCAAATGCAATAAGCCGACGATAGGTGAAGGTAGTGCAGCTGTAAGCATTTCAAAACGCAAAGGCTTGAAGAAATACAGCACCATATGCACCGCCAAAATGCTTCCCGCAACGAAATAAATCTGCAATTCGGAAAAGCCGAATGTAATGACCGTCCCTAAGCTATATAGCAGCGCACACATAAACCCATAGACCATTAACCTCTCATTACCATACAGCCCGTCTTTTCGGTACTGCCGAACGCCAAAACCGAAAACCGCCACCATCAAACAAAATGCGCCATAATCAAAGATCATGCTCGTTGGTATATAAAGCACCGCCATAATCACTAAAAAAGCCGTCATTGTGGTGGAGGCGCTAAAGACACGCGGCGCAACCTTATCCAGCATAAGCCGCGTTAAAATCATCCCCCACAATATATTGAGCTGAAGAAAATACTTGCCGATAACCAGCTTCGAAGCCGTAAGCACCGATGCCCCCACCCACATACGCAGCGATAGGTCACGACTTTGCGCATAACCGATTAAAAACAACCATACAGGCGCTGAAGTGCGCCCGATCGCGCGCCACCAGAGCTGGTCAGGGAAGAAATAATAGCCGATATGATCCACGATCATTGTGATGATCGCGAAGGTTTTTAATAAATCATAAGATGTAATCTCACGGGGAAGCGCTTTACTCATATGTTGATTCTAGCAGCAGGCGCGCAAGCGCACAATCACATAAAGCCCCCTACATAAAACTTTGCGGGTCGATATCGACATAAACCCTTACCGTGGAGGGGCATTTTACACCATCAACCCAGGCCGCAATCGTCTTTTGCAAATCAATGCCTTTATCGGCGCGCACCAGAAGGCGGAAGCGAAACTTCCCACGCAGCCGTGCATAAGGCGCGGGCGCAGGACCAAAGGTGGATATACGCTCGCCCTGCGGCGCGGTGCGGCCCAAAGCCTTGGCAATCTCCAGCGTTTGATCATGATCACGCCCTGCAATAATAATACCCGCCAAACGGCTAAAAGGCGGCATATCAGCCATTTCCCGCTCCATCGCCTCCACCTCGTAGAACGCATCACGCGCACCATCACACAGCGCCTGTATGATACGGTGATCGGGCATATAACTTTGTAGCATAACCCGCCCCGCCTTCTCCGCTCGCCCTGCGCGCCCCGCAACTTGATGGAGCAGCTGATAAACCCGCTCGGATGCGCGCAACTCTCCCCCCGTTAGGCCCAGATCAGCATCAACCACACCGACCAGTGTCAAACCGGGGAAATGATGGCCCTTTGCAATAATCTGCGTACCGATAACAATATTAACCGATCCGCTTCGTATCTGTGATAGCATATCTTTTAGCTCATCCGCATTTTCGGCGGTATCACTGGCCAGCAGCATAATATTAGCATCAGGAAAGAACGCCTTAGCCTCATCAAATATTCGCTCCACACCGGGGCCGCAGGCAACCAGGGAGTCCTCTTCACCGCACTCATCACATTTCTTCGGTATGCGACAAAAATACCCGCAATGATGACAATGCAGCTTGTCACTGGACTTATGCTCAACTAGCCACGCCGTACAGCGCGGACACTCCATCCGATGCCCGCAAGAGCGGCACAATGTCAGCGGCGCATAACCACGGCGATTGAGAAACAGTAAAACCTGCTCCCCACGCTCTAATGTCTGTTGCATCGCCACCCGCAAAGGCAATGAGATAAAGTGCTGCGCATCCAGTTTCTCAGCGCGCATATCGATCGCTTCGACATCAGGCATTCGCGCCCCGCCGTATCGATTAGAGAGCTGAAGCTTGTGATAGCGCCCTTCCCAAACATTTTGCACAGTTTCGAGGCTTGGCGTTGCGGATATCAAAGCAATCGGAATTTTGCCCAAATGCGCCCGCACCACCGCCATATCCCGCGCATGATAAATCACACCATCTTCTTGTTTATAGGCCGCCTCATGCTCTTCATCGACAACGATCAGCCCCAAATCCTCATAGGGCAAAAACAACGCCGAGCGCGCGCCGATGACCACTTTGGTCACGCCTTGCGCAACGCCACGCCACGTATTTTTTCGTTGATTAGCAGTAAGGTGCGAATGCCACAAAGCAGGCGAGCACCCAAAACGCGCCTTAAACCGATCCAAAAACGCATTGGATAATGCAATTTCAGGCAACAAAATCAGCACCTGCTGATCCTCGCGCAAGGCCTGCGCCACAGCCTCGAAATACACTTCCGTCTTACCCGCGCCTGTCACCCCGTCCAAGAGCGCGGCATAAAAGCTCTTAGCTTTCACCGCCTCCACTAAGGCATGGGCAGCCACAGTTTGATCATCGGACAATTGCGCCGCCCTAGCATCGGGATAGGGTTTTTGACACGGAGCTGGATTATAAAGCGCAACCTCCTCCAACACGCCCTTACCGAGCAGCGTTTTCACAACACCCGCGGTCACTTCCGCCTCCCGCGCAATGTCGGCAGCGCGTCGGATTACGCCATCTTTTAATACATCCACTACGGCGCGTTGCTTATCTGTAAGCCCCTTCGCATCAGCCGCTATTTTATAGCCCGTCATCGGCTCCGGCGGCTCAAGCGCACCAGGAGCCGACAATGCCATCTTGAGCACAAACCCCAGCGGCGATAGCGTGTATTTCGCAACCCATGAAACAAAATCCCTATGCACCTTGGGCATCGGGCCCATGTCGTATTTGAGAATGATCGACTTGATCTTGGCGGGCTTTACATCCCCCGCCGCCGCGCCCCAGACAACGCCGACAACCTCACGCCCACCCAGCGGCACAAGCACGTAATCCCCCGTCTCTACCGCCTCACCATAGGGCACAGCATAGTCATAGGCCTTATCGACAGGGTAAGGCACAAGCACAGCCACGCATATGTGAGCGCCGCTGCCTTTTTTCACGCTTTCATCTTGAAAAAGATCATCCATCTGTTACTTATACGCATAAATTTAAATAATCACATAGTCGCTTGATTTTATTTTTACAGTAGGCGCGAGCGACACATAGTAGAAAACTACTTCAGGAGCGAAACAACGCACTGTAAAAATAAAAGGAACGACTAGACATGAAATTTTTCGTAGACACCGCCGAAATTGATGAAATCAAGGACATGGCCGATAGCGGCCTACTGGACGGCGTAACAACCAACCCGTCTCTCATCGCCAAATCAGGGCGTAATTTCAAGGACGTGATCCTCGAAATCTGTGACATCGTCGATGGCCCAGTCTCTGCAGAAGTTGCCTCGACAGATTATGAGACCATGCGCAAAGAAGGTCTGGAAATCGCTAAATGGGCGGAAAACATCGCCGTAAAAGTGCCACTGACCGAGGCTGGCCTTAAAGTCTGTAAAGAGCTTTCCGATCAAGGTACGATGGTCAATGTGACTTTATGCTTCTCCGCTTCACAAGCCATTCTGGCGGCAAAAGCCGGTGCGACCTTTATCTCGCCTTTCGTTGGTCGTCTTGATGATATTTCACAAGACGGTCTCGGCCTTATCTCCGACATCTGCCGCATCTATGATAACTACCCTGACTTCCACACGGAAGTTCTGGTCGCTTCAATCCGCAACCCATTGCACATTGTGGAAGCGGCAAAGATGGGCGCTCACGTTATGACTGCCCCGCCAAAGGTGATTAAACAGCTCTACAAGCACCCACTGACCGAGAGCGGCCTTGCCGCGTTTGTGGATGACTGGGCGAAAACTGGCCAGAGCATTCTGTAAAGCCAATGTAAAACAAATCAAAAGCGGCGCCCACAAAGCGCCGTTTTTTAATTCATTTTTCCGGGGGTAGGAACAGTGGATTGATCGATCAGATATTCGTTTTTACCGTTTAATATATTCTGAACATTCCAAGCCCAGATAAATTTTGGCTGATCTATAAAAATTTGCCCTTTTTCGAAAGCCGTATTCAAGTCATCAAAGCTAGCGCCATGCATTTGAGAAACGTTCGTGAAAAAATCATACAATCTATGACGCACCTCATGACTACGCCCTTGCAATTTAGCCCGTTCAATCATTGTGGTAATCATATCGCCAGCATATCCGGCTCTGCTTAAATTATCCGAAGCCTTAAACTTCAAATAACCTTCTTTTGTCGGCTCAAAAGCGAGCCCCAATTTATATGGTGCCATTTAATACTCCCTGTTTATATTGATATTTATATTTATTTTTTTATTTAATCTAACCGCTAAAGTAAAATCAAGATAACTGCTTTCCTTTTTGCACTGCTGCGTTGCTATGCTATGATTCCTCTATGACGAATCTAAAAGAAAAAGCCACACCCGAAGTGACCATAAGCCCGAACGACATAATCAACTACTTACGCGACCATCCGGAATTCCTGCAAAACAATCCGGAAGCACTGGATCTTCTCCTCCCACCTAAAAAACGCCCCAAACGCGGCGAGGTTGCGGATTTTCAGTCTTATATGATTGACCGCCTAAAGGCCGATAAAGAAGAAGTCCTTCAGACAACGCGAGAGATCGTTGAAAATTCACGCGCTAATATGAACAATCAGGCCCGCATCCATCAGGCCGTACTTCGCCTACTCGAAGCCACCTCATTAGGTGATTTTATTCACTGCCTGACCATGGATTTATCGTCAATTCTCAATGTCGACATCGCAACTTTTCTGGTCGAGGCCGAAGAAAAATCCATTCCCAACATCTCTAATCAAGGCATACGTATTCTTCCCGAAGGCACGATTGATAAATGGATGGGCGTAAAACCGGTCATGCTGGAAGAAAATATCAGCGGGATCGAACCGATCTATGGCGGTGGCGCGACATTGGTAAAATCCCAAATCCTACTTCGCATCGATATCGACCCCGAAACTCCGCCGGCGCTCATGGCTTTTGGCTCTCGCGACCCACTCATGTTCAATGAAAACCAAGCGACAGATCAAATCTTGTTCTTAGCCCGTGTGATCGAGCGAACCTTCCGTCATTGGCTTATCGTATAGGAATCCCCTTCCCCTAAGGTACTCTACGATAATCCTTAAAATCACTTTCACTTAAAAAATCATTGAAATGCATTG
Source organism: Micavibrio sp. (assembly GCA_019634145.1). Taxonomy (GTDB): domain Bacteria; phylum Pseudomonadota; class Alphaproteobacteria; order Micavibrionales; family Micavibrionaceae; genus TMED27. The sequence continues at coordinate 19,846 of JAHQVU010000072.1, read as the reverse complement.
AGATGACATATTAACTCCCCTGTTTTTTTTATTTAATCGACATGGTATAATACTTTCATCTTATAGGCTCCCCGAATTTGAAACTGTATGAACGCACTCTCCTACGCCGCTGACCTATCTAATATGCTCGATAAATGGCAGGATTATTTACGTTTTGAAAAACAGGTCTCGAAACACACATTTCGCGCCTATAACTCTGATGTCACTCAATTCCTCGATTTCCTCGTACATTATCGCGGTGGTGAAACACTTAGCCTTAATGCTCTGGCTGATATGAACATTCGCGACTATCGCGCGTGGATGTCCCGTCGTGCAACAAGCGGTGCAGGCAACGCCACCCGCGCACGTGGGCTTTCAGGGGTAAAGAATTTCCTGAGCTGGATGGACAAGCGCGGATATATGCACAACGCCGCCATTTCAACAGTGCGCAGCCCCAAACTCCCCCACAAAGTACCCAGACCATTGCAGGAAAGCCAAACCGATCGCCTCCTTAAAAACATCTCTGATTTCGCGAGAACAGATTGGGTGGGTGCCCGTGACAACGCACTCTTCACCCTGCTCTATGGCTGCGGCCTACGGATTAATGAGGCACTCTCGCTGGATGTAAAAGATATCCCGACCGACAATTTCATGCGCGTGCGCGGTAAGGGAAATAAAGAGCGCATCGTCCCCTTGATGGACATCGTCCGCTCCACGCTAGAACGTTATCTCGAACTTAATCCATACCCGACCGATAAGGAGAGACCGCTGTTCATCGGCATACGCGGCCAGCGCCTAAACCAAGGCGTTGCGCAAAAGGCCATCCGCGACCTGCGCGGCGCGCTTAATCTGCCCGAAACCGCAACGCCTCATGCCCTGCGCCATTCCTTCGCAACACATCTCTTACAAAACGGTGCTAATCTAAGGGAGATTCAAGAGCTTCTAGGACACACCAGCCTTTCAACAACGCAGCGCTATACCGAAGTCAACGCCGAAGAGCTGCTCCGCATCTATAAAGCCGCCCATCCCAGGGCATAGAAAGCCCATTAGCTTCCACCACAGATAGCAAAGCCTTCGCATCATCTGCCCCCATAGCGCTCAGCTCTCTCAACCAACCCTTATCATTATTCATAAGGCTGCTATGGGCTCAAGCTGCAAACGCATCGCACAAAATCATCTAAATACGACACATAAAAAGCGGAGAACCCCGCTTTAATCTCTTAAATTTATTTTGCTTCGGGCAGCAGCCAGCCCTTTTCCACTTCACTTACCGGGGTGAGTTCAGGAGTAGCCCCTTGCACCTTATGCACTTTAGGGTCGTACAAGGGACGTTCACCGCCATCTTGCGGGTCTAAAAGATGCCCGCAATCAATAATCGATTCTGGCACGAAATCCTGCTTCAATGAAACCATAATAATCTCCCTTTTATGTTCAAAACGAGTATATAAGATTCATTGAGAGAAATGCAAATTCCAGAGTTGCGGCATAGCAAAAACTAGATAAAGCGCTCGACCTGCACTTTGTCACGCTCGATCGTAACAAAAGAGTTTGCAGGAATGCTCGTCCATTTATCGCTCAGGCGATCCAATGGCTCGGACACTACAAGCGTGCTGCCACCGGGAATGGAGCTCGCCTCCGGATCAAAATCGGAAAAGCATTCAGGGTTCGTTGAATAAAACTGGCTATTAGCCTCATCACCATTCGCATAGCGTGTTGTGTAAAGCTTCTTGCCATCGCCCAAGGCACAAGACAAATTCATGTGCGGTTTAATACCGCGCAACTCCAAAACCTCTTCTACATAGTTGACCATCTTGCGCATCGCCTCAAGCGGATTTTCTTCTAGCCCAAATGTCAGCGCCAAAAAGAACAGGGTCTCACTGTCGGTCGAGCCTTTGATATGCTGATAAAGATCAGGCGCAATCTGGGCATGAAGCTCTTGCTTGATCGCCTCATACCCCGCCACATGACCATTATGTTGAAAGAGCCAGTTTTTATATTTGAAAGGGTGACAGTTGGCACGCTGCACCAAGCCCGCCGTTGTCGCACGGACATGCGCCATAACCATATGCCCTTTTACTTGCGCACAAATCTCATGCAGATTTTCATTGCTCCATGCAGGCATATGGTCTTTAAACAGCCCCGGCTCGTCCTGACTTCCATACCAGCCAACCCCCGTACCATCAGCATTAACACTCCACAAGCTGCCATCCTTACCGAAATACAGCTCGGCATTCATACTCTGGCGCACCAAAGAATGTACAGGCTTGGTTATAAGCTGCTCGAGATAAATCGGCGCACCGCTATAGGCAATCCAACGACACATGGCTAGATGTGAATCGGGCGTTTATGAACCGCCAATGCCGCTTCCTTAACCACTTCGGTCAAGGTCGGATGCGCGTGACACGTGCGGGCGATATCTTCCGCCGTGCCTTCAAATTCCATCACGGTCACAACTTCAGAGATCAAATCACCAACATTCGGCCCAACCATGTGCGCACCAAGTACACGGTCAGTTTTGGCACAAGCCAGAATCTTCACGAAACCATCAGTCATGTTCATCGCGCGTGCGCGGCCATTAGCCATGAACGGGAACTTACCGGTATTATATTTGACACCCTCTTCCTTCAACTGCTCTTCGGTCCTACCCACGGCAGCCACTTCCGGCCATGTATAAACAACACCGGGAATGCAGTTGTAATCGATGTGGCCGCTTTCGCCCGCCAGCATCTCTGCCAAGACCACGCCTTCATCTTCCGCTTTGTGCGCGAGCATCGGGCCTTTAATCACATCACCAATGGCATAAACGCCTTCAACAGACGTTTCAAAGAACTCGTCAACCTCGATACGGCCACGATCATCCAGCTTCACGCCAGCCTCTTCCAGACCAAGGCCAGATGTATAAGGCTTACGCCCTACAGCCATCAATACGATGTCGGTCTTGATTGTCTCGGCATCTCCACCCGCGGCTGGCTCAACTTTCAGCGTTACGCCAGCGATACCCGCTTTCGCTTCCAGCACTTTGGAAGAAAGCTTAAACTTAATGCCTTGCTTACCGAACAGCTTGTTCGCTTCTTTGCGCACCTCGCCATCCATACCGGGCAGGATCTGATCCATATATTCGATAACAGTCACATTCGCACCCAAACGGCGATAAACCGTACCCAGCTCAAGGCCGATAACACCGCCACCGATAACAACCATATCTTTCGGCACGTCGGAAAGCTCTAGGCCACCTGTCGAAGAGACAATCTTCTTCTCATCAATCTCAATCCCTGGCAGGCTTACAACGTCCGAGCCCGTAGCGATAATAATATTATCGGCCTCGTAGGTCGTCCCATCAACATCAACCTTACCCGCAGACAGGATTTTACCTGTGCCCTCTAGGCGCGTAATTTTGTTTTTCTTGAATAAAAATTCGATACCCTTGGTGTTGGCTTCAACAACTTCAGACTTAAAGCCCTGCATCTTCTTCCAGTTCAGCTTTGGCTTAGCCTCAATACCAATGTCGGCAAAGTGATGCGCGGCATCTTCAAATTTTTCAGACGATTGTAAAAGCGCCTTAGAAGGAATACAGCCGACATTCAAACACGTCCCGCCCAGCGTTTTACGCTTTTCCACGCACGCTGTTTTAAGCCCAAGCTGCGCGCAGCGTACCGCCGCAACATACCCGCCAGGACCCGCACCAATTATAATTACATCAAACTTTTCGGACATTTTTCTTCTCGTTTTTAAACTAGTTATTACGGGAGTAGTTATAGCGCCTAGATAGCCAGTTGCAAATACTGTTTTACATTTCCTTCATTTTGCAGATCTTGTGAAATATCCAGCCCTAGCTCCAACGCATTTTCAACATGCCGCTGGAATGCCGATTCAGGCGAAGTATAATTCTCAATACCTAACATCTCACGCTCATTTTCGTCAAACATTCCGAGTATACGATCAAAACTGCCATCCACATTCAGCAATGTAATCAATTTTTTCTGATGATTATTATCAAAGCCTTCATACATGCCAACCCCGCGATCTTCGACAAGGAAATTATGGAAGGTATCGCCAAAAAATTCATAGACTGTACCTGTACCGGGCTTGTTATAAACGCAACCATGCGATTGCCCGCATGTAAGATGCTGACGACCGCCCAGTGTAGGCTCCACGATGACCGAGAAATTATCACCAAGCATGATGAAATCTCCATCCAGATCTCCATTAACCTGAAGCCCCGTGCGCGCCGATATATCCAATAGCTTCGGCCCACTTGAGCCTTCCTTTTTAATCTCAGGCGTTCTATACCCGCGGTTTACAAAGTTCTGATGCCCATCCAGATAGGCTTTCACCGAACCTTCAATAAACTGGTTCATAGTACCGCGGGTCCCAAACCCATGGTCAATTCGCATGCCCGCCGCTGATGCCAAATAAATCACCTGAAAAGCAGAATTATTGATTTTTTGCTCACGGCAAACAGATGAACCAAGGAAAGAAAGGCCATAGCGTCTGTCATTATTACCAAGCCCTTTTGCTTGCATAAACTCTTCGCCCTGCACCGCACTCGAACGCTCAGGGGCTTCACGGTATCGACGTGAATCCCATCCCTTTTGCAAGACTTCCTTAAGCTCGCTATCGTCTTCATAAAAGGTAAACATACGCTCTGGATCTTTCGAAACCGTGCCCGCCGCATATAGATCACGCATAAACCGCAACGGCCCACCGGGCTCGATCAAACTTTTATGTATTACATTCGGACGTCCAGTAGAAAGCGGTAAACCCAAGTTCGCCATGGTCGCATAGTATGTCGCACCCATAACGGTTAATATCTTACGCTTTGTTTGCTCTCGCGCTTCCTTTGCATGTCCAGTATTAATCATCGGCAATGGCTCAAACACTGCGCCGCCGATATTCTCAAACGCACTTTCAAAATCACCGAGATGGTCTATATCACGCTTCCCAGGCGCAGTCTTATGTCCTGCAAAATTCATATATTTGATTTTACCAAAGTCGGTGAGGTGACGACTAGGAAGCAGCGTAGCATCAGCCTTATAGACTTTTTTCTTACGAACCGGATTAGATAATTTGGGGATTTCTAAAAACGCCATAAGCTCTTGTATAGCTTTGGACGCCAAAGAATGATGATCGTGGTAATCGCTCTCTGGGTCAAGCCAAAGCTGATTAAGGCTCCGCGATGTACCCGGGGCAATATCAACATCATCTGGCTCAATCGGATTAACCCGCCCACTCGAAAGCGCCTTAAGCTCAGGCGTAATGGAAGCGAAACGACGCCCTTCCTGAACTTTATGAATATATACCTCAACTTTATCGCCATTCGTTCTAATTCTTAAATCATCCGAAATATTCTTAAACTCACCATCTTTTTCAGGTAATTTCTCAGAAGGAATATCGCTTTTTAAACCTTGATAAAGGTAAGAAATATGGGTGGTATGCGTCGCATCATAATCAACACCATTTTCTTTCAGAAGCTCACCGGCAACATGAAGCGTATCGATAAACTCAATCGTCCCACCGCACGCCTGACGCACTTCGTTAAAACGCTTCCCAGGCCATGGATGATCCTCGTCAAACGCTTCGCGAACCAATGGATCCGCGTGATTTCTAAGCTCATCCCAAAGTGGAGAAACCAATGGATGATCACGTAATTTAACATCAAAATCAGCACCACGATCTTCGGAAAGAATTTTGACCTGTGACTTTTCTGCAACCCCTAAAAAGCGGTTAACCGCATTTTTCTCAGCGCTGGTTTTACTATCATATTCTTCATGCAATTTAAGGGCTTTGTCCGCGACAATCTTTTCATAGCTACTAAAGTCTTCCTCTGAGTCCACACCACCTACTGCTTCCGCGCCGCCATACAGGTCAATCGCATACCAATCAAGCACACGTTGGTTTTCTTCTGTTTTCTGGGCGTTACCACTAGCAATTATAAATGTTGATTTTTCTATAAAGTCCGTCGCGCGTACCGAGTTGAAGTCACCGGTGGCACCACGTAGTCCGATACATAATTTTGAAGGATCATTAGACTCGCCATCGCGAAATCCATTATCATTAGCCATAGATATACCCTGTGTTTGTTTTATTACTAAATCGTGTTTTTCGTGCCGATTTTTACCTAGCTCCGCAGCAATCACTAAAATCGACACAAGCTTCTATAGCCAATACACTTATGAAAATGCAAGGAATTAATTAAACATTTTTGAACATACACTCTGAAGCTTTAATTATACGGCCTTCCCGCTATATAAATATTGTTAATAAAATCTTTTATCTTTTCTGGCATAAATGTAAGTCCGAGAAAGTAGAACTGAAAAAAAACAGGACATGAGCAATCATATTAAAATAGCCCCCAGCGTCCATAGCGACCTTTTGGGCAAGCTGGCGGAGATGAAAAAATATCACCCGCAGCAAGATGCGCCAACAAAAGCGGCATTTATCCTCGCCCTCTTCGATCCAGATTCTCCGCAAAACCCTATTTCTACATATGAGCTATATAATGTTGTGCCCGCCCCATTACGGCATTTTCTTGGCGCAAAAGACCAATTATTGGATGTCGATTTCACCGATCAATATCCTGAGGGGCAAAAACCTTTGAAATCACAACAAGCCAGCGCCACCGCGCACCCCGAAACCCTAGCACAGCTCATCCATATTCCCGAAATCGCCGAAGTAAAAAAACAGGGCAATAACCTCGTTAAAGTTGGCTATGTCAACCAAATGCCATGCCCCCGCTGCGCGTGCTCCCTCGCCGCCGGCCATGTCTGCACCCTCGCCATCGATTCCAGCGCGTTCGATGCGGAATGGGCAACGCGCCGTGATCAAGAATATATCAATATGTCCCTGAAAATCATGGAGGAAAGCGGCACTCACATGATTGAGCCGCAATCCGAGGTACCAGAATGGACGACAGGTAAATTACCCCGTCATCGCCTCGCCGGACAGGAAATTTATACAAACCCATTATCTGTTACTGAAAAGGCCGATATAATCAAAGGCTTTAACGCCCATGTGCAGCCATTTAATAAACATACAAACTACACAGCCACAATCAGCATAAAGAGCCGCGATGACTTCTTTGCTATTGGTCGCCAGACCTTGACCCCTGGCATTCCTGAAGATGAATATTTCGAAAAGCTCAAGGAACAAGAAACTAAATATAGCTATACCATCCCGCCCGGTACGGCGCTTTTATTCGCCCTTCAACCGCATGGCATTGATCCGACAGAGATAGAAATTGAATTTGACGAAACACCCGCCATGCGTGACCTCATCAACATTTTGGGCGCTGGCGCAACGCACATAAAATTCCCAATCTCACACGACCTTCACCACAAAATGCAAGAAAGCGCCGAAATCACGTTCCGCACCGCAACTCATAAATCCGATCACGAAGAGGCCAGTAAAGAAAAAGAATACAAAATCTATAATCAGCTCAACGCACTGAAAGTCCTAAAAGCCGCGCTTGGCACAAAGCTAACTTTAGAGGTTCAGCCCCCTACCCCAAAGCATGATAACAACGCCGCGCCATAATCTTCTCGCCTCACAATTAAAGAATCTGGCGCAGGCTGGGAAACGCTTTCGGACAATACTCCGATCCAATCATTTTTTACATATCGCCCACTCCGAAATAATCGAAGCTTATAAGCGAAGAGCTTTTTAGCAAAGAGAATTTAGTCTGTACTAAGAACGAGGAGCGAAACGTATTGTAATACGTTAGCGATCGAGTGATGCCGTACAGGCTGAATTATCGAAGCTTAATTACGGACATAAACCCAGCGGGCTTCGCCCTCTTGTGCCTCATTCGACCAAAAATAGATCGGGCTATCACACACACCATCAACAATGCGAATGCCGACCGCACACGTATCCATCTCGACGTAATCCTCGATATCGCCCTGCGGCCACTCTTCATAATAAATCTCGGCCTTGGGCTCCTGCCCCAGCTCGGTACACAGATTATTCTCCAGCCCCATATTAAAACGCATAGAGAGCATATCTGTGCGCAGGCGCTCCTCGTGATCTGTTGCGATCAAAATATCGAAATGCGTGCCGTTGTGATAAACAGAGTTAATGTGCGAAGCGATATAGTCCATCTTACCATCACAGGTGACATCATGCTCGTGCACAGTAACAGTTTCAGGGTCATAATTCCCACCCCACTCCAGCTTCATCTGCGCATAGAGGTTTTGTAGCAATGCCTGATTAGCCGCATTCTCAACCGTTATTAATGGCTCATCTGAAAAATCCGGTGGCAAATCATATTCCGGGGCATCGAAAAAAGATGGCTCACTATGCATATCGGCAGGCGTGCTGTGCGGATATTGCCCGCCGCCACTATCACCGTCCATCTCACGCTGCATCTCCTTGATCGCCTCATTCATGTCGCGCGTGGGCGTATCCATGAATCCGGCTGATCCCTCTAGCGGATATGCAAAGACGGCAAGAGCAATCGCCCCCGCCGCCGTTAAATTCATAAAAAATCTATAAGGTTTATACATCCAGCACTAAACGAGCCGGATCTTCAATCGCATCTTTAACGCGGACAAGGAAGCTTACCGCTTCACGACCATCAATAATGCGGTGATCGTAAGAATGTGCCAGATACATAATCGGACGCGCCTGAATTGAGCCGTCTTTCATTACGACAGGACGCTGCACAATGTTATGCATCCCCATAATACCGGACTGCGGTGTGTTCAAAATCGGTGTTGAAAGCATCGAGCCGAAAATACCGCCATTGGTAATTGTGAATGTACCACCGGTCATCTCATCCATAGAGAGCTTACCGTCTTTGGCGCGTGTGCCGAGGTCGATGATCTTCTTCTCAATATCAGCCAGGCTCATCTGATCCGCATTACGAATTACAGGAACAACCAGACCTTGCGGCGTGGAAACAGCCACACCTATATCATAGTAGTTTTTGTAAACCAGCTCATCACCTTGAATTTCAGCATTCACAGCAGGGAATTCTTTCAACGCATGACAGGCCGCTTTAACAAAAAAGCTCATAAAGCCAAGCTTAACGCCGTGCTTCTTCACGAACTTGTCTTGATACTCTTTACGCATATCCATAACAGGGCCCATATCCACTTCGTTAAAAGTGGTCAACATCGCCGCAGTGTTTTGCGCTTCTTTCAAACGTGAGGCAATCACCTTACGCAATTTTGTCATCTTCACGCGCTCTTCACGCGGAGCATCAGAAACCGGATGTGATACAGCACTTTCCTTAGGTGCAGATGCTACACTTGCAGCAGGTGCCGCAGCAGGCTTAGAGCCCTTATTAGCCTCGATAAATTTCATAACATCTTCTTTTGAAAGACGCTCGCCATCGGATGCCGGAACATTGCCCGCATCCAGATTATTATCGGATAGCATCTTGCGAACGGCTGGAGATGTTTTAACATCATCGCTCGCTTCCGCACACGCCTCAGGTGCTGGTGCAGCCGCTTCAGTTTTTGGCGCCTCTTCTTTTACCTCAGGCTTAGGCGCATCATTGGCAACCGCGCCTTCATCCATTTCACCGAGCAACGCGCCTACTTCAACTGTCTCGCCTTCACCCACGGTAATTTTCGCAATGACACCATCGGCAGGCGCATTGACTTCCAACGTAACCTTGTCCGTTTCCAGCTCAATAATCGGCTCATCGGCCTTAACCGCCTCGCCTTCTTTTTTGAGCCACTGTGCAACAGTCGCTTCGCTTACAGATTCACCAAGTGTAGGAACTAAAATTTTTGTCATTGCTTTCCCGCTTAATTATTTCAATAAAGAATACCGTGAACTATGTACGCCTGCAAGGGGGGAATGGCAAGTATTGATTAAAGAAAAATTATATTAATCAAAATGTTTCCAGCCTGTTTTCAACGGCTCCAACTCATCGCCATTTTCATTGCGCAAAACCACACCCGTGCCGTTTTCAAAATGCCCGATCGCTTGCAGATCCACACCATAAGTCGCGGCTATATCCTGAAACTCTTGAAACGCCTCCGGCGCCACCGCCATTACCAGTTCATAATCATCGCCACCACTAAGCAGATCGCTTGCCTGCACCTTGCCTTGATCCAGCAACACGGATGCATAGGATGAATATTGCACCTTATGCGGCTCGATCACACCTTTAAGCCTTGATTGCCGCGCGATATGTCCGCAATCAGCCATCAGCCCATCCGAAATATCAGCTGCCGCTCGCCCATACCGACTGACCTCTTCAACCAGATGAGTTCGCGGAGACGGCATACGATAGCGCTCGAGGAAATACCGCCCCTCCTCGCAATCAATGTCGCCTTGCAGGATTTTTAGACCGATATAAGCATCACCCACCGCACCTGTGATAACAATCAGATCGCCCTTGCGCGCGCCGCCGCGTGTAACGGCTTTGCCCGTTTTTACCGCGCCGATGGCCGTAATTGATACGCAAACACCACCCAAAGTCGTGGTCGTATCCCCACCGCTTAAATGCAAATTATAGCGCTGTTGATCTTCCGCCAATGCGGCGGAAAACTCCGCAACCCATGCCTCGTCAGTGCCCTTCGGCAATCCTAGTGCCAGTTGATAGCACAGCGGCGATGCGCCCATCGACGCCAGATCCGACAAATTCGCGCGCAGCGCCTTATGCGCGATAAAGCGCGGCTCTTCGCCTTTCCAAAAATGAACACCTTCATTGAGCATATCAGTGGTAATCACCAGCTCGCATCCCGCAGGCGCAGCCATCACCGCCGCATCATCGCTTAAGCTATAGCCGCTTAACGGACCAAAATATTTATCGATAAGCTCAAATTCATTCATTATTCTGTCGGTTTGTCTTTGGCCTTATCAATCACTTTGATATCGGCTTTAGTAGTAACAGTGCCGCCTGCTTCAACAGTTTTCTCATTTAACAGCGTGTTCAATTGCGGCGGCGTGATCTTGCTGTAAAGCGCCCACGCATTCTTGCCTGACTTCGCCTCTTCAGAATCACATCCCTTTTCATCGATTGTGGCTTTAGCCTTCAAAGAAACCGACGTAGCAAATCCTGCCATTCTTTTTCCAAGCTCTTCCATAGTAATCTCGGGGTTTTTGGCGTGCTGTAAACTACCGAATTTTGCACCAATAACTCTTTGATTCCCCGCTAAATTCATGCTGACAGGATCATCTTGCTTATACAGCTCAACCGGTGGCTTGTTGCACGCTTCGTTATAAGCCAGCGCAATCTGATAGCCGAGCAGACTTTTGAACAGAACCTGCTCTTCAATAGATTGCTTTCCGCCGTCCTGCGCCATAGCCATAGCGGGAAGAAAACATGCAGCCAAAAACATAGCCTTAAATTTCATAATATTTATAACCCCATAGTATTTGTGAGCCACCCATTTAGCGCTTAACACCACCCAAAAACAACATATCTTTTGTATTTCTTCGAAGAGTTTGATATTAATACACTTCAAGGACGCAACATTTGCGTCTTTTTTCTTATCCATACACCCCGCCCCCCAGCAAAAATGACGAACGAACTGGTGAAGTCAAATAAACATTTAAAATCAATCAGATAGAACGCACATTGTGATTTAAAGGCCCATATCCGCTGCCGACCTGCAAATCATCGGCTGTACGTATCGCTTCGGTCACAAAATCCTTCGCCGCTGCTACAGCGTGGAACAAATCCATGCCCTTGCCAAGGTTCGCCGCAATTGCGGATGACAATGTGCAACCTGTGCCGTGCGTGTTCTCGGTGTCAATGCGCTCGGCGTTAAAACTCTGCACGCCGTTCGCAGTGGCCAACACATCAATCGCATCGCCTTTCAAATGACCACCTTTGAGCAAAGCCGCCTGACAGCCAAGCTTAAGCAATTTTTCTGCCGCAACGTCCATATCAATCACGGCTGAGCGAGAGAGCTTTTCTGCCTCAGGGATATTTGGGGTGATCAGGCTCGCCATCGGGATAAGACGACTTTTCAGCGCATCAACCGCATCGGTATCGATCAACCCATCGCCACTGCTGGCAACCATTACAGGATCGAGAACGATGATCTTTGGCGCATATTCCTCCAAAGAATCAGCAACTGCCTCAATGATCTCAACATTCGATAACATTCCGATTTTCACGGCTGCGACTTCAATATCATCGAATATCGCTGCGATCTGGTCACGGACAAAACGCTCAGGGATATTGACCACACTGCGAACGCCTTGCGTATTCTGCGCCGTCAATGCGGCCAATACAGCCATGCCATAAACACCATGTGCGGCAAATGTTTTGAGATCGGCCTGAATGCCAGCACCTCCGCTCGGATCACTGCCTGCGATTGAAAGAATATTCGCGATCATGCCAACGCCTCGACAAACTTCCGCGCAGCGTTTTCGGGGTTATCGGCTTCACTGACGCTACGCATCATCGCAACACCATCAGCGCCCGCCGCGATAACAGCCGCCGCGTTATTCGGCGTTATTCCGCCGATACCAACAACCGGAACAGGCGATAGCTTGACCATCTCGGCGAATTTCTCTGCCCCCAAAACGGGCTTGCCCTTATCGGTTTTAGTCTCGTAAAACGGCCCAGTGCCAATATAATCGATCACCTGCGGATCAATCTTTGCGATATGTTCAGGCGTAAAAGCCGTCTGCCCGATGATCGCCTGATTACCAAGCCTTGCGCGCGCTTCGGCGGGGTTGTCATCACCTTGCCCTAAATGCACGCCAGCCGCGCCAACGGCAAAGGCCACATCAACATAATCGTTGATCAGCAACGGAACACCAAGCGGTGATAGCCACTCTTGCAGCATCGCGGCCTCTGCCAATATCACTTGCATCTGGCTCGCATCCTTGTTGCGGTATTGGATAAGCGTCGCTCCACCTTTCGCGGCGGCCATGACCACATCAACAATATCCCGCTCACCGCACAGCGATGGATCGGCAACGAAATAGACGGAAAGATCGAAATTTTTCATCGCGAGATCATGTCCAGCCTACAGCCTTCTGTCAAGCTTGATCTCAATCGCAAATTATGTTAAATTAAGGCATGCTAAATAAAAGAGTCTTGTTGCCCATATTTAAACGACTTTCCAACATCGGGAATGGAAACCCACATAAATATGACGAAGCTGATCTTCTTGCTAAAGGTATAAAGCCTACGGGCATGATCAACCTAGATTACGACAGTGAACAAACGAGACAAGCTTTTTTTTAAGCTTGTAAGAGCGGGCAACTTAAAATCATCAACACCGCAGTATCTGGACCTTCCGAATATACAATTTATTATAAAAATGACAAAAACCAAATTGATGAATTAACCAAACTGGCACAAAAAATAACAAATAGAGATAGAGAATATTCAAAAGAAGACATTAACTTATATAAAAAAATTAAAAATGGGCTTTCAAAAGAACAAGCAGCGAGAATCACATGCGGCGATCGTTTAACCGAGTTTTCTCTTTATAACCAACTCGGCACCGTTCGCGGTCTTTTAGGCATTCATAAACACAGCCAAAAAGGACGCATGAAAGCATCTGAGAATTTCACGTATAATGACATGCAACATACACTGAGCAAGCTTTTAGAAAACAATCAATTACCGTTCGCTATTTTTAATGGCAATATCATGGATGGAAAAAATCAACCCCTTGAAAAAATGGTCCTAAAAGGCGAATTGAACAAAACCAATACTCTGATTTTTGACTTCCAAAGACAAAGCAGTCCATGCTTCTTAGTTGCTCAGCACAACAAAATAGAAGAAGGAAAACTTCTCTACAAATTATACCGAAAAGGAATGAGTCTGAAAGATATTAAGCAAAATGAGCTAGCACAGCAAATACTCAGTGAAATTAACATAGATCTAGAACCGCATCATTATCGCGACGCACTCATTGGAAAGTTATTAGGGTATACAGACAATGACATTAAATACCATTTAGATATTGACCAACCTTGCGACTTTATAAAAAAGATTAAAGAAACTTTCAACCCAGTGCTATCAAAGGCAAGATATGAAACCATGCTGCACGAAAGAGAGCAGCAGGTAAATTTAGATATCTAAACGCTCAACGCCTCATCAATCAGCTTCTCCTGCTGCTCGATATGACGTTTCATAAGACCGGTTGCAGGTGCAGCGGCTTCTTCGCGGCCAACATAACTTGGGCGGCTACCTTTGATGTTAATCTCGGTCAAAACTTTCTCGATACGGCGATCAACAAATGTCCAGTAACCCTGATTTTCAGGTTCTTCCTGACACCAAATAACCTCAGCATTGCTGAACGGAGCAAGCTCCTCAGCCAAAGCCTTATGCGGGAACGGATAAAGCTGCTCAAGACGCAAGATCGTGACATCCTTGATACCGCGCTCACGACGGGCTTGCAGAAGATCATAATAAACCTTACCAGTACACAGCACTACGCGTTTGATCTTGTCATCAGCCACAAGGTCATCGCGGTCATTATCCCATAAGATACGGTGGAAGGTAGAATCGTTGGTGAAATCGTCCAACGTGGACACCGCCAATTTATGGCGAAGCAAAGATTTGGGCGTAAACACGATCAATGGCTTACGGAAATCGCGGTGCATTTGACGGCGCAAAACGTGAAAGAAGTTCGCCGGCGTCGTACAATTCACGACCTGCCAGTTATCTTCAGCGGCTTGCTGTAAGAAACGTTCTGGACGACCAGAGGAGTGCTCTGGCCCTTGGCCCTCATAGCCGTGTGGCAACAGGCAAACAAGCCCAGACATACGCAGCCATTTGCTCTCGCCAGAAGATATAAATTGGTCGAACATCACTTGCGCACCGTTGGCAAAGTCACCGAACTGCGCTTCCCAAATGGTCAGCGTCATCGGATCGGCCAGTGAATAGCCATATTCAAAACCAAGCACAGCCATCTCGGACAGCGGGCTGTCATGCGCCTCGAATAGAGGTTGACCAGCACCGAGGTTTTTCAGCGGATAATATTGCTCGTTATTTGTCTGGTCATACCAGATCGCATGACGGTGAGAGAATGTTCCGCGCCCGACATCTTGCCCGGAAAGACGCACAGCATAGCCGTCTTTCAGCAGTGAACCATAAGCCAAAGACTCGCCCATAGACCAGTCAAAGCCTTCACCGCTTTCAACCATATCCTTACGGCTATTAAGAACGCGCTGCAATTTGCGGTTAATATCAAAGCTATCAGGAACTGTCGTCAAAATCTTGCCCAGCTCTTTAATGTCATCTTTGAGGATATCAGTATCACCGCGACGCTCATCACCATAGGCAACCTTCAAACCATCCCATGCACCGCCGAGGAAATCGGCTTTATTGGGCTTGAATGCCTCGGTCGCTTTGAAAGCATCGTCCAGCTGGGCATACATATCATCAAGGATTTTTTGTCCTTCATCCTCAGAGATCACACCCTCGCTGATCAATTGCTTAGTATATTTCACACGAGCAGTTTCCTGCTTGGCGATCTGCTGATACATCAGCGGCTGCGTGAATGCAGGCTCATCGCCTTCATTGTGGCCATAGCGGCGATAACAGAACATATCAATCACGATATCACGCTGAAATTTCTGGCGGAACTCGGTCGCAATACGCGCCACATGAACAACCGCTTCAGGATCATCACCATTAACATGAAAGATCGGCGCGGCCAGCATTTTAGCCACATCAGTCGAATAAGGCCCTGAGCGAGAGAATTTCGGCATAGTTGTAAAGCCGATTTGGTTATTAATTACAATGTGGATTGTTCCACCAACGCGGTAACCGGGAAGCTCTGAAATCATGAGCGTTTCCGCCGTCACGCCTTGCCCCGCAAAGGCCGCATCACCGTGCAGCAAGAGCGGCAGAACAGCGGCAGATTGTACAACGCCGCGCTGAACTTGTTTCGCGCGAACCTTACCGATGACAACAGGGTTCACGAACTCAAGGTGAGATGGGTTAGCTGTCAAGGACAGATGAACGGTATTGCCGTCAAATTCACGATCACTGGACGTACCAAGATGGTATTTCACATCGGCTGATCCGAGAACATCATCAGGCGTAGTAGACTGTCCCTGAAACTCAGCAAAAATAGCGGTAAAAGGCTTGCCCATTACATTAGCCAGAACGTTCAAGCGACCACGGTGTGCCATACCGATTACAACTTCTTCCAAGCCGATTTGACCGCCGCGTTTAATGATTTGCTCAATCATAGGAATAAGCGATTCACCGCCATCAACGCCAAAACGCTTTGTACCAGGATATTTCTTGTGCAAGAACTGCTCAAAACTTTCAGCCGCAGTAATACGCTCGAGGATCGCGACTTTGCCATCTTTGGTAAAATCGGTGCGGTTACCTGGCGCTTCAATGCGCTCTTGTATCCACTTTTTCTCTTCAGGGTCTGAAAGGTGTGTAAACTCCACACCGATCGTGCCGCAGTAGATTTTCTTCAAACGCTCGACAATATCGCTGACAGTTGCATATTCCATACCGAGCAAACCGGAAATATAAACTTTTCTGCTGAGATCAGCACCTGTGAAACCATGATACGCCGGATCAAGCTCGGGGAACATCTCGCGCTTTTTCATGCCCAACGGGTCAAGATCAGCCATGCGATGACCACGCGCGCGATACGCACGGATCAGCATCAATGCTTTGATAGAATCTTGCGCCGCCGCTTTCAGGCTCTCGGGCGAAACTGCGCTGCCTTTAGTGTCTGTTTTCTTGGATGCGTCGTCATCATTGGACGCCGAGCCAAATCCACGTTGAGATTTATCATTTTCGTTTGGCGTCCAACTCGCACCAGCAAGCTCGTGCAAAAGTGCGGCCTCATCATCAGCCAAATCATTAAAGAAATTCTGCCAATCGCCATCAACATTAGACGGGCTAACCAGATATTGGCGATACAAATGCGCGATATATTCGGCATTAGGACCTGAAAGAGCGGTGAGGTTTGGCGTAGCTTGAGACATAATTCTACCTTTGTTACAAATGCGTCCTTTAAAAGCATATTGGACTTAATCCCATCCGCTTTCAAGGTCAAGGGTTATAAACGGCGCAGTGCACTATTTTAAGAAACTAAAGTTAAAAATCTTCGAGTAGGGTTTTAAGTTGATTGAGATATTCTTCTTCAACGGCACTGACATTCATCGCATGCCCTTGAGGCGTGTCGCCGTTAATGCGTGTTTTAATTTTGCTAAGAAAAGCCGATAACTTACCACCATCAACCTGGCCATGATCACCGAATTCGCCATAAGCCTCGGCGACAGTTTCTGCAACTTGCACCAAAGCAGTCTTATAAGCTTTGATATCTGCTTCTGTACCTTTGAGCTTAATAATTTTAAGGGACGTGCGCACATCATCAAGTGCATTGAAAGAGTAATCAGCCCACTCCTGCCAGCAATCCTGATGCGCCAGAACATTACGCGCAATATCATCAACCATTCCCGGCCCTTCATAAGCCAAAGCCACACCCTTAACTGCCGCCGATAGCGCTGCTATTTCGCACTGATCATCATCTTCTCCGTCTTCATCTTCGGCATGAGACATCCATGCACCAACTTTGAATAAAGCAGATGTAACTTTTTCCAGCTCTTCGGGTGATAAAGCCGATAGATCTTCCATATGATTAAGCTCCTTAGATTAAATGGCGTAGTTAATTTTAAGTGTGGATGCGATCTTTTCAAGAACCTCGCGCTCTTTCGGAGAAATGTTCAAAAACTCGTCATAAGTTTTGTAGGTATGACCTTGTTTTTTTGCCTGATATTCCAATTTCAGAAATTTAATTTTCATCTTTAATTTATCGACAAAGGTAAGGTCTTCAACCTCACGGAAAGCAACAGCAACAGCCTCTGCAATCTCCATAAGATGCTGCTTAAAGGCACTTACCTCTTTCTCGTCCACTTGATCACGCAACAGCTCCACCGCCTGCCCGCAATCATCCAGAACAACCGTTAAATTACCACTCCATTTAGGCCATTCTTCGCGGCGCTTCATGGTCTCTGTCAAAATATATTGCACAGTTTCAGAAACAAAAATTTCACCGGCATACCCTGAAAGCAAACTCCCGAGCGCTTGCTTTTCCTTTGCATCGGAATCCTCACCTCCAACGTCATCGCTCTGTGAAACAAGCAAGCCAACGCGGTAAGGCAGACTGACCAGCATATCACGTTGTCTCGGAGGTAATTTATCAAGAAAGCTCATCGATGCGGATGCCCAAGAAAGTTAAAACACGCCTTAATGATAACGCGAAAATGCAAATTCACCAAATAGTTTGGGTCAATTTAAGAGATATTTGCCTGACGCATAAAATCTGCATCTTGCTTGAGCAGTGTGTTGAGTGTCGGATTTTTACGGCGACGCAATGGCGCACGATTTGGTGGTGGAATACCCATTGCCTTGATGCATCGCTCACGGTCACGGGACCCATATTTAAGGAACACATCTTTTAAATTTATCAATGCCTACGGATGCTTTAACAGCACCTCCATATCATCTTCTTCACCGAGATAATCCACAATTGCATACGCTGCTTCATGAAAAGCGATCAGCTCTTTTTTTATGAGACATTTTTATGGCTTCGGGCAAACCATAATGCTAATCGTCAATAGCCTTTGTGAAATCACTCATCAAAACCTTGCGCACATTCCTGCCCGTCTTTACACCGCGCAGCAGGAGCGCTATTTGCCTTAAACGAAAATAGCCCATTAGTGAACGCACAAAAAAGCGCCCCGAAAGGCGCTTTATTTTATTCAATTTACAAAAATAAAAGGCTCTTAAGCAGCCATCGCGCGCTTAACGGCCTCACCCAGGTCACCAGGCGTTTCAGCAACCGCAAAACCGGCCGCCTTCATCGCTTCCATCTTGGCTGGCGCTGTATCATCACCACCAGAAATAATCGCACCAGCATGCCCCATACGCTTACCCGGAGGAGCTGTTGCACCCGCGATAAAGCCAGCAATCGGCTTCTTGTTCTTGAGTGATTTATAGTATTCACACGCTTCAACTTCTGCAGAACCACCGATCTCACCGATCATTAGGATTGCTTCTGTTTCAGGATCTTCCATGAACATCTCGATACAGTCAATAAAGTTTGTACCGTTCACAGGGTCACCACCGATACCGATACATGTCGACTGACCAAGACCTACAGCGCCTGTTTGAGCAACCGCTTCATATGTCAAAGTACCAGAGCGGGACACGATGCCCACCTTACCGCGCTTGTGGATATGACCTGGCATAATGCCGATTTTACATTCACCTGGCGTGATAACACCTGGACAGTTAGGGCCGATTAAGCGAGTTTTAGAGCCCTCAAGCTTCGTCTTAACCTTAACCATGTCCAAAACAGGAATACCCTCAGTAATACAAACAACCAATGGAATTTCCGCGTCAATCGCCTCAATAATGGCCGCAGCCGCGAATGGAGGTGGAACATAAATAACAGAGGCATTACAATCGGTTTTATCTTTCGCTTCAGCAACAGTATCAAAAACTGGCAAACCAAGGTGCGAAGTACCACCCTTTTTCGGGGTCACGCCGCCAACCATATTTGTACCATAGGCAATTGCTTGCTCGCTATGGAATGTACCTTGCGAGCCAGTGAAGCCCTGACAAATCAATTTTGTATCTTTTCCTACCAAAACGGACATAGAGACGTTCTCCTTAAATCATGTGAATCTCGAGGGGTATTTAACGCCCATGCCCCCATAAAATCAACCGCCTATTCATAAAAAAGACAGGTTTACGGGAAAAAAGTTTAAAAAACCAAGAAGAATGTATTATGCAATCAACAAAAAGCATAATAGGGAAGGAGCACACTATGAAAGTTTTAAATATAGTAGTTTCATTTAACAATGAGAATTGCTATAATTTTGGATGACATATTCGACAGACATGAGAGAAGCCGCAATCTCGTACATAAATAATGGGGGCAGCAAGGTGGATGCAGTACAT
>JAHQVU010000071.1 GCA_019634145.1 Micavibrio sp. | reverse complement strand
TTTCTCGTGCTCGATGGCGTGCTGCCCTCGAATGAAGGGCGTGGTTACGTGCTGCGCCGTGTGATGCGTCGTGGTATGCGTCATGCACATATTATGGGCGCGCAAGATCCGCTGATGTATAAATTGTTCCCGACTTTATTGGGTAAAATGGGCGAGGCCTATCCTGAATTGAAACGCGCAGGGGCGTTGATCGTGCAGATTTTGGAATCCGAGGAGAAGCGCTTTAAGATGACGCTGGATCGTGGTTTGAAGATGCTGGATGAGGAAACAGACAGGCTGGGTTCAGGCGAGAAGTTTCCCGGCGATGTGGCTTTTAAGCTGTATGATACGTTTGGTTTCCCACTTGATTTGACGCAAGATGCGCTGCGTGCGAAGAATATAGAGGTTGATACGACAAATTTTGATGCCTGCATGGCCGAGCAGAAAGCGCGCGCTAGAGCTGCGTGGTCGGGCAGCGGTGATGCGGCAAATGAGAAGGTTTGGTTCGATATTGTCGATGAGTTCGGCGCATCTGAATTTCTAGGCTATAAGAAAGATAGTGCTGAAGGCAAAATTCTAGCCTTGGTAAAAGACGGTGTACGCGTACAGGAACTTAAGGCCGGAGAAGAAGGTTATATTATCACAAATCAAACCCCATTTTACGGTGAAAGTGGTGGTCAGGTTGGTGATAATGGCGTAATTCATACGCTTGGCGAAGCGCCGATTAAGGTGATTGTACAAGATACGAAAAAGTTAGTCGGTAAACTCATTGCTCATGCGGTTAAATGCGATACCGGCGGTGTACGTGTGGGGCAAGGCGTACAGCTGAGCGTTGATGCAGATCGCCGTGCGGCGATCAAGGCCAATCACTCGGTCACGCATTTGATGCATGAGGCGCTGCGCCGTGTTCTCGGTGATCATGTCGCGCAAAAAGGCTCTTTGCAGGACGCCCAGCGTACGCGTTTTGATATCTCGCATCCTAAAGGCATTTCCCGAGAAGAGCTGGACAAGGTTGAAGAGCTTGTCAATGCGCAAGTTAAAGCTGGCGGCGTGGTTGAAACCCGCCTCATGGCGCTGGAGGATGCCCGGGATGCAGGCGCGATGGCGCTGTTTGGGGAAAAATATGATGATGAGGTGCGGGTGGTGTCGATGGGTAGAACAGAGGGCAACCGCGTCTTTTCAATCGAGCTGTGCGGCGGGACTCATGTGAAGGACATAAACGAGATCGAGTGTTTTAAGATTGTGTCTGAAGGCGCGCTGTCTTCCGGTGTGCGCCGTCTAGAGGCGATTACGGGCGAACGCGTTGATGCCTATTTGCAAAATAAGGACAACGAAGCCAAGGCCGAGATCGAGCGTTTATCGGGTGAATATGCCCGCTTGATGGATGAGTTAAAATCTCTGGATGGCAGCTATGATTCAACGCCAAGCAGCGCTGATGAATATATTCAGGCCAACAAGCGTCTTTCAAAATTGATTGGTGATCTTCGCCGCAGCCAAGCTGCCGAAAGCGCGGGCGCCGATGAGGCCAAAGAGATTGGCGGCGTTAAGTTTATCGGCAAGGTTTTGGATGGCTTCCCGCCTAAGGATCTTAAACCTATGGCTGATGATTTGAAAGCTAAGCTGGGATCGGGTGTGATTGTGTTGGTCGCGACGAATGACGGCAAAGCTTCAATCGTGGTTGGTGTGACGGATGATCTGACTTCACGCTTCAGCGCGGTTGATCTGGTGCGCGTGGGATCAGAGGCTTTGGGAGGTAAAGGCGGCGGTGGGCGGCCTGATATGGCGCAAGCCGGTGGCCCCGATGCGGGCGCAGCCAATGATGGCGTTTTGGCTATCGAAAAGGCTCTGCAGGGGTAGGGGGCGTTGCGGTCGTGGCCGTGTTTTTGTTTGTGATGGTGCTTTCAACAATTGTTACAGGGGCGCTGGGCATCTGGCCATAGGCTGCGCCTTGCGATGGCTCCAACCTCATAATAATCGGCTTAGGCTGTGTCATGTCGGCAATATCTCGCGTCATAGGGAGGCTGTAGTTGAAAACAGCAACGATCTGCCCATTATTAGCATCTGTCATTTTCAGGCTTATATCCATGTCCGCTCGATTGCGTTTATAATTTCCGCCGAGATAAAAATCAGTACGCTCGCCTTTAACCGGCTTATAGCCTACATAATTCGTTTCGACGGCTGCGACATTCTTCATGTTCATATTATAGCCGAGTTGCGCCAGACGTGTTCCGACCTGCTCGGGCACGAGGCGACCAAATTCGGACGTCATGTCGGGTTGATCTATATCTGTCAGGGTAAGGGCGACAACCAAGTCATCATCTTTTGCAAAGTGGCGGGCTTGCTGTACCAGATAATCTGCGGCGGCATAGTTTTTTTCTAAAAGCTTAGTCTCTTCTTGAAGGAAAATACCGTGAGCTGCTGTATCGAGAAAAGCTGCTGTGCAGCCTGCCAGAGAAATTATAGCCGCGCTTAGAAGAGCAAATTTAAAAGGCTTTTTCACAATAGCTTCCCTATTTAGTTATTGACGTTGCAGTTCCACACTGGGCAAGCTTCTGTCGGTGCTTGATGAAGTGGATTTTTATATCCTTCCACATAGGCGCCTGGGACATAGCCATCCATTGGCAGGTCATATGTGCCAGAGGCCTGCGTGCTCAGTTCAAAGCCTTCCATGACGCCAATGACCAATTTCATAGGTTTTTCGTTATCTGTGAAATCTTTGTATATTTGATCGGTGTCAGCTGCATCCCCATTATATTGAGGACCAGTGGTCGGGCGCCCAGCGATATCGCTGGCAGGGTCATAGGCGGTATAGAACACATCTGTACCGTTTTCGCTTAAAGTGTGGCCAAAAGCGCGCAATCCTTCGCGCAAAGAATAATCATATGTATTTTTAAAAACAGTGTCTGACATGTCTGTTATAAGATTAATATCTTGCGGCAGAATGACGCCTTGGGCTTTTGTCTGCATGAGTAGATCACGTACGGCATGGTGCCAGCTATCCAGATGGCGCTCATTTTCGATCTCCGAATATTCGTAGCCGATATCTGCAGGCTTTGGCCCTGGAGGCGCTTTGTAGGTTTTGGCGTGATATGTATAGCCAGAAGGCATGAAGCTAGGGTTCCAGCAGCCGCCGAGTATAAGGGGGATAAGCGCAGTAAGATAAAGTTTTTTCATGGCCTAAGAAAAATCCGAAATGGTGGGGCGATTGATATTAATTCAACCCACATTCTACCAAGTCTTTAGCCTTACGTATAGTGCTTTAAACAATGCTCATAGTCGAGGCGTGTTTCATTCGTCCTTTAGGCGTCAGGGCATAGAGTGTGCGGCCCGCATCGGGGCCTAAATGAATTTGACGTGCCTCTATATAGCCGTTTTCAAGGGCTTGGGTGATTTGTCTATGGGTAAAATGTTTGCTTAAATCTTCAAAAAATAGTGCAGCTTGATCATAGCCGAAATAAAGTTCGAGGGTGAGAAAATCGGAAAGCATGGAAAATCTCCTTTGTTGATATTGATAATCATTCTCAATTATAGGCTTCAAGTCAAGAAAATAAATTGTTCTCTATAAAATTTATGGGGAATAAGTTTTATGCTTTCCAATACTCAGGACGGAACAGAACAATGACAGTCAGAATTTCCAAGCGTCCCAATATCATGCCAATGCACATAAGCAGTTTAGCGGTATCGGTTAGGCTGGAGAAGTTACCGGACGGGCCGATGATTGGGCCTATTCCCGGCCCAACATTTGCGACAGACGTTGAGGCGGCAGATAAGGCTGTTTCAAAGTCCAGTCCTGTAAGTGTTAATGCGATGGTTAAGACTACATTCGAAAGTACGAATAGTCCTACAAAAACAAGCACAGTTGTAGGCACAAAATTGTCCAGCGGTTTGCCTTGATAATGGATAGCAAATACACCATTGGGGTGGATCAGATATTTAATCTGGCGCACGAGGATCTTCATCATGATTACAAGGCGCATAATTTTGATCCCGCCTGTTGTTGAGCCCGCACATGCGCCTAAGAAGGTTATGAACAAAAAGAACACTGCGGCAAATGAGCCCCAGGCGCTATAATCAGTAGTCGCGTAGCCGGTAGAAGAAATAATCGAGATTATGCTAAATGCACTATGTATGAAGGATTCCCATAGAGAATCTGTTGATGTTTGCCAACGCCAAGAGCTGAGCACTGCGATAAAGACGATAAGCATGAGTATAAGGGCTTTGAACTGATCATCTTTCATAAAATCCCAGCGCCCGCGGTATAAAGCCTTGATTAAGAGAACGAAAGGTACGGCTGATAAAAACATAAAAAATATCGCTGCCACCATGAGGGCGTGCGACTTGTAAAACCCGAAGGAGGCATCATGGGGTGAGAAGCCGCCTGAAGGAATGGAGGTCATGGCATGGTTAATCGCATCCCAAAAGGTCATGCCGAGCACCCAATAGGTTGCTACAGCTATGATTGTCAGAAGGCAATAAATGGTTAGAAGTGATCTGATAAGTTGCCCGCTCTTGGCCATAATCTTTTCTGAGCGATCAGAGGATTCGGCTTGGAATAGCTGCATACCCCCAATCCGTAAGAAAGGTAAAAAGATCATAGCAAAAGCCACAACACCGATACCCCCAATCCATTGCAGGAGCGAGCGCCAAAAAATGATACCGGGAGACATATTATCCAATCCAGATAATACGGTTGATCCTGTTGTGGTAATCCCCGAGATCGTTTCGAAAAACGCATCTACATAGCCTACACCGATGTCCGAGAAGTAAAAGGGTAGTGCTCCGAAAATACTGACCATAAGCCAGCAAAGAGTTGTTAGTAGATAGACCCAGCGCACATTGAGTTTTTTTTCATAGCCGTAATTACATAAAAGCAATATCCCGCCGAAAAAGAGCGAAAAAAGCGAGCAGCCTAAGAAGGCATAGAAATTAGATGAGCCTGCCAAGTAATCCAATCCGGCAGGCAAAAGCTCGCATAGCCCCAAAATAAAGAGCAGCAAGCCGATTGTATATCCTATGGTTTGCGTGTGGAGCATGGAAAAACTCTGCTATGAGGGGAGCGCTTCAGCGCATTAGGTGCGGGCAGTATATCACGCTGCTTGGTCTTGTTTAATTTTTTTAATCGAGCTGGTTGTGGAGTGCCCTTCATATACGGGCATAACCTTAACCTCGCCGCCGTTCTTAATTATGGTCGGTGCTTCGGGAATTTGGTCAACGGTATAGTCACCGCCTTTAAAATAGATATCGGGCTTGATCATATCGAGCAGTGGGCAGGCCGTATTATTATCGCCCTTTTCTTCACCGCCGAAGAGCACCACCATATCGATAGAGCCCAGTGCTCCGATAACGGCTGCGCGGGACTGCTCATTATGCACGGGGCGCTCAGGGCCTTTGAGAATCTGGATAGAGCTGTCTTTATTTAAGCCCATGATCAGGCGGTCACAATGGGCTGCAGCATTATTTAAATATGTTACGTGGCCGAAATGTAGAATATCAAAACAGCCATTCGTAAAGCCGACCTTAAGGCCGCGCGCTTTCCAGCGCCTGACCTGTTCGGCAGCTTCTTGCCAGTTCAGGAGATCGGCTTCACGCGCGCGGTCGGCTTTAATACGCTCCTTACCTGCGTTGTTTAAATGCTCGGCCAGATCGCTGTGCAAGGCATCTTTGAGCTCATCAAAGCGAATAGGCGCTGTGCCGACTTTGGTTACCACGATGCTGCCAGCGATATTGGCTAGGTTTGCTGCTTCTACAGCATCTGCGCCTGCGGCCAGAGATGCGCCGATGGTTGCAATGACGGTATCGCCCGCGCCTGATACATCGAACACCTCAATATCGGCGCCTTTAATGTGAACAGGGTCTTTGCCTTTGGAAATAACGCTCATACCCTCGCCCGAGCGGGTGGCGATTACGGTTTCGATGCCGCATTCATTAATGATCATGTTGGCGGCTTCGACTACCTCTTCATCGCTATCCAGTGGCTCGCCAGTGGTTGCATCGCTAAGCTCTTTTTTATTTGGGGTGACAATGCTTGCCCCTTCATATTTTTTGAAACTACGCCCTTTGGGGTCGACAATAACCGGCACGCCTTTATCTTTAGCTGCTGATATGATTTCGCTTAATACATCATCGCTAAGCATCCCTTTGCCGTAGTCGGATATAATGAGGGCGCCAACGTTTGGGATAATGTCTTTAGCGGATTTTATAATTTCATTGGCCAACGCATCGGATATGGGGGCACTGTGCTCGTAATCACTGCGTAGGAGCTGCTGGTGTCCTGCGAGGTAGCGGATTTTAAGGATTGTCGGGCGGGCGGTATCTTCTATTAGATGAGGCTCGCATTTGATCGCCTTGATTTTATCTTTGATTTGTGTGGCTTCATTATCGCTGCCGACCATGGCCAGAATGTTTGCTTTAATGTTAAGCCCGGCTAGGTTGGAGAGGGCATTGCCACTGCCGCCCAGCATGGATTCTTCGCGCTTTACGGTCAGGATCGGCACAGGGCTTTCAGGCGAAATGCGGTCAACTTTACCATAGACAAAGCTGTCGAGCATGATATCGCCGATCACCAGAATGCGCGCATCGCTCAGACGCTCCGTGAGGGCATTAAGGGTGTTTATCATGTCTGTATCTTCTGTCAGCATAGCGGTAATTCCAATTTTTCTTTTAGTAAAAAATTCTCATAATAATTAATTTTTTTCGTATTTATGCCCCTTCGTTAGTAATTCGTCAATCTTTGTCCTGTTTAATAGAAGTAAGGAGCTACGCTTTCTTATTAGGGTTTAACGAAATATTAAGAAAATAAGTCGAGAATGAAGCGGCAAAAAGGGGAAGTTACATATGCGTCAAGGGCAAGGAATATTTAATACTTTAAAAAGATCGTTGAGACGCCAGAAACTGGGAGAAGTTCTTGTTACAAAAGGCATGATTTCGCCGAATGATCTCCGCAATATTTTGAACGAGCAAAAAATTTCCAAAAAACCGCTGGGTCAGCTTTTGATTGACCGCGCCGTGATTACTCCAAGACAACTTTCAATTATTTTAACCAAACAATATGCTTTGCGTACATGCGCTGCGCTTCTTTTATTGGGCGTTAGCTTTTCAGGCGGTAGCGGCAAGAAAGCCCATGCAGAGGCGATTGCTGATGTGCCGGCAAAGCTGGCTTTAAGTGGCATTACATCCGAATTTTCACGCGTGAGCGTATATCCGGCTCTCTATGGTACATCTGAAAAGAGATCGGCGAATTTGAGCGCTTTTACCAAATGGACAGGTATGTTCGAGCGTTTCGAGCGTGACTTGCAAGACACGCGCAATGCGGGCGTTATTCGTCAGTGGCAGCGCGAGCTTCAAACTATACAATATAACTCGATCAAGGATTTGGCTGATAAGGTCAATGTCATGGTGAATAAGGTCCGTTATATCACTGATGATAGGAATTGGGGTAAGTCCGATTATTGGGCCACGCCTGCTGAGTTTATTCAGCGTGGTGGTGATTGTGAGGATTTTGCAATTGCCAAATATACGGCGTTGCGGGCGATGGGCGTTCCTGAAGAGCGTCTGCGGGTGATGATCGTTCAAGACACATATAAGAACATCCCGCACGCGGTGTTGGTAGTTTATACCGAAAGCGGTGCATATATTCTCGATAACCAGACAAAGACTTTGGTGCCGACCAGCAGCGGTAACCGCTATCAGCCGATCTTCTCGATTAATCGCCAGGCATGGTGGCTGCATGACAAGCCATCTTTGGGTACACAGGTTGCCAGCGTGAATTAAGGTTTTATATTTTTTTAAAAGTCACGGAAAATAGACAAGGGTTTTGGTTCTGCCAGAGCCCTTGTTCTATGTGAGCGCTTCGAAGCGCGATGCAGCGACATCCTTGATGACTTCGCCAGTCTTAAAGGTGTGAGCATTCATGCAGATATAGGTTCCTGCGGGTAATGTTTGTGCCTGCGACAGTGCGTAGCCGAGGTTGAAGCCGCCATCGCTCATCGGGAATTCCTTAAGCGGAATCATCGCACCTGTAAATACGATGGTCTTGTCATTGGCTGCGTCGCATTTGGCGGCTATATCGGCCATGCGCGATGTACCGCATACGATCACGATTTTATCTGCCTTTGCCTTATCGGCGGCAGCCGCGATTTGCTGTTCCATATCTTGTGTCATATCCAGCGAATCAACCATGCAAATGGTTTCGAAGGTGATCTCGCCATGTGGCTTGATCGTATCGCGCATATAGGCCGGAATAACTGATTCCGCGTTCGGCATCGGGCGCTCATCTGCGGGATTGTAGGCCTTGTCGATCGTCCCGCCGGTTAGAATAAAATGGATGTGGGTCATGGGAGTTGCCCTACTCTACTTCTGCGATGCGTAAGATATTGGTCGTTCCTGCGACGCCGAACGGTACGCCCGCGGTCATAACGAAGCGCTCGCCTTTTTCGGCTAGCCCTTGCTCGCTGATAATTGTACAGGCGTGCGGGACAGGGCCGGAGAATTCGCCTTGAACTTCGGGGGCGTGCACTGCGTGTACACCATAGGCAAGGCTCAAACGGCGTACCACGTCAATATTAGGGCTGAGGCATAGAATTTTAACACCGGGGCGTTGGCGTGACATACGCAGCGCGGTCGAACCACTCACCGTATAGGTCACGATAGCCTTCGCATCAATGTCCTGCGCTACATAATGCGCGGCGGTGGCAATGGCATCGGATGGATTGCCGATGCTTTCCATGTTCGATTCTTCCATGAAATTTATATAGATGCCGTCTTCTTCTGTGCGGGCGCAGATTTTGGTCATCATTTCGACCGAGCGGATCGGGTGCTCCCCAGCCGCTGTTTCCGCCGATAGCATCACGGCATCTGCCCCGTCATAAACCGCGTTTGCCACATCTGAGGCTTCCGCGCGTGTTGGCCTAGAGGAGGTAATCATGCTTTCCAGCATCTGTGTGGCGACCACGATCGGCTTACCTGTAGAGCGGACATAGCGCACAACGTGTTTTTGTACGGACGGCACATCTTCGGGCGGGATTTCTACGCCCAGATCACCGCGCGCCAGCATCACGCCATCGGCGAGGCTTACGATTTCTTCCAGATTTTCAAGGGCGGCGGGTTTTTCGATTTTGACCATTAATGCGGCATTCTTGCCGATTAGGGCGCGGGCTTCTCTCACGTCATCGCCTGTTTGCACAAAGCTCTGTGCGATCCAATCCACGCCGATATCGAGCGCTGTTTTAATATCGGCTTTATCTTTTTCGGTAAGCGCCGGAATTTCAAGATATGCGCCCGGCACATTAAAGCCTTTCTTATCGGAGAGTTTTCCGCCTGCGCGGATCTCTGCGATTACATAGGAGCCGTGCTTGTCCTCGCCTTTTTCACGGATGCGGCAGCGCACCTTCCCATCGTCGAGAAAGAACAAGCCGTCCATCTCAAAGGCTTTCATCACTTCGGGGTGAGGAAGCTGAACGCGGGTTTTATCGCCGGGTTCAGGGTTCGAATCAAAACGAATTATATCGCCGTGCTCCATCATAACGCTGCCGTCTTTAAATTTACCGATCCTGAGTTTGGGGCCTTGCATATCGGCCAGAATTCCAACCGGCCTACTATATTTAGCTTCTAAGGCGCGAATCATTGCCGCTGTCTTGCGGTGGGTTTCGGGCTCGCCATGAGAGAAATTCAGGCGGAAAATATCGACGCCTGTTAAAAACAGCTCTTCGATCATTTCCGGCGTATTACTCGCTGGGCCTAAGGTTGCAAGGATTTTCGTTTGGCGAGAGCGTAAAATTTTATGTGTCATATATATGGGAACGGCTTTTCGGGGTGAATTGTTTCGTGTCCCATCATAACAAGCCTGCGCTTCCCATGCAAAACGCTTTTCCTAAACTGCATTTTGTATGAGATAAGTCGGGGATAAAGGGTAAAAAATATTTTTTTTAGGGGGTAAATTAGCTTTTTTGAATTTTTTCCACGGGGATAACCATAGGGATAGACCTGTTAATTTGCTGTTTTATATAATGAAAATCCATTCTACCCCTTCTGAAAGGATTATTTTCATCTTGTTGCATGCCACGAGATGTAGTAGGTTAATAATTAGTTAAACGCTAGGGATTGTGTTTTCCGACCTTTCCCGCCCTCACAAAATTAAAATCCTTTTTGGATAAGAAAAAATATAAGGAGTATACAGGCTCATGTTTGACGTCGCGCAAATGGAGCGGGGAAATCGTGTTCGCATTGATCGATCCCGTGATGAAAATCTCACCACTTTTGGTAAGGCTACCCTGACCGATCGGTATTTGATGCCCGAAGAGGAATATCAGGACTTATTTGCGCGTGTGTCCATGTATTACGGTGATAACTCAGAACATGCCCAGCGTATTTATGATTATATCTCTAAGCTCTGGTTTATGCCTTCAACGCCTATTCTATCAAATGGCGGCACCAATCGTGGTTTGCCGATTTCTTGTTTCTTGAACGAGACCAACGACTCTTTGGGTGATATTGTCGAGCTTTGGAATGAAAATGTTTGGCTGGCATCTTTAGGTGGCGGTATTGGTTCTTACTGGGGCAATGTTCGTTCCATCGGTGAAAAGGTTGGTCGTAATGGTAAAACAAGCGGTATCGTGCCGTTTATCCGCGTGATGGACTCTCTTACATTGGCCATTTCCCAAGGCTCTTTGCGTCGTGGATCGGCTGCGATCTATCTGCCGATCTGGCACCCTGAAATTGAAGAATTTATCGAGATTCGCCGCCCGACAGGTGGTGACCCGAACCGTAAGGCGCTCAACCTGCACCACGGTGTTCTCGTAGATAACCGCTTTATGCAGGCGGTGGAGCGTGATGAAGAATATGCGCTTAAATCTCCTAAGGATAATCATGTTGTTGATCGTGTGAAAGCGCGTGATCTTTGGGTCCGTTTGCTGACAGCGCGTATTGAAACAGGCGAGCCCTATATCATCTTTATTGATCATGTGAATGATCAAATTCCGGCGCACCACAAAATGGCGGGTTTGAATGTGAAGATGTCCAATCTTTGCTCAGAAATTACTTTGCCGACAGGTAAAGATCACTTGGGTAATGATCGAACGGCTGTGTGCTGTTTGTCCTCGCTCAATCTTGAGAAATGGGATGAATGGCAGGATCACCCGACTTTCATCGAAGATATCATGCGCTTCCTTGATAATGTTTTGTCAGATTTTATCGCAAAAGCCCCTGATTCCATGAAGCGCGCGAAATATGCAGCGATGCGTGAGCGTTCGGTTGGTTTGGGTGTGATGGGGTATCACTCCTTCTTGCAGTCAAAAATGATTCCTATGGAAGGGGTTATGGCTAAGGTTTGGAACCGCCGTATTTTTCAACATATCAAGCGTCAAGCTGATGATGCTTCTGTTAAGTTGGCGGAAGAGCGCGGTGCGTGTCCTGATGCGGCAGATTACGGTGTGATGGAGCGTTTCTCGAACAAGATGGCGATTGCCCCAACAGCTTCTATTTCTATCATTTGCGGTGGTGCGTCCCCAGGTATTGAGCCTAATGCGGCCAATGCTTATACGCACAAGACCTTGTCAGGCTCTTTCCCTGTGAAGAACAAATTTCTTACGGCGTTGTTGGAAGAAAAAGGTCATAACACAGAAGATGTGTGGTCTTCAATCTTCACGAATGAAGGCTCTGTTCAACATCTGGATTTCCTTTCACAAGAGGAAAAAGATGTGTTCAAGACCGCATTTGAAATTGATCAGCGTTGGTTGATTGAACATGCAGGCGACCGTACGCAGTATGTTTGTCAGGCGCAGTCTTTAAATGTGTTCGTTCCGGCGAATGTCCATAAGAAAGATTTGCACGGCATTCATTTTGAAGCGTGGAAGAAGGGCGTTAAATCGCTTTATTACTGCCGCTCGAAATCGATCCAGCGTGCGGAATCTGATGCCTCTTGGAAACGTGCGCAGGCCGGTGAGCCGCCCTCGAACCGAGAGCCGGAGCTGGGTGATAACCAGTATGAAGAATGCTTGGCTTGCCAGTAAAAGTTTCAAAATATCCCTTATTGAAGGGATATTTTGTTAACCAGAAGGAGAATCAAAATGACAAACTTTTTGGTAATCCCCAATGGATACGCGAACTAGTACTTTGCGAATTAACGGCTAAAAGGGGAAAATTTGGGTAAAACTTGAAGTAGTCCACCCTTAATAAGGTTAACACCGCTAAGGGAACTGGCTTTTTGGTTGTACTAGAATCGAAAAGTATTCGTCCTTAACAGGATACCGGATCGAGAGTTGAAAATGCTAGCTAGCTGTTTGTAGCGAAAAGTTTACTACCCCTGCTCGGGAGAGCCGCAAGGTGTAGAGCCGCTATTTATCCAAGCAGTATTTGCGCCCTTTTAAAAGGTCTCTTCGGAGGCCTTTTTTTAATTTTCTTTGAAACTTGTCGAAGGGTTGTTTCGAATTAACTCGTATAAAGTGCAACATATAAGAAAGGGATTCATTATGAAGCTCACGCACGCAGTATTTCTACTACCCTTAATCGTTTTTGCAATCGGTAGTGGGGGAAACCATATGGCACACGGAAAAGATAAGAAGGAACATCCTATGGATACATCGCATCTGACAGAAAAGCAGAAATATGTGACGCTTCATGATGGCACGGAAAAGCCCTTTGAAAATGAATATTGGGATCATAAAGAGGCCGGTATTTATGTTGATGTTATTTCAGGTGAAGCATTATTTTCCTCGACCGATAAATTTGACAGCGGCACAGGCTGGCCAAGCTTTACCAAGCCGATCGCTAAGGAAGGCGTGACCGAGAAGCTGGATTTCAAGCTTGGCTTACCACGTACCGAAGTGCGCTCAAGTAAGGCAGACGCCCATTTGGGTCATGTGTTTGATGATGGCCCTAAGGAGGCAGGCGGCTTTCGTTATTGTATTAATTCAGCAAGCTTAAAATTTGTGCCAATAGAAGAGATGGCCGAAGAGGGGTATAGCGACTATTTATATTTGTTTAACAAAGAGTAATATTAGGATCTTTTGAAGGGCGCGCATGAAATTCTACTTGGAAGCGCTCTTCAAATTTATTTTTATCGCAATCCCAATGTCTGTCATACCCATCCCCAAGATCGGGGCTACAGTGAAGAAGTCCGGGGACAATGCCCTTATATTGAGGGGTTAAATACTCTAGGCCTTTAATAATTGCCACGTCGCCTTTTTCACAAATGATATGTTCATGCATTAATTTGAAATGAGCGATTTCATCAAGCGTCTTCAGGCCTTTAATAATATTATTATATTCTTCCCACGTAAATTTACCCGGAAATGCAACGAGTCCCTTGCCTGAATATGCCTTAAACATTCTATAAGCCACTTCGCCAGTATCAATATGGGGTCTAATAACAAATTCATACCCTTGCGTACTTATATTGACTTCATCTGATTTTACGACACATGCAATATGGGCAGATAGGTCGTTTAACTCATCCGTAAATGCTTTCGGGACGACATCAATTTGATCAAAATTCATTATCGGCCAGTTGCGATCATTGTCGTTTGATGTTCGCGCAAAATAGTCTGATCGAGGGTTTAAATAAGTTAGATTAGCGTGATTTAGCTTTCTTCTCATATTTTGGCACCCTTCAATGGATAAAGAGTTAAAAAGCTTACGAATTGTTGCGTTAATTGGGTTGCGCCAAATTAATCCGTTTATTTTGGGTAAACGGATCGCATGGCATCCTGCTTTTTCAAATGTAAAAAGCAGCCGTTTATCGCGGGGATGAGGGCGGCATAGCTTGAGTGCCTCTAGAGCTTGACTATCCGGCTTAAAAGTCATTAGTTTACATAGCGCAAAGCCCCATTCTTTTGCAAGGAATTCTTTACCGCTGCACTTTTGGGATATAAAATACGGTTATGAGTTACGCTATGATTGAAAAGTTAGAAAATTATTGCGCCGAGTACGGTGAACGGGTGACTCCGCCGCGCAAAGCTGTATTAGAGATCGTGGCCGCAGCTACAAAGCCGATGAGCGCTTATGATATTTTGGAGGCTCTTGGGGAGAAGTTTGATAAACCCAAGCCACCGACCGCGTACCGCGCGCTGGAGTTTTTGTCTCAGCATGGATTTATCCATCGCATTGAATCTTTGAATGCCTATGTTTCGTGTTCTGAAAATCATAAGCATCATGGATCGCAGTTTATGATTTGCAAGAGTTGCGGGCGGGTGGATGAAATTCATCTGTGCCATATGCCGGATGCGCTGCAAAAAGCCGCTAAAGCTAAAGGATTCAGTGCATCGGCATGGAATGTAGAAATTTCGGGTCTTTGCGCGACGTGTGGTTAAGGTTGGCAGTTTTGTGCTGCTCTATCTACAGTCGTCACTGAGATGCCATGCCTCGATAGCTCTTTAACGATATGCACGCTCTTGTCTATGTCGGACTTTTGGTCAAAAACGGAATAGAGCCTTATTCTCGTATTTACTATGTTCTCTTTCATTGTTGTTGATAAACCCACAATCATTCTGGAGATAGCGTCTTTGCGCTGTTGCTCATTCATTAGATACAGGTTTACGCCGTCATGTTCATTCGCGTCGTACGAGGATAGGGCCTGCCAACTGCGCTCCCCATGCATACTCACTTGTTTACAAAATTCATCCGAGTGGGGCTGCTGATCTTCACCTGCACCTGCATTATTGGCAGCCATAGCGGTGAAAAGCGTTAAGATTTTTATATAATTGCTGGTCGGCATAAACGCTCCTTTTGAATATCGACAAATTGTTATAATATAACATTTTTCTTGTCAATCTATTATCTAGCCCTTGTATGTTATTTTATAACACTAGAAAGAGGTCGTTTTGGAAAAAGAAACAGTAAAAAAAGGTCTTCTTGCCACGGCTTTCACAGTCGCAGTGGTACCTTTTGCTATGGAATACGCGGCCGAGCTTGTTTGGGCCTATACAGATTGGGGCACTAGTGTATTAGATGCCGGGGCTGAGTTTCTTGGGTTTGAAGGGGGCATTCATGGTACGCCGGTTGATTTTTCTTTAATTAAAAATGATGCGCAGAACCATATCGGTGAAATTCTGTCGAGTAAAAATCCGGATGGTTTTGCCGAATGTTTTAATAATGGCGGCCAGATCCATGAGCATGGAAACGCCATGGCCTGCACTCCCTTGTGAGTAAATACTATATATTGTGGTTTATGTCTTAAATGCATGCTATATGTAGTCATATCGCTGTTCTGGCGATGAAATATCAATTTATACCCGTTATCCACAGGCTGATTCCATAAAAAGACTGCAAAGTGCGCGGAATCTCTATAGGGTGGCGGCATATCAGAAAAATACGAGGAGAATAATAATGGGCCAACCTGCTAACGCACCCGCCGTCATTGACGATGTAACCAATTCAGACAGCCGCCTTTTACAGGAACGTCATGTATATAAGCCCTTCTTATACCCGTGGTGTTATGAGGCGTGGCTTACGCAGCAGCGTATTCACTGGTTGCCTGAGGAAGTGCCTTTGGCCGAAGATGTACGCGATTGGAAAAAGAATTTAAGCCCGTCCGAGAAAAACCTGATGACGCAGATTTTCCGCTTCTTCACGCAAGCTGATGTTGAGGTGAATAACTGCTATATGAAGCATTATTCCCAAGTATTTGGGCCGGTAGAGGTGCAGATGATGCTTTCTGCTTTTTCAAACATCGAAACCGTACATATTGCGGCCTATTCTCATCTTCTTGATACAATCGGCATGCCTGAAATAGAATATTCCGCGTTCCTTAAATATAAGGAGATGAAGGATAAGTTTGATTATATGCAGGACGTGTCCATGAATTCCCGCCGTGATATTGCCAAGACAATGGCGATGTTCGGCGCGTTTACGGAAGGTTTGGCGCTTTTTGCTTCCTTTGCAATTCTCATGAACTTCCCACGCTTTAACAAGATGAAGGGTATGGGGCAAATCGTGACATGGTCTGTGCGCGATGAGACCTTGCATTGTCTATCGATGATCAAATTGTTCAATGCATTTATCGATGAAAACCGCGATATCTGGGATGACGAGCTTAAGGCAGAAATCGTGGAGTGTTGCGAAATTACGATTGAGCATGAAGATGCGTTTATTGATCTTTGTTTCGAGCAAGGGCCGATCGAAGGCATGAAGCCGGAAGATGTGAAGCAATATATCCGTTATATTGGTGATCGTCGCTTGCAACAGCTTCAGCTTGAGCCGATTTATGGTGTTACAAAAAATCCACTCCCTTGGATGGATGAGATGCTGAACGGTGCGGAGCACACGAATTTCTTCGAAAACCGTGCAACAGAATATGCGAAAGCCTCAACAGAAGGTACATGGGAAGACGTGTTCAGCGATGATATTTTCGAAGGAAATTACGCTAAACCGGCCAACCCGGATGATGAAGGTCATGAAGCAGCCGAATAAAGTTTGTTTGAGCGCTCTAACAGTGCTTTGAACTATATAAGAAAAGTCGCCGAATTTTCTGCTTTCGGCGGCTTTTTTTTATTTCAACAGCTAAGCTTCTCTTACTTTTCCTATAATCTTGACGCGTTGTAAAAAGCGCTTTAGCCTTTTTTTATTTTCAACCCTTCAACCTTAAGTGTATGTCATGAAAAATCTTTCAAAATACTTTCTATGTGTGCCTGTGATGTTAGCAGCCATGCATGTTCCTGCCCTTGCGCAGGACGGAGCCGCTTTTGATAGCGGTGATACGGCGTGGATGCTGGTGTCCGCGTTGCTTGTTCTAATGATGACCGTTCCGGGGCTAGCGTTGTTTTACGGCGGTCTGGTTAAAAAGGACAATATTTTGGCTACGCTTATGCAGTCTTTGGCTGTGGCAGCGATCGTCAGTATTGTTTGGCCGGTGCTTGGTTATTCTCTGGCTTTTACAGAGTTTAATATGCTCACGGGTGGTCTGGACAAATTTATGTTGGCGGGTGTGATGCCCGACTCTGCTGAAGGGACCATCCCTGAAACCGTCTTTATTGTGTTCCAGATGACTTTTGCGATTATTACTGTCGCGCTTTTGGTTGGTGCAGTCGCCGACCGTATCAAGTTTTCTACATTGCTTGTATTCACACCACTTTGGGTGATTTTGGTTTATGCACCGATCACACATTGGGTGTGGGGGCCAGGTGGTTTCCTGGGCGGTATCGGCTTAGAAGATTATGAAGGTGTTTTTGGTATGGGCGAGGCGCTCGATTTTGCGGGCGGCACCGTTGTTCATATTAACTCGGGGGTTGCCGGACTTGTTGCAGCGCTGATTATGGGGCGTTCGCTCAATCCATCTCAAGGACCATCGGATTCATCCAACCTTGTGATGTGTGTGATTGGTGCGGCTTTGCTTTGGGTTGGCTGGTTCGGCTTTAATGCCGGTTCTGCTTTGTCCGCTGGTGCTGGCGCAGGTTACGCAATGCTCGTGACGAATGCGGCTGCTGGCTCTGCATGTGTGACATGGATCTTGGTAGAGATGCTGCATAAGGGCGGTAAAGCCAGTGTTCATGGCGCGGTTTCCGGTGTTGTGGCCGGTTTGGTTGCGATTACCCCGGCGGCAGGTTTCGTTGATTTCAGCGGCTCTTTAGTAATGGGTATTGCATCTGGTGTGATTTGTTATGTTGCCGTAGCATACCTAAAAGAATGGCTGAAATACGATGACGCGCTGGATGTTTTTGGCCTTCATGGTGTTGGCGGGATTGTCGGCGCTCTTTTGGTCGGGGTATTTGCCAACCCTGATATCGGCGGCGCAGCTGGCTTGCTTTATGGCGGTGAAAACCAGCTATGGGCACAGGTCATCTCGATTGTCGCTGTGGCGGCTTATTCTGCAATCGTCACAGGATTTTTGCTGGTGGTGCTACGTTATACAATGGGCTTGCGCGTTAGACCAAAGGCCGAGTATGAAGGGCTTGATCTGGAGCTACACGGTCAGCAGCAGAGAGTCTAAGCTTAAAAGAAAAACCCCGCCATATCAGCGGGGTTTTTTGTATTTCGATAGTGGGCTTTATTAACGCTGCTGCATTAAATTCAGTACATGCATAAAGATGGCAATGAAGCTGATATACAGGTTCAATGCGCTTGACCAGCCCATACGCTCGGTGATTTCCTTACTATATGACGGGTTATAGCTTTCCTTCATATTTTGTGTTTCCCAAGCGGTAATGCCTGAGAACAGCAAAATAGCTGCATATGAAATCAATGTACCCATGCCTTGGCTTTGGAAGAACATATTGGCCACTTGTGCGATAATCAGACCGATAATACCCATAGTCGCGAAAGTGCGAATAGGCGTTAGGTCTTTTTTTGTTGTATAGCCGAAAATGCTGATCCCAGCGAACATACCGGTTGTAATGAAGAATGCTTTGGCGACAGCAATACCGAATGTCGGGTCATTAGAGGCCACGACCGCTATTGATGAAAAGCTGATTCCGTAAAGAACAGCCAATCCGAAGAATACCAGCCTTAGCTTGCTCGCAGCCATACGGTCAGGACGAAATCCGAACCAGATGATTGCCAGTGGGGCAAACATGACGATATAGGCTTGCGGGCCACCAAGGAATAGATTCATTAGAAACGCGGAGCTTCCGACCAGCCATGCTGTTAAAGCGGTGATCAGTACGCCAGCGGTCATCTTCGCATAGATGCCATTCATATGCGCCCGCAAACCCTGATCAATTTCACGGGTACGGGTTTGAGCGTTTTGTAAATGCTCGGTGTTCATGGTTTTTAACTCCTTAACTTGATTCAAGAGACACTTTAGTATCTATATAGTATCAATTATAGCATAGTTCAAAGCTATTCGTTCTTTTATTCATTTAACACGTCAATCAAGCCCTATGTCCTCATTTTCTTCTTCACAATTTATATCGACTCTGGCTGGCGGTAAGGATTGGCGTGAGGCCGTCAAAAATGTATGGGAAAAACTCGAAGCGGCTGAGGTGAAAGATAATGGCTATAACTTGGGATTTCTCTATATTACCGATCATTTATCTAAAGATGCAGCGAGTATTTTAAATCTCCTTAAATCCCTAACCGGTATTGGGCAGTGGTGTGGAACTGTTGGAATGGGGGTCGCGGGATGCGGTGAGGCAATTTTGGATCAGGGCGGGATCAGCATTATGTTGGCGCGTTTTGAAGAGGGGGATTACTGCCCTTTCTCTCTGGGCAGCGATGATGAGAGCGAGAATATGGATGCGTTGCAATTGTGGCTAAAAGATAATATGTCGATGCTGGTTTTAGCGCATGGCGATCCCGAGGCTGATTTTGATTTAATCGATGCGGCGCAAGAGGTTGGCTCAATTACGCAAGGGTTTGTGGTTGGAGGTATGAGTTCGTCCCGAAAGGCACATGTTCAATTTGCGCCTGACCTAAAAACTAAATCCTTAAGTGGTGTGTGCTTTTCTGCGAATGTAAAGGTTGCGAGCGAAATGTCGCAAGGATGCCGCGAAATCGGTGATGTTCATGTGGTTACTAAATGCGATAGCGGGCATATTTACGAGCTGGATGATCAAAATGCTATAGAGGTTTTTGAAGCTGATTTGCGTCAAATGACAATCAAGATGCTGGATTTTGACCCCGATGAAATTATGGTAGACGAGCACGATATTCCCGATGAATATAAAGCCTTATTTTCAGGTGAGGTTCACGTCGGGCAATATATTTCCACCAGTGATCGCGGTGATTACATTGTGCGTCATATTATTGGCGCGGATGCGGATGAGGGATGTTTGAAGGTTGCCTCTTCTTTCAGCACGGGAGACCGTATTGGGTTTGTCCGGCGGGATTCAAAGATTTTGATTGAGGATGTGACGGCGCGACTTGTTGCTTTGCGTGAGCGTGTATTGAAAGAAGAGGGCGGATATTATCCTAAGGGCGCACTTTACATCTCGTGTCTTGGGCGCTCACGCGGTGCAGACCACGCATTATTACAAGAAGAAATTTCGATTGTACGCGAGGTTTTGGGCGATATTCCCTTAACCGGATATTATGCGGGTGGTGAGATTTATAACGGGCGGATGCATGGATATAGTGCTCTTATCGTTCTATTTTTATGATAGTATGCTTGAGTGGGAGTTGGTTTTTGCGCAATCTCCCCTATAATAATTGATGTGGTGATTTTTTATTCGGAAAGTTTTTAAATGCCTAGATTTTTAGCCCTGACCCTTTTGTCTTTTACTGCGATGATCCCATTGGCTCATGCGCAAGATGCTATCCCCGCTTTGCCCGCACCGTTGAAAACGGAAGTAAGCCAAGGTGCACAGGTTCGTTATCTCGGGAATGATTTTGGCCTTGATGGTTGGCTTTTGATCAAAGGTGGGGTCGAGCAATATTTCTATGTACAGCCTGATGGCGAAGGCATGATCATGGGGATTTTGTTTGATAAAAACGGCAAGATTCAGACAACCAAACAGGTTGAGCGTCTTCGCGCTGGCGGGGATACAATGTTGGACGAGTTGGTGGGTGTTAGCCCGAATATGAAAGAGCTTAACAGTGCGAGCGCTCTTAAATCTCCGGCCGAGCAAATGTTTTCAGATGTAAGCCAGAGTAACTGGGTGGCGCTGGGTAAAGCGGGTGCGCCTGTTGTATATGCCTTTATCGATCCGCAATGTCCGCACTGTCATGAATTTGTGAAACAGGTTGTTGATGCCAAGGCTCTGGAAAACGGCCGGGTGCAAATTCGTCTTGTTCCGATAGGCTTTAAAGAAGAAACAAAAGCGCAGGCCGCATTTTTGATTGCAACGCCGAATCCAGAAGAGCGCTGGATGAAGCATATGAATAAGGAAGAAGCTTTACCAGCGCGTAGTGATATTAATCAACAAGGTGTAGAGCGTAATTTGTCTATCATGCAATCATGGAAATTCGATGCAACGCCGATGATTGTTTATCGCGCTCAAAACGGTAAGGTGAAGATCGTGCGCGGAACGCCGAACAACCTATCTCAGTTCTTAGCCGACATCGCGCCATCCAAATAATTTTTCTATCACTGGGTATTTAGTGTGCGGGTTAAGCCCGTACTTGCCCATATTTGTGGAATTGTTTAGACTTCTAATATGTATATGAAATTAAAACGGTTTAAGGGCTGTCATGAATAAGCGCGCTGCGTATTTATTGCAGATGATCGACAAAATTGGGAGTCCTCTCCTTAGGGCGGTTAAAGAGGTATCGGCGCAAAGCGGTGAAGCTGATATGAAGCGTGATGCCCAGATGATGGCGGCGATGCTGGGTAAAACTGTGCAGGCCAGTATCGAGCTTGGCAATGTGATGGAGGTCAATCCTGCAGAGGAAGGTGATGATTCCTTGCGTGTAGCGCTGGCCGCGTTGGCTGCGCCTTTAATGGCGGGGCAGCTCGAAAAGAAGAAAAATATTCCTGATGATGCGGATATCAAAAGGATTGTGGCTTCGCTGCAGCCTGTTCTGACTTTTTCCGATAATTTTACACCGACAGATTCTAATATTGAGCGGATGGAAAAGGCGAGTGCTGATGGCGGTGTGGTCGATATTAATCAATCGCATATTCAGTATGTGCGTGCTTTTGTGCCGGTTGCGCAGGCATTGTCAAAGTTTTCATTCGGTCAAAATGAACAAAAGCTGGTGATCGAGATTACGAAGCGCTTGACCGAGCGCGCCCAAACCATGCGCGAGACATTAGCGCCTGGCTTATCGGGTGATGAGGCTAAGCGTATTGAGCTCGGATTATTACCTGCCATTGCGCAAATTTATGCTGATGCACATGAACGTGAAATCATTAAAGGGGGCGAAGCGCCGTCTTTGGACGCGGTTTGGGCAGCCTTTGATATGCAGGTCGCATTTGTAGAGGCGCTTTCAGATTCAGTTATGCCGGCAGGCGGCGCGTCTGTGCCCGCGCCGCAAGAAACTGCGCCGGTTCAAGACTTGTCCCAAGCACCGATACAGCAGGAGGCTTCGTCTGCGCAACCACAACAAACAGCGCCACCGCCAATATTCCAAGCCCAGCCACAACAAACAGCGCCACAGCAAGCGCCACCTTCACAGCCTGAGCAGCAGCAAGCTTCGGGACAGGCAGCGGGTGGAAATCCGATGTCGATGTTTGCTAACAAACCGGCTGACACGCCTGAAGCGCCACCAATGCAGCAGCAACAGGCTCCTCCCGCTCAAGGACAGGCAGCGGGTGGAAACCCTATGTCGATGTTTGCCTCCAAGCCGCAGGACCCGGCTCTACCAGCTGCAGCTCCGCAGCCTCAAGCCCATCCTCCTCCTGCACAAGAGCAACCACAAGTGTTCACACCACCACCGCAAGCACAAAATACTGGTGATGAAAGCGAAGAAGGTGGTGACACGGGCGGCGATCCTATGTCATTCTTCAAGAAAGGGGAGTAATTAGGGAAATGTCCGCAAGTACAGTTTTAGCTGCGTGTTTGATGTTAGCGTCACAGACTTATTCTGTGCCGCCAGCGGTGCTTGTGGGGATTTATAAGGCCGAAGGGGGTAAGGTTGGGCAAGAAGTTTCCAACACGAACGGCTCCTTTGATCTTGGCCCTATGCAAATTAATACAATCTGGATGCCTGATTTGGCCAAACGCTGGGGTGTGAGCGAGAGCGTTGCGCGCAAATGGGTGCGCGATGATGCGTGTACAAATGTGGGCGTGGCGGCCTGGATACTGCGATCACATCTGGATGAAACGCGCAATTTATCACAAGCAATAGCGCATTATCATTCCCGTACGCCAAAATACGGTACCAGATACAAAAAACGCGTTATTAAGATCTTGCATGATAACGGACTCGTTAAAAAGTAGATATTCTCAAGTTCTTTGT
Organism: Micavibrio sp.; assembly: GCA_019634145.1. Lineage (GTDB taxonomy): Bacteria > Pseudomonadota > Alphaproteobacteria > Micavibrionales > Micavibrionaceae > TMED27. Next base: position 10,183 of record JAHQVU010000071.1, on the reverse strand, counting down.
GGATGGCTTGTATTAAGAGCTGTGCTTTAACTTGCAAGTATGTCGCAGGGTTATTAATCTTGATTCTGGAGAAAGCCTGCGTTAACTCTAAATGAGGCTTTTTTTTCTAAAGTTTTTCCATCGGAAAAATACACGAATTTAGGATTTGATCAAAAATGGCGCGTAATAAATCCCTTGCACTGTCGATTCTGGCTGTTTCTATACTGGCTGGTTGCACCAATGTGCCGGTTTTTCATGACGGCGGTAAGCCGCAAGTTGTAGCTGCCCCCGACAAGGTTTCCATTATGCTGGCAGAGAGTGCGGACAGAGCATCTAATGCTTTGCAAACTCTCGCAGCTGTAGAGCAGGCAAGAGCGCCGACGGCCCAAGTTGGGAATGTCGGGCAAGCCCCTGCGGAATTGCGTCGTGCGATCTCTGTAAACTGGATTGGTCCTGTTGAGCCGATTACAAAAACTTTGGCAGAGCGTGCGGGATATCAGTTCCTGACAATTGGCGCGCCACCACCAGTTCCGGTTGTTGTTTCGGTTGATGTCGAGAATAGACCTGTTATAGATGTCCTTCGCGATATTGGGTTACAATTGGGTGTGCGTGGGGATGTCAAAGTCGATGCAGGGCGCCGTATGGTAGAAATTCACTATCCGCCGACTACGGGTATCGGTGGTTAAATCAAATTAGGTTTGGGCAAGATTAATGGCTCTCAAAGGCTTTAAATTTTTTGAAATGAAAAATGGCATAAGGTTGGCTTTAGTGGCCGGCTGTATGCTTGTGCCTACTAGCTCATTTGCCTTGGAAAAAGGTTTTTTGACAGAAGAAGATCTTGTTCGTCCGCAACCCATTAAAGAATTGCAGTGGATTGAAAGGGAAGACAAGCCTTTTGGCCCGATCTCGACAATGCCGATGGATATTCGCCGTGATGCACAGATTGAAGCGGCGACATCATATGGTGCTCGTGGCGGTCTTGCATGGCAGACCTTTTCTATTCGTCAGGAGCTTAAGCAGCGTGCGCGCTATATGGATAAGGTCTATGATTTCGGTCAATTGCTTATTCCCGCGCCATCAGGCTTGTTGATCGAGCCGCCAATTGTCAGCGAATCAGCAAATGCGATGATCATTGAATATGGAGCGCAGGAAGCGGCTGTATCGGATCGAATTTACCACATCATTCAAAATGCGCGCATAGTTTCATCACCGCGCACTTGGCAGGCTTATCTTGAGCGTGAGTGGGGTAGGGTTCAACCTCCGCCGGATGTTTTACGTCCTGCAAATGGAGAAGAGCGTGATCTTTGGATTAAGTATGTGAATAGAGGTTGGGATGAAGGTGTTCGACAGGCCAATGAGATTTTCCAAGATGATCTTGCGCTGCTGACTGCTGATTTTGAAGGCATGGTGCGTTATAGGATGTTGTTGTCTCAAGGTATGATTTCACCTCCCAAGGCTTTGCAAATTGACCGCGGTGTAACCGGCGGCGGCAACGAAATGCGTGTAGGAGATCGCGCGGTTCAGATCACAGGTGTGCCTGAGCTTATAACCGGAGCGGATGAATGGAAGCCCGCAAACCGATAAGCCTCCTCAAACCTGAGGACAATTTTGCCGAAACATGGGCGGATGAGCCGGATCGCTTTATGACCGATCATATTGACCCTTTTCTTTTATGGTGCGTGAAGCAGGGCTCTTCCGATATTACCATTCAAAGTGATCGTCCTGTTTATAATGATATTCATGGCCACCTTTATCCCGGAACATTTCGCAATATTGATGCGGCGGATATGTCCGTTTTCCTTGCGCGAATTTATGGACCAGAAGCGGCAGCGCGGTTGGCTTCTGGGATGGATCTGGATGTATCTTACGAAATCCGTCCTGATCGTTATTCGAAGGTACGTTTTCGTGTAAATATCACTGCAATTCTCTCTAAAGGCCGCGACGGCGCGCAGATTACGATGCGTGCTTTGCCTTCAGAGCCGCCGACAATGGATGATCTGAAAATCGAGGAGTCTATTCGCGATTCATGGGCGCCTAGACAAGGCATGGTTGTTGTAACAGGTGCTACAGGTTCAGGTAAATCGACATTGCTTGCAGCAGGTAATCGGATGCTTTTGGAGCGGCCAGAAGGGTGCGGCAAGATGCTGACCTATGAAGCGCCGATCGAATTTACTTATGATTCCATCCACTCCCCCAGATCATTGGTATCGCAGAGTGAAATTCCGCGTCATTTAAAAAACTTTTCAGATGGTGTGAGAAATGCACTTCGCCGTAAACCGGAAATTATTTTGGTTGGGGAGGCACGTGACCGTGAGACAATTTCTGCGGCGATTGAGGCTGCGCAAACGGGCCACGCTGTGTATACGACAACGCATACTATGGGTGTGGCCAATACCGTTCAACGCATGCTTTCTAGCTATGATATGAGCGAGCGAGAAGAGCGTGCGATTGCTTTGATGGAAACGTTACGCTTAATTGTTACGCAAGCTCTGGCGCCACGCATTGGCGGTGGGCGTGTGGGTGTACGTGAATGGATGAAGTTTCCTGATGAAGTGCGGGAAAAGCTTATGGATATGGATTTTACCGAATGGCCGAATGAAATTCAGCGTATGGTCTCCTCTTATGGCCAAACTATGGCGCGCTCTGCAGAGATTTATTTTGAACGTGGTGAAATTGATCGCCGTCACTATCTATTATTATCATCAGCAACAGGTTAGAATTAAAGGGATTTTAATACTCTTCTTTTAGTCTGATTATAGCAGTCAATATTTCAAGGTCATAAAATGTCACAGGCTAAACAGTTACAAGATACTCAGGATGCGTTGAATTGGCATTGGCGTAATTCTATGCGTACTGTGCGTTTTTTCTCCTTCGATGCGCGTGCGGCCCTACCGCTTCCTCTTCTTTTGGTTTATGCGCGTCTTTCCACGGTTTTACTAACGGTTGTCTTTCTGTTGTTTTTCCGTTTTCTGGAGAATAAAGGCATGACTTTTCCTGCTGCTATGCGGACATTCCGTCAAAAAATTGTGGAGACATTCTGGGGAGTGGGTCGTCCAGGTGTTATTGGTGTCTATAAGCGTAAATTTAAAGATTTCGGTTAGTTTTCTTTTCTTGAATTTTACCTGTCACCTCGCTATTGTCGCTTAATTACTAAAATAGTTTTATAAAATTTCCTTTTGAAGGGGTGAATTTATGCCGACAAGCGTAGAGTTTTTTCAAGCTAAGCCAGCAAAACGTATTTTTTCCACACTCATGCTCGGATGTGCGGCCTTTTTAATTCATGGGCAGGCTGTAGCTGGCTTTGAATGGGTGCCTTCACCTCAAGCTGTTAAAGCACCAACTCAAAATGCAGTGACATCACCTGGCGCAATACCCGCCCCTGCTGTTGAAATAGCTCCTTTAAATGAGAGTGATCAGGCGGTTTTACCTATGCCTGCTCTTCCAGGTTCAAATGTGCCGCAAATTTCACAAAACTCTGTTCAGCAGGCTCCGCAAGCTGTTCAACAGCCTGCACCTCAAGCTCCACCATATTCGGCTGAAGTTCAGCAAGGCGTTAATCAACCACCTCAAGCGCGACAGCAAGCGCCGGTTGTGAAGACAAGGGTTGTATCCAATGCGTCTGCCCATATGCCGCAAGCGCAAGAGCAGGTTATTCATAGAAAAACGCTCTATCCGAGTGAACAGCCAACACATCAAAACATAGAGCCGCCTCTGCCGCCGATTGAAACAACTTCGGCGCAAAATCAGACGAAGTCTTTACCGCCAATTGGTGCAGTAGAGCCTGCGAAACCAGTGGTCAAAACGACAGTTACTGCTGAGACTATTCACCCTCAAACTAAGGTCGTGATGTCTGAGAATGCACCGGAAAGCGCTATCGGTAAACTGGACGAGAACATCAATTATAAGGTAGATGTAAAGCAAAACGCTCAGGCATCTATGCTAGAGAAAGCTGGTTCACCATCTTTGAAAATTTCAACAGCGCCTAATTTGACCGATGCTGCGCCAGTTCAAAAGCCTGCTCCATTATCGCAGGCGAATATGGACTTACAAGATTTAGCACAGATGCCAGCAATTGGCGCTGTTGAATCTGCGGGCACCACTGATAAGGTTGAAGGTTTTGGTAGTGATGTGCCGTTGGCGATTGCTCTACAACAAATCCTGCCCGCTGATTATACTGTTTCATTCGGTAGTAATATTAATCCCGGGTCAAAAGTATCATGGTCAGGAGGGGCGAGCTGGATTCAGACATTACAGGGCATGATTGCGCCATTGAGCTTATCAGCGCATGTTAAGGGAAATAAAGTTTATATCATGGGCGAGCGTCAGACTTTACTGAATACCGAGATGGCCGCGCAGCAGGCAGCGATGATCGATTCAGCGGCTGGTCATGATTCTGCAATTATGGGGCAGGATGATCAAGCATTGGCTGCTCAATTGAACGCTATAGAGACAGCAACCGGCATTCCCAGTCGCGCGATTGTTCAGGATCCGGGTGAGGCCACGAAAGGCCAGCCAAGCGTGACTGTAAAAAAAATGCAGCAAAAAGTTTCTTTGGATCGTAAGCCGAAGCCACTTGTTGTTCAAGTGAGTGAGCATGCTCTTAAGGTTACCTTATCCGAGGACGATCAGAACACAATCAACAGCGTGGCCGTGCCAGCGGCAGGCTCTGATGGCGTATGGGAAGCACGTAAAGGCGAGAGTCTTAAGGAAACTATATCGGCATGGGCGAAAGTTTCAGGTTATGATGTAAACTGGGAAGCTGAGCATGATTATATTTTGTCTTCCAATATTGCTGCAACGGGCCAATTTGATGAAGCATTAAAAGCTTTAGCTGTGAATGGCCTTGAAGGTGAAATTCCTGCAATCTCGATTCTTCCTGCTCATGACAGCAAGTCAGCAATTGTTAATATACGCCAGCCTCAAACTGCGTCTTAAATAAAGCGCGTCAGGCTTAACTCACCCATCATAGCGGTTATACGGTAAGAGGCATCCAGTTGAATTTGTAGCATCTGGATTTTGATGGCAACTTCACTCGTGTCAACTTGCTCGATATCGGCTATGGTCTCTAGAAGAACAGCCTCTTCGGCTCTATGACTTTCTTTAATCGTGTTCAATCGTTCACGTGCGGTCTCTAGCGAGAAACGCACCTGATCAATATCATCGATAGCTTTGGCAACCATTGTTGTTAGAGCATTATACACTTCGAAGAAGTTATCTTTCATTTCGTCAAGATCATCACCTGGTGCGCCCTGTAGAACTTTACCTGTGTCAGGGTCTGTCAAAACAGGATCGCCCGGTGTGTAAGGCTCGGCATAGACATCGGCCATCGGGTAGAGGTCATCGTTCTTAAAATAAGCTACGGCAACCAGAATGTCGCGGAAGGACTGATCATTGGCAAGGGCTGTATAGTTTACATCCGAGAGGTCATCGACTCGAATGGTGACTTTTTCGGCAGATCCGCTGCTTAAAGTCGAGCTAAAGCCGATGATTGTGTCTGTAATTGCGTTAGGCGTCCTTGTTGTCGATGTTCTGGATTCCAAAGCGGAGATCAATTCCTCGGTTTTCGTTCTATCCGCATTGATCGTCGGTGCCGTTTCATCCTTCCATGTGCCAATCAGAGTGCTGATCGCAGAATCAAGGGTTGAGCTGTCCTTTAGGGGTTTTTGATCTGTTGCTGTTCCTGATAAGAGATAGCGATCAACTTCCTTTACGTTTAAAAGATCGGTCATAAAATCATACATATTTGTGGCCAGATCGCGTACTGTTTCCAAGGGCGTTGCCAGATCGCCCGAGGTCATGCCGACCTCCTCGGCTTCATTTATATTGGGTGTTAGTGGGTTATCATAAAGAATTTTATCGCCGTTTTGGTGCGTGCTTTCCTGCATTGTATTAACGAGTGTATTCGAAAAATTCTCGGCCTGTGCCTTAAACTCTTCAATCGCATTGAGCATCATTTTAATGCGGGTTTCAGATTGCGTGATATTGTTTTTATATGTTTCCAGCGAATTTATGTCCGTGCGCGCGCGCTGTGTTGCTAGCGCCTGCGTACCCAGCCCTGAAAATTTTTGTGTTTTCAGCCCCGTAGACATTTGCGTTGAGAGTGTTGAAAATAGCGTGTTTTGATCTTTGATAAAACTCATCTGGCTTAATGCCCGTCCATATGTTGAAACGCCTGTCATGTCATTTTCTCCTTAAATTTTTATACTGCGTTCAGCAGCTCTTTAAATAGTTCATCCACTACTGTGAGAACGCGCGCCGAGGCACTGTAGGCCGTTTGTACGACAATAAGGTGTCCCAGCTCTTCATCCAGGTTAACGCCTGATTCATTGTTAAGTTGCGTTTCTAGCAGGTCATGCAAAGCCTGGTCATCTTCTTTACGCGCTGTAATGACATTGATGGATTGTGCATTGTCATTGACGATTTTTTGCGCGAAATCGACCAGAGTTGTTGATCCGACCAAGCCTGTCGAGATGTTGGCACCGGGGCCAAGATAGTCTGTGCGCATTGGTGTTGTGGGTATGGGCGCGGCCAATGACGCATCTGTTTCGGATGCATAGAGAAAATCATCAACGGGTGGGTCATTCTGGATCGCGCCAGTGCCGAGTACGGTATATGTTCCGAAAAGCGCGGATACTACATTTACGTTGTTATCAAGGTTCGCTCTTGTGCCGGTAACGGCTGGTGGCTGACCATAGGCCGCGCTCGTGGTTTTGAAATTACCTGCTACGACTTGTAGCTCACCGCCGAAATCAGGATTGTTAAAATCATTACCCGGGCGCAGGCGCAATATTCCGTCCCCACCTCCGGCAAAAGCATCAAGGTCAATGGCAAGGCCTTCGACATTTTGTAACTTACTAACCAATTCGGCACTTGTGTCGCCTGGATTTATGGTGATGCGGACAGGGTTTCTGTTGCCGACCTGTATATCGAAATATGGGTGTGTGGCATCTACGGTGTCACCATCTGTATCTGCAAGGCCGAGATAGACTAACCCTGTCTCTCCAATGCCTGCGGTTGAATCGATTTGATAAGAGCCGTTGGTGTTGATGAGCAATTGCCCGTTCGGGCCTACACTTGCAGAGGCTGTTAAACCAGCGGGGAGTGCGGCACCGGGGATGAGTGTATTATTTATATAATCGACCATTTGCGCCGCGGCATTTGCACCAACGCCAATCGCTTCGGCATCGCTGATATCAACTGTCAGGGTTACTGGCCCTAGTCCCGTATTCGGTTCGGTTAGGATAATGTCAAACGTATCTGCCGGAGGGTTTATGTCCAGGTCACCATTTGCGCTTGTGATAAGGTCTGTAATGGAAAGGAAGGGCGTAAGATCGCGCCCGCCATTGATTGTATTTGTCGAAGCAAGACCTAGCCATGTTTGTAAATCTGCGCCCCCTGTATTGAGGAGGTCAACTTGTGTAGCTGTATCCAGATTTTCAGCTTGCTGATGCGAGGTCGCCGTAAAGGTGTTTTCAATGACGCGGCGGATAACTTCGTTAGAGCCGGACTGAAGATTGGTCGCACCAAAAGTCCCTTTTTGCAGCAAGGAGTGATCATTTAAAATGGCCTCGTTTACCTGAATTTGTCCGGCAAATCCGATATATTGAACGGTCGCTGTCGGTAAGCCGGTTACTATATTAATGGTAGGATCGGGGGCATCATCGCCCGGAATTGTTCCTGTTGAATCGGTAAAAAGGCGCAAACCCTGCTGATCGAAACGCAGCGCCATTTTATGTGCAAGCTCGTCAAGTTGGGCGATTTGCTTCGGGAGTATCTCGTCACGAAGTTCGATCAATCCCCCTAGCTTACCGCCAACGCCTGTGGCTGTAATGTCTACGGCTTGTATTGGTTGTGTGATCGGGTTGTTCACATACAGGCCGCTGGCCGATGCAGGATAATATGTACTGGGCGAAACTGGTGAGGGGCTGAAATACAGAGATTGAGCTATATCACCGGCCAGCTCTGCACCCTCATTGGTTTGTACAACCAATGTGCCATCACCACGTGTAAAGAATGAAATATCGATCAGGCCGGTCAATTCTTTTATGGCCATATCTCTTTGGTCTTCTAGAGCAGCAGTGGTGCGGTCAAGATTAAGATTAGTTTTAACCTGGTTGTTAAGCTCGGCGATTTGTTCAAGTAGCGCGTTAACTTCGCTAACAGTTGCCTGCATTTCTGATTGTGCATCACTGCGCAAATCATTGAGCAATGTTGCAAAGTCATTGACTTTCTTAGCTGTAGTTTGCGCCTGTGATATTGTGCTGGCACGCAGGAAGGTATCTTCCGGGCTATCAGCGAGCGCCGAGAAGGTATCTTTCAACTTCGAAACAGAGGACGCGACAGAGAGTTCTTTGTCTGGCGGCCCATGAAATTGTTCTACGCGATTGAGATACGTTTCTTTAACGTTCCAGTTTCCAACCGAGCTCACTTGCGTCCATAAATTGCGCGTTAGGTTCATGTTGACGTTGCGGATGATGGTATCAGGCAATACGCCAATTGTCCTGCCTTCGATAGATTGTGTCGATTGCGGCAAAATTTTCCGTGTATAGCCAGGCGTACCCACATTCGATACGTTGCCCGAAATTACGCTGATTTGCTGCTGCGAGACGCGTAAACCTGATAGTGCTGTTGCCAGAGTGCCGGCCATGTTGCAAATTCCTCATCATTTTAGCTGTGACAAATTTTCCCCCTATTTGGGGTATTTCTTGTCTGCAAAATTATAGATGCAAGCACAATGCCAGTTTTGTGGATAAGTTTTTATTGGCCGCTCAATGCGCCCTGAATAAGCTCTACGCGAGGAATTATATCGGTTTGTAATAACGCCGATGATAACATTTCTGCACGAAGCATATTTTCATAATGATCGCGCTGTTGCATAAGCGATATGGCTTCCAGCACGACGTTTATGCGATCGATGTTGGCTTCTTTATCATAGAGGTTGGTATAAAAATCAGGCTGTTGATATAGTTTTTTGGTTAGGAAATCCATCTGAGCATAGTAGCTTGGTTCTCTGCCGATAAATTTTTCGATATCTTCATCGGCTAAACCAAAATCGCGCATCATCGTTTTCATATAGACCCACCCCGGAACAGCTTCTCCATCAGGAACGTTTTCTGTCTGGAAGTTATTTGAATTTTGTGGCGGCAATACGGGAATAGATTTGGCTTTGAGGGAAACCATATTTGCAAAGGAGTTATGCGCTATGTTTTGTAAGGCTATAAAACTTCTGCTGTCTAGGTATTGATATCTCTTGTTTAAGAGTATTCTACCATTCTCAACTTTACCAAAAGAGTTTGGCCAATACAGGTTTTTTGCCAAGGCAATCACGTCTTCTTCGTCATCGGTAAGCTGATTATCATTGAAATCAATATCCAGCGTGTAGGCTTTGCCGAGTGTTCTGAAAAAATCGATGTCTTTGTTCATGCGCTGTGAATCAGCTGCGCCAAGTCCACCGGGAGCGTCAGCACCAGGATTGCTGTTATCCAAATTTAAATCTACATCATGCTCGCATAGATAGCTTAATTGAGCATTATGATCTGCAGGATTACAGTAAGTGGTTCTGAATTGTTGGAAGCGGCTTTGAAATGCGCTGGCTTCGCCATCTTTCGCGCCGGCACTTCCCTGCGGTGCAGTATAGGCATCCATCATGATTTTATTGAAAGCGAGTGCGGTTGTTCGCTTTTTATCTTCTGTTTTTGCGACCCCTTTAATGTAAGAACCGAAACGACATATTTGTTCGCTGGGTTGGTAGTCTCTGTTTGCCTCGGTTGCTAATACTTGCATGGTGCGTTGGGCATCCATTTGTTCTTTAGCATCAAAGAATGTGCTTATGGCGAAGACTTGTTGATAGGCATTGAAATAAAGCTGCTCTGTCATGATTTGCATAGGCGTAATCAAATGTTCAACTATTGCATCAAGGCTTGCTTGGAATTTCTCAGTATCGCACATACTTAAGTAAGGGGCTTCTTCGGAGCTGTCGATATTTCCCTCATCATCCAAGGGGCCGCCGCAATATTCCATCTCAAACTGGTTAACGTTATTGTCGGTAGGGCCGCCGCCGCCAGGGAGCATCTGAATTTCAATAACAGATGAGTTCATTGCATCATTGGCGCTTTTGATTGCAGGGCTCATATTAAAGAAGGCGACCTTTAGGTTTTTAGAGTCGGCGGGGATGATGCCTTTAATCTTTTCATCGAAAATACCC
>JAHQVU010000070.1 GCA_019634145.1 Micavibrio sp. | reverse complement strand
AGCTTCACTCTTGCTACCGCCATCCGAAAGAAAAGACATGACTGCCTTTCGTAGGTCTATTGAATAAGTCATACGTAACCATAACATATACGATTCTTATTTGAAATGACTATAAAACAGATGTATGTGGGTAAGTAACAATAGACTCTGCTCTGGCAGTCAGCCTTAAAATCAAGGCCGTCACTATAACCAGAGAGAAAGTCTAAATGACCTAATTAGGCTGCTTTGCTCGCACTAGATTTTTTAGGGAAATAGCTCTGCAAGCTTGCCACATCTATATCCTTCGACTTGATCGCTTCGATAGCCTGAACAGCTGCGCGCGCAGCTGTGAGAAGCGTATAATAAGGGATCTTGTTCATCATTGCATGACGGCGGATATTTGTACCATCGGCAATCGCTTGAGAGCTCTTTGTTGTGGTATTAATCATCAATGCAATCTCACCATTGATAATTGCATCCAAGATATGCGGCTGACCTTCCATGACCTTATTAATACGCTTCGCTTCTACTCCGTTCTCATTAAGAAATTTGCATGTACCGCCAGTGGCCATCAATTCAAATCCTAATTCAATCAAGTTCTTGGCTAAAGGCAGAAGATCTTTCTTATCCGCATCTTTGACGGATAGGAAAACCTTGCCTGATTTTGGTAGCACAGTTCCCGCCGCCAATTGTGACTTCGCAATCGCGTGCGCAAGGTTTGCATCAATGCCCATGACCTCACCCGTAGATTTCATTTCAGGGCCGAGGAGGGGGTCAACACCAGGGAAGCGATTGAACGGGAATACAGGGGCTTTCACCGCATGGTGACCACTCGGCATCCCTGTCAGCTGACCATCAAAATCTGCTAGCGTTTCACCGGCCATCAGGCGCGCAGCAATTTTCGCTACAGGAACGCCCGTTGCCTTTGCTACAAATGGCACAGTCCTTGATGCACGTGGGTTTACCTCGATCAGGAACACTACAGGCTCGCCAGTTTCGTCATCCTTACGAACAGCAAACTGCACATTCATCAAGCCTACGACGTGCAGAGCCTTTGCAAGTGCAATTGTCTGGCGCTGGATCTCCTCGATTGTGTCAGCATCAAGGGAGTGTGGCGGCAAGACACAGGCACTATCGCCAGAGTGAATACCCGCTTCTTCAATATGCTCCATAATACCGGAGACATAAACTTCGCCTTTAGAATCACATAAAGCATCGACATCAAGTTCGATCGCGCTCTTAAGATAACGATCAAGTAGCACAGGGCTGTCACCGGATACTTTAACGGCAGTTTCTATATAGTCTTTTAGCTCATTCATGGAATGTACAATCATCATACCCTGACCGCCCAAAACATAGGACGGACGGATCACAAGCGGGAAGCCTATCCCTTCCGCTTTATCATAGGCTTCTTGCGCAGAGGAGGCCAAACCATTTGGCGGCTGTTTAAGGCCGAGATCATTGACAAGCTTTTGAAAACGTTCACGGTCCTCAGCCAGATCGATCGCATCGGGGTCAGTACCAAGAATAGGAATACCAGCCTCAAGCAATGCCTCTGCCAGTTTCAGGGGCGTCTGACCGCCCAGCTGAACAATAACACCCTTGACCTTGCCGCTTTTCTCTTCTGCACGGATCAGCTCAACCACATCCTCTTCAGTCAATGGCTCGAAATAGAGGCGGTCTGAGGTGTCATAGTCAGTTGAGACTGTCTCAGGGTTACAGTTGACCATGATTGTCTCATAACCGGCATCACGCAAAGCATAAGCCGCGTGCACACAGCAATAATCGAATTCAATACCCTGGCCGATACGGTTTGGGCCGCCGCCGAGGATAATAACCTTCTCCTTATCAGACGGGTCAATCTCGCTCTCGGCCTCGTAAAGCCCATTACCTTCATAACAGCCATACATATATGGCGTAGCAGAGGGGATCTCCGCCGCACATGTATCTACGCGTTTATAAACAGGGTGTACATTATGTGTATGACGCGTTTTGCGGGCATCGATGTCGGAAACACCTCTTAGATTAGCAAGCTGCGCATCGGCAAAACCTAACTTTTTAATGCGCATCCATCCTTCGGCATCATTGGGCAGGCCATTGTCTACAATGTCGCGCTCGGCATTAACGATGTTTTCGATGCGCTCCAGATACCACATATCAACCTTACAGATTTGATAAATTTCTTCTTTAGAAATCCCGTGGCGCAGGCCATCGGCAATATGAAGTAAGCGTTGAGGTGAAGTCTTACCGATCTTAGCGCGGATTTCATCCTGACGCGATATATCGGATGCATCTTTAGGCAAAGGTAGTATTGGGTCCAGGCCATTCATGCCTTTTTCCAATGAACGCATAGCCTTCTGAAAGCTCTCCTCAAAGTTACGGCCGATGGCCATGGCTTCACCGACAGACTTCATCGCTGTGGTCAGGGTCTGATCTGCGCCCTTAAACTTCTCGAATGCAAAGCGTGGAACTTTTGTGACGACATAGTCGATAGTCGGTTCGAATGAAGCTGGGGTTTTGCCGCCCGTAATATCATTATCCAACTCATCCAATGTATAACCAACCGCTAGCTTGGCCGCGATTTTCGCAATCGGGAAACCTGTAGCCTTAGACGCCAGAGCAGATGAACGCGATACGCGCGGGTTCATCTCAATCACAACCATACGCCCGGTATCGGGGCACATCCCGAACTGCACGTTCGATCCGCCTGTTTCTACGCCAATCTCACGCAGAACAGCCAGCGATGCATTGCGCATGATTTGATATTCTTTATCTGTCAATGTAAGTGCAGGCGCGACGGTGATCGAATCCCCTGTATGCACACCCATAGGGTCAATATTTTCGATTGAACAAATAATTATGCAGTTGTCATTTTTATCACGAACAACTTCCATCTCGTATTCTTTCCATCCCAACAAGCTCTCATCAATCAGAACTTCTGTAGTCGGTGAGGCATCAAGGCCGTCTTTAACGATAGATTCAAATTCTTCTTTATTATAGGCAACCCCGCCGCCTGTCCCACCCATGGTGAATGATGGCCGGATAATGGCGGGCAAGCCAAGAGTTTTTAAAGCTTCTCGCGCTTCCTCCAATGTATGAGCCACCGCGCTTTTCGGGCTTTCAAGGCCGATCTTCTCCATTGCAGCAATAAAGCGCTCGCGGTTTTCTGCCTTGTCGATCACATCGGCCTTCGCACCAATTAATTCAATACCAAGCTTGTCCAGCGTGCCGCTCTCAGAAAGGGCAAGAGCACAATTCAGCGCTGTCTGTCCGCCCATTGTCGGGAGCAGTGCATCTGGGCGCTCTTTTTCCAAAATTTTTGCCACAACTTTCGGCGTGATTGGCTCGATATAGGTCGCATCTGCCATATCAGGGTCGGTCATGATCGTAGCAGGGTTGGAGTTAATTAGGACAACGCGGTATCCTTCTTCCTTCAACGCCTTACACGCTTGTGCACCGGAATAATCGAACTCACACGCTTGTCCGATGATGATCGGCCCCGCACCAATAATTGCGATAGATTTTATGTCGGTTCTCTTAGGCATTTTTACGGCTATCCTCTAGGTTTTCGTGTGTCGTTATAACTTCGAATTTCTTTGTTTTATCACGATATTCCAACACATCGCCGGCCTTCATATCAACGACCCAGCGCACAATTTCCGCGCGTCCTTCTGTTACTGCGCGATTGACTGCTGGATACGTCATAAGGTTTTGCGCGCTTTCAATCACGGTTTCCTCAACTGTGCGATCTAAAAGCTCCTCCGCACAATCTGTACAGGCTTTGGCGCGGATCAGAGCGTTCTGTGCAACTTCTATAAAGCTCGAAATTTCATCATCATCAATATTATCCGCAAGGGCTTTAATCGCCCCGCACTCGGTATGTCCTAGGACAATGATTTTCTGAACCTTGTTGTAATCCAGTGCAAAGCGTAAAGCCGCAGAGAGTGCAGTCCCTTGTTTATAGGGGCGTACAATAGCGCCCATCGCCTTATGCGCAAAGAATGCACCCGGAGCAGGGCGGAAGATCGTGCCCGGATTTGCGCGACTGTCGATACAGGAGATAATGAAATAGCGAGGCGATTGGCCTTCTTCGATCAATTGCTGCATAACGCCATCTTTAGCGTCATAGCTGTAACGCTTAAAATCTTCGAAACCTGCAATCAATTCGTCAATCATTTAAAGCTCCTTAATATAGCGGTTTATGCGGCGGCTCAATATAAATATCGCCGGCTTTCTCCGAATAACTCTTAACTGTCATCGGAAACACCTTGGCGGTTAAAAGCGCATCCGATAATGCTCCATGCCCTTTTTTGCCATCTCGCTCACCTTTATCAACACCATAGCGATCAAGCAATGTGTTAAGTGAGTTCTTCTCGGCATCCAACACTTGCGCCCATTTCTTCATATTGATCCAGCGCTCGTGGGCTATGACATCTTCACCTGCACGTACCAGCTCCATTTCAAAGAAATCTTCATCAACTGAATGGCCGTTTTGCCCATACCAGCAATGATGAACCAATGGAGAATCACCAATAAATTCCAGCATTTCCTTAACCTGTTCAGCAAAGAGTGGTTGTTCAGCTAAAAACTCATCGCTCAGGCCGTGAATATCAACCACGCCTTCGCCGTTTGGACACTCAGGTTTAACAAAGAACTCTTTTGTCTCGCCAATCTTCTCGCCCTCAAACATCTCGACGAGGCCCACACTCACCACGCGGTGATCATCTGACAGAGGGATACCTGTCATCTCGAGGTCGATAACAATCGAACGTCCATTAAATATTTTATCGAGAGTTTCCCTATACATTCTCTATGCTGCCTTAGCTTTTCTAATGTTATCCGCAAAGCGCTCGAACAGATAGTAGCTATCCTCAGGCCCTGGTGATGCTTCCGGGTGATATTGTACCGAGAAAATCGGCCTACCGATAACATGAATGCCTTCATTTGATTTATCAAACAAGCTAACGTGCGATACCTCAACACCGTCTGGCAAGCTATCATCAAGAACTTCAAAACCATGATTTTGCGATGTGATTTCGACCTTACCGGTTGTTAAATCCTTTACAGGCTGGTTTGCGCCGCGATGCCCTAGATGCATCTTGCGTGTCTTTGCCCCGAGTGACAATGCTAAAAGCTGATGCCCTAGACATATCCCGAAAATAGGCAAGCCTTTGTCAATCAACGCGCGGATAACAGGAATAGCATATTCTCCGGTCGCTGACGGATCACCAGGACCATTGGATAAAAATATTCCATCGGGTTTATGTGAGAGGATTTCTTCTGCACGTGCCGTCGCGGGAACAACGGTCACGTCAAAACCGGCTTGCGCAAGGCAACGCAGGATGTTTTGTTTGGCGCCATAATCAATCGCCACAACTTTAAACTCAGGCGCTGTTTGATCAGTATAGCCTTCGGTTATTGTCCATTTCTTCTGTTTCCAATTGTAAGGTGCAGAGCAGGTAACTTCCTTGGCTAGGTCCATGCCCTCAAGTCCAGGCCATTGCTTTGCACGACCATGCAACTCATTTAGATCAAACTTACCGTCTTTTTTATAGGCAATCACACCCGCGGGTGCACCGTTATCGCGAATACGGCGAGTTAAAGCGCGTGTATCTATACCGCTGATCCCAACCAGATTATTTTTCGCAAGCCATGCACCAAAGTCATCATCAGATCGCCAGTTTGAAGGTGTTGTTATATCTTCGCGTACAATTAAGCCTCTTGCAAAAGGCTTTGTACATTCCATGTCTTCTTCGTTCGTTCCGACATTTCCGACATGGGGGAAGGTAAAATTGATTATTTGCCCGGCATAGGATGGATCGGTCAGGGTTTCCTGATATCCCGTAATACCCGTATTGAAACAAATTTCGCCAACTGCAATAGTTTCAGCGCCGAAACCGTATCCATAAAATACGCTTCCGTCCGCGAGAACAATTACAGCCGTTGCATTCAAGGGCTGTTTTGAAGTAGATATTTCTAACATAATTGATTGTCTCTCTAGCTAGTGTCCTGCTAGAGATAGTTCTAATAATGAATTTGAAACCATAGGACAAGAAAAAAAGGGAAAAAAATGGATAAAAGAGCGGAAATAAATGAGGCACTGAAAACTGCAATGCGCGAAAAAGACCAGATGGCGGTCTCCACCGTGCGTTTGATCATGGCCGCGCTTAAAGATCGTGACATCACTGCACGCGGAAATGGTAAGGCAGAAGGTGTGAGTGATAATGAGATTCTCGCCATGCTACAGACAATGATCAAACAAAGACGCGAATCGGCAACAATTTATTGTGATGCTGGGCGCGAAGAGCTAGCAGAGCGTGAAGAGGCCGAAATTGAGGTTATTCAAAAGTTTTTGCCTAAGCAGCTAAGTGAAGAAGAAACTTTGGCAGCAATTGATGCTATAATTGGAGAGAGCGGAGCTCAAGGCATCAAAGATATGGGTAAGGTTATGGGAGAGCTGAAATGTAAATATGCTGGCCAATTGGATATGGGCAAAGTCGGCGGCCTCGTTAAACAAAAGCTTAGTTAGGGCTAACTCTAAATGAAGAAAAGCCCGGCTTGATCCGGGCTTTTTTTTAGGCTCTAGTTATGACCCGTTTAAGGGCAGCCCCGATATTTTGTCTAATAAAGGCTAAACCTTCAAGGCCTGTTTGATCAGCCCCATATTCGATTACCTTGATTTTTTGGTTTTTCTTAAAAATTTTTGGCATCCACTATTTCCCGCTCTTTGTGGTTAATTAATGCATATTATACAAATTGAATGTATGTTATGCAAACTTTATTACATAGATGATATATTTTCAGTCTATCAAATCTGTATAAAGATAATGTTAATGCGGTGCAAAAAATGAGACTAGGCTTTGAAAAAGCCTTTTAAATATGATGATACGTAGGAGAAAATTTCGTTAAAAGCCACTGGCTGAATGGTATCAGATCCATATTCAATAACTTTGATTTTACAGTTTTTCTCGAAGATGCGTGGCATAAATAAGGCTCTATATTTAAGTTAGCTTAATTAAGATTTATGAGCGAACTTATACCCAGTGTTCACATGGAGTGCAATAAAAAAATAGCATAAATTAATTATATTTATATCTTAATAATGGCCTCATGGCTAAATGGTTCTATTATTTATAAAATTTATGTAATAAATATGATGTGAATAAAAACTGAACATATTGCAAAGCAAGGGTTTGCTAGATTTGCTATTACGCTTTATACAGTAAATATAACTCCGCCCATTTTATGAAACAGAGCAATGTCGATATCGCCAAGCTTTTTGGAAGAAATTAGAAACCGTCTGACCTTGTCAGAAATCATCGGTAAGCACGTTAAGGTTACGCGCGCCGGACGGGAATACAAGGCTTGCTGCCCCTTTCACCGTGAAAAAACACCGTCCTTTACGATTAATAATGATAAGCAATTTTATCACTGCTTTGGCTGTGGAGCGCATGGCGATGTCTTAAAATTCACGATGGAGCATGAAGGTTTAGGCTTTATCGAAGCTGTCGAATCATTGGCTGCACTAGCCGGACTGCAAATGCCCGCACCCGATCCGGCCTTTGTGAAAAGCAAAAAGCAGGAAAATGACCTCTATGCGATGATGAGTGAAGCTGCTGATTGGTTTGTAGCCCAATTAAAGCTTCCAGCAAACAAGGACGTTCAAGGCTATCTCGATCAACGTGGGTTAAGCCGCGAAACACAAGAAATGTTTAGAATCGGTTTGGGACCATCGGATGGGCAGGCTCTCAGAAAACATCTCGCAGAAAAAGGCTATAAAGATAAAGATATGATGGATACGGGGCTGCTAAAGGCTTCATCCAAGGGTGGTGAACCTTATATCTTCTTTAGAGATCGCGTTATGTTTCCAGTTATTGATCGACGGGGCAGGGTGGTTGCATTCGGCGGGCGGACACTGCCTGATCATTTGTTGCCACCGCAACGAGGGGATTTCAAACCACCTAAATACATCAATTCACCCGATACGCGCCTTTTTGACAAAGGCAAAATGCTTTATGGCGAATGGCTCGCTCGTCCTGCCGCGCGTGAAGGGCACACAATGGTTGTTACCGAGGGCTACATGGACGTAATAGCTTGTTATGCAGCTGGCTTTAAGGGCGCGGTTGCACCAATGGGCACTGCACTAACTGATGAGCAAATCCTTACCCTTTGGCAAATCGCCGACAGCGCCAATGACCCGGCCATCCCTGTTTTATGCTTTGATGGTGATAATGCAGGGCGCAGAGCTGCCGTGCGTGCAGCAGATAATTTAATGCCATTAATATCCCCTGGGAAATCTGCGCGAATTGCTTTCCTTCCAAACAGTGAAGACCCAGATAGCCTGATTAAAAATTCCGGTTCAAAGGCCCTGAAGAATGTACTGTCCTCCGCCATCCACTTGTTCGAGTTTTTGTGGCAAATCCATACTCAGGGTAAAACCTTTACCTCCCCCGAGCAGCGGGCAGCCTTAAGCAAGGCTCTAAATGAACAGATATCTCGCATTCGTGATGGCGAGGTGCAACGCCACTACAAAGAGCTTATCCGAACTCGTATCGACGAAAGCTTCTTTAAGCCACGTGGAAACTTTCAACGTAAAGGTAACTTCAGCGGAAAAAAACAAAACACACCCAAACAACTAAAACCCAGATCACCAATGCGGGATAAAAACAGTGTCTTGGATAGTATCCTATTGGCCGCTATCTTAAACAATCCTGAACTAATAAATGATGTGGAGGAGCAATTCGGCTCTTTGGCCATTGCCCATCCCGCATACAATAATTTACGACAAGCGGCACTTTTTGAATTGCAAAATCATTTAGATATTGAAATAACATCATTTCATAACATATTAAGGTCAAAAGGCTTTGCCGAAGAAATGGATGACATCCTTGGCGAATCCGTCTATGTTCACGCTGCCTTCTGCCGTCCCGGAGCTATAGAAAGGCTAGGGCACGATGTGGTACGGGGCAAATGGCAGGAAATATACAATCAGCGAAATGTTTCGGTAACGGGGCATGAAGTGAGAAGTGGCTGGGTTAAGGCAGTTTTGGAATCGGACTCTGAACAAGAAAACCGATTGATGGACTGCCTAAAGCAAGGCAGCTCAGACAGCGCAAAGTGAATTTTTGCTTCTTTATCGTTAATCAAAGGAAGCTTTTTTAATCTATGCGCTTTAAATAGTTGGGAAATTAAGTTTTAATTTATAGGGTTCGAATCGATTCAATGGCACCTAAAAATATTGGAAATCTGGCAGTGACTGGCAAACAAAACGAAGACAATCAAGAAACAAAAACCGGTGGCGGCTCTCCGCAAGCCATGGTGAAGAAACTGGTGAAAACTGGTAAAGATAAAGGCTTTCTTACTTATGACGAAATAAATAAAGCCCTTCCTGCTGGCGAATTTTCTTCAGAGCAGATTGATGATGCAATGGCTGCTTTTTCAGATATCGGCATTCAGCTTGTTGAAAGCGAAGATGATGTCAACGAAGATGATAGCGATAATGAAAAAAACAAATCTGATGATGACAGTGCTGGCGGCGATTACGAGGCTGGCGGTAACATCTCTGATGATGATACGGGACGGACCGATGACCCTGTGCGTATGTATTTGCGCGAAATGGGGGCTGTTGAACTTCTCTCCCGTGAAGGCGAAATAGCAATTGCCAAACGCATCGAGGCCGGTCGTGAACTAATGATTGGCGGTATTTGTGAAAGCCCGCTAGCTATTGAGTCTATTATTGCATGGCACCAAGCGCTTCTTAACGGCGATATTCTACTGCGCGAGGTTATTGACCTTGATGCTACATACAATGACGGCCCAGATGATGAGACCGCAGATGCAGATGCGGATACTGACTCTGATGATGCCAAGTCAGATGATGAAGAATCCGAAGGCGAGAATTCTGAGGGTGAAAGCGAAGAAGATAGTGGAGATGAGGTTAATGTTTCTCTTGCTGCTATGGAGGAAGAGCTTGCACCTCAAGTTTATGAAGTTTTCGGTAAGATTCAGAAAACCTATAAAAAGATGCAAAAGGTCCAGCAAGAGCGCCTTGACGCACTTAATGCTGGTAATGAACCTGCCGAAGCAGCAAATAAAAAGTATCAGGGCCTAAAGGACGAGATGGTCGAGCACATGAATGAGGTTCGCCTGAACAACGCCCGTATTGAGCAATTGATCGATCGCCTATACGAAATCAATAGAGAATTGGTTAGCGTTGAAGGTAAAATGATGCGTATGGCGACCGATTGTAAGGTTAAGCGCGAAGACTTCATGAAGCATTATTTCGGCGCCGAGCTAGACCCATCATGGCTAGCCACAGTCTCCAAACTTAAAACTAAAGGATGGGATGCTTTTGCTGAAAAACATGGTGAGCAAATTGAAAAAATGCGCGCTCAGGTTAGCCTAATTTCTGAAGAAGCGATGCTACCCATTTTTGAATGGCGCCGTGTTATCGGTACCGTTCAAAAAGGTGAAAGAGAAGCGTCTCGCGCCAAGAAAGAAATGGTTGAAGCAAACCTTCGCCTCGTGATTTCTATCGCAAAAAAATATACAAACCGCGGGCTTCAATTCCTCGATCTTATCCAAGAAGGTAACATCGGCCTGATGAAGGCGGTTGATAAATTCGAATATCGCCGTGGTTATAAATTTTCGACTTACGCCACATGGTGGATTCGTCAGGCAATTACACGTTCGATTGCCGATCAGGCACGTACAATTCGCATTCCTGTTCATATGATCGAAACAATCAATAAACTGGTACGCACTAGCCGCCAAATGATGCACGAAATTGGCCGCGAGCCTACACCGGAAGAGTTGGCAGAGCGCCTCCATATGCCGCTCGATAAAGTGCGTAAAGTGCTGAAAATCGCGAAAGAGCCCGTATCCCTTGAAACACCTATTGGTGATGAGGAGGACTCATCCCTTGGTGATTTCATTGAAGATAAGAACGCACTAGCGCCAATCGACAGTGCTATCCACTCTAACCTCCGCGAGACAACAACACGTGTGTTGGCCTCGCTTACACCGCGTGAAGAGCGCGTGCTACGAATGCGTTTTGGTATTGGTATGAACACCGATCACACATTGGAAGAGGTAGGACAGCAGTTCAACGTTACGCGTGAACGTATCCGTCAGATTGAAGCAAAAGCGCTTCGTAAGCTTAAACACCCTAGCCGCAGCCGAAAGCTTCGCAGCTTCCTAGATACCTAAGCACTTCTCATACAACTCAGCACAAAGAGCCTGATAATTCAGGCTTTTTTTATGTTTAGTTTCCCTAAAAATTAAAACTTGCAATTTTTTGCCGTTTACAATAATAAGCATTGTCATAAAAATATAGCGGAGTAGTTATGGGTAATAATAAAAATGAAGACGAATTTAAAAACGCAATTAGCTTATATTTTAGTCAAGTAACAACACCGTTACTAGATGCCGAAGAAGAGGTAGAATTAGCTCGCAAAATACAAAAAGGTGATGAGGCTGCCCGCCAACATATGATAGAAGCAAACCTGCGCCTAGTAATCAATATAGCAAAAAGATACCAAGATCGCGGACTTCCCCTAACAGATTTAATACAAGAAGGGAATGAGGGCCTTATAAGGGCAGTTAAAAAATTCGATCCTGAACGCGGTTTCAGATTTTCAACCTATGCAACATGGTGGATTAGACAAACCATAGACCGAGCAATAATGGATCAAGCGCGAACAATTCGCCTACCAATTAATGTTATTCAAGAAATGAACAAATATTTAGGTGCAAAAATACAATTAAAAGAGAAATTAATTCATGAACCTACACCAAAAGAAATTGCTGATTATTTAGGTGAACCGGTTGAACGTGTGGAAAAATATTTGAAACTCGCACCCAATACAACATCCCTAAATGAGGAAGTGAATGAAGATGGAAGCCCTTTAATAGATTATGTCGCATGCGATAATGTTAGTTCTAACCCCTATCAAGTTATCGAAACTGAAAGTGATTATAATAAATTATTTGAACTACTAGACCAACTTAACGAAAGAGAAAGAAAAGTAATACAGCTGAGGATGCTTGAAGGGGAGACACTTCAAAGTACTTCAGAAAAAATTAAGCTTACAAGAGAACGAGTTAGACAAATTCAAGAACAAGCCCTGAAGAAATTACAGCAACTTGCAGCGATGCCCGAGGTTGCAAAACATGCACTTTTACGTGGCGCCTCCAACGAACTCAGTGCTACAGATTATTTTTCCAGTGCCTCTCACAATCAAAATTCACCAAATGATATGATGGAGCCGCGTAAAAAAGGCGTAAAAGAAAGCCCTAAAAATAATAAGAGGAATAATACAACTTCACTAGACTTAGAATATTAGTCCTAAAGGCGCATTAAAAATTTTGTAGTGATTAAATATTAAGTGTTTCGTTTCAGAAAACACTTTGATATACATTCCATACCATCTAAGTGGGCCAGTAGCTCAGTTGGTTAGAGCAGTCCGCTCATAACGGATTGGTCGCTGGT
>JAHQVU010000069.1 GCA_019634145.1 Micavibrio sp. | reverse complement strand
TTCCTCAGGACTCCTCCTTGACAAGCTTTCTGCTACAGGCAAGTGGCAGCTATCGGATCAATGGCCGAGTGTGCTAATCAATAATTAGCGAAATTTTACAAATCGTCTGTCGAATTGTACGAAAAAACTTGACCACTACAATGCGCATATACGCTTTCGATTTACACCGGATTATTGGCAATATTATCTCTTTATCGCTGCACCCTATCTTTTAGCATTGATATCCGCATCAAGCTGGCATCGCTGTTATATATGGCGGCGCATGATCCACCGTAAACAAGCCCCGTTTAATTACATCACACGCGGCGTTGTTGATATTTACTACCGTGAAGAACAACCTTCATTCCTTGAGCGCCTATGTTCGTTATTGGTTTTGTTTAGCATAGCGGGCATCCTGCATCATTGGGATGTACAGCATGCTATGCGCTGGCTTGGTGCGATCATTCTTCTTTGGTTTTCTGCACGCCTACTTTTTAAAACAAAGCGCGCAGAAAACAAAAACACCGGAGGTGAGGCATGACATTGAACTGCAATAATGTATCGAAAACATCAACAAGCGAGGTCTGGTTATTTCCCGCTCAGCCCAATATGCAAGTGCTAGTGGGAAGGTCTCGGACAAAAGGTAAGCTCTATGTCGAGATTGAAATCTATAGCACCTCACTGGATAGCCCTGATAAAAAAACGCTGATTGATATGGGCACGATCGCCCATGAAGATCTCAATGAGGTGCTTAAAGCAGCGGGTGAACATGCCCAAGTGCCCGATGACCTCTATGCGTTTTTAGAAAATGTTGCAAAGGAGCAGCCTGTTAAAGCATCCGAGCAGCAGGGCGTACTATGAAGGATTTTCTGCCAATTTATCTGTGCTCAAAACCATTGAATCGCATGACGGATCAGAGTCATAATGGGCCTGACCCCCGATTTATCACATTGGCAAAATTGCTCGCGCGCAAGGCGGCACAGCGTGATCATGCGCGCGACTGTGCAAAAGCCAATCATGCCACAAAGAATGGTGAAGACAATGATTAAAGCTGCGATTTACACGCGCTTCAGCTCAGATATGCAGCGCGACCAATCTATTGAAGATCAAATGCGCCTTTGTATGGAGCGCGCACAATCCGAACAGTGGGCCGTGTATAACTGCTATAGCGATGCGGGTATTTCAGGTGCGTCTATGCATTTGCGCCCCGGTATTCAAATGTTGCTGCAAGAAGCACTGGCAGGCAAATTCAACGTTGTACTGTGTGAAGCGCTGGATCGCTTATCTCGCGACTTGAATGACATCTCCAACCTGTACAAACAGCTTGAGTTTGCAGGGGTGAAAATAATCACCCTCTCCGAAGGTGAAATCACCACCATGCATATTGGGCTGAAAGGGACAATGAATGAACTCGCCCTCAAAGATCTCGCCGATAAGACCCGCCGTGGCTTGCGCGGTAAGATCGAAAATGCGCTTTCTGGCGGGGGTATTGCCTACGGCTATAAAGTGGTCAAAAAATTCGATGCGCGTGGCGAAGCCCTGAAAGGTGAACGAGAAATCGATGAGGAGAAAGCCACGATTGTACGGCGCATCTTTAGCGAGTATGCCGCCGGAAAATCCCCGAAAGCCATTACCGCGCAATTAAATGAAGAACGCATTCCCAATCCATCGGGTAAAACATGGTCGCATTCCACCATTAATGGCAATCGTAAACGTGGTACAGGTATCCTCAATAATGAGCTGTATATTGGTCGTCTCATTTGGAACAGGCAGCATTTTATCAAAGACCCAGCCACGGGTAAGCGTGTCACCCGTATGAACCCCGAAAGTGAATGGGTAATTGCCGAGGTACCGGAACTGCGCATTGTGCCGCAAGACCTGTGGGATAAAGCCAAAGCACGACAAAAGACCTTAGACCGTAAAGCCAAGGATGTCGGTGCAAACACATCTGACCCCTGCGTCCATCAACGCAGGCCACGCTATTTACTATCGGGCTTGCTCAAATGCGGCGTCTGTGGTGGCGGCTTTTCTAAGATGTCGGTCAATCGCTATGGCTGTTCTAACGCCAGAAATAAGGGGGCGAGTATTTGCAGTAATAGCAAAACCATTCGTCGAGATGTATTGGAAGAGACAATCCTGAATACTTTGCAGCATCATTTGATGGAGCCGGAATTGGTGAAAGTATTTTGTGAAGAATACACCAAGCATCGCAATGAGCTGAGGAAAGTACAAAATTCAGCCCTTCATCATGCCAAGAGTGAGCTGGCGAAGCTCGAAAAAGAGCGCCAAGGCTTTATCGAAGCCATTAAAGCGGGTGTTCCTGGGGAAGAAGTAAAGGACAGCATGATTGCCATTGCCGAGCGCCGCAAAGAGCTGGAAGCCTTTGTGGAAAGTCGCTCCGAGCAGGATACACCAATCTTGATGCCATCAATGGCACAGCATTATCGAAAGGAAGTAGAAGCACTCAGGGATGCACTGAATGACGAGAATTTACGCAATGAAGCAGCGGAACTGTTACGCAGCCTCGTTGACAAAATTGTACTCACACCCAAAAAGGGCCAAAAAGAATTAGCAATTAATCTTTATGGTGACTTGGCGGGAATTTTATCAATCGCCGTAGAGAATACATCAGGTAAGAAGCAGGACAGTCTCGTTGATCAGGTCAAAGCTCTGGCAAGCAACGACAATGATCCTGACCTGCAAATAAAGATGGTAGCGGGGGCTGGATTTGAACCAACGACCTTCGGGTTATGAGCCCGACGAGCTACCAGGCTGCTCCACCCCGCACCGACATTAACAGTAGACTCGCCTGCATAAACGTCCTTGGCTGATACCTTAAAAGCCTGTTAACCCACTTTAAGGTTTTACTTTAGGGATGTGCCCCAACAAGAGCGCGGATTATAGGCTTGCTTTTGTCTTGGGTCAAGCGCGATTTTTATCAAAGACATGCATTGGTTACTATGGCCATCATTAATTAACTTTTCATGCGGCTTGATGCATAAGTTGAGACCACTTCACCTTATGAACCTGCGCCTAAAAGAAGGCGCAGAACCCTAAAGTCATTTAAGCGGCTTCATTAAAAGCGTTCTCATATTTCACAGGTGACATATCACCATTCGCTGTGTGTAACCGATCTGAGTTGTAGTACCTCATGTAGGCAGCCACATCGTTTTTCATGTGATCTCTTGTCGGTTGAGCAATCTTAAACAGCCAATCATGTTTTAAACTACCAAAAAATCGCTCAACGACCGCACTATCCCAACAGGCACCCACATCACCCATGCTGGCTCGGATACCATAGCTCGCCAATAACTTTCCAAACTGTCTACTGGTGTATTGCGATCCACGATCACTATGAAATACCAGACCTCTCGGCGGTTGGCGCAGATTATAGGCTTTGATCATCGCTCTACTAATGAGGTCTGTTGTCATGCGTTTATCAATATGCCAACCAACAATTCGTCGTGAAAATAAATCCATCACAATCGCTAGATACACCCAGCCTTCACCCGTTTTCAAATAGGTAATATCACCTGCCCATACCTGATTGGGCCCCACAGGGTTAAAATTCTGGTTCAACAGGTTAACCGCTACAGCATCACGGTGGTTACGCTTTGTCGTCACCTTGTAAGCCACACGCTGTAACACTTTCAGCCCAAGCCTAGCCATTAATTTTCGAACCTTATAACGGCCAATATCAAAGCCTTCTTCGCGGAGTTTCTTCATCACTTCACGGCTACCTAAACTCTGACGACTCTGTTCAAAAAGAGCCTTCATGCGGCGATGCAAGTGCAGTGTATCCGCATCAATGATTGTGCCTGGGCGCTTGTGCCAATCATAGTAAGCTGATCGACTGACCCGCATCACGCGACACAACACTGTCACTGGGTATGATTTGGATTCCACTTTGATGAAGCCAAACCTTACTTCATTTCTTTCGCAAAGAAGGCACTGGCCTTTTTTAAAATTTCTTTCTCCATACGCAGCTCTTTAACTTCCTTGCGTAACCGTTTCAGTTCATCTCGCTCGGGTTCATCAAGCGTCTTACCCTGAATTTCAGCTTCAAATTTTTCCTTCCATTTGTAGAGTATGTTGGGGTTAATACCCAGCGATTCCGCAGCTTTGGGCACTGAATAGCCCTGTTCGGTTATTAAAGCAACCGCTTCTTCTTTATACTCACGAGAGTATTGTTTGTAGGTACGTTTCTGACTCATAATGACACCTCAATGGTTGACGGTAATTGTCTCTCATTAATGTGTCCGGTGCTATTAGACCACTACAATTTGCTTAGCGCTAATGGGTGGCCTACGGCTGTCGCTTCTTTATAACGTAAGCTACGGTCTGCATTATATTTACCCTCGGTACGTTCACCATAGCCTGCTATCGCATTATGAAATGTACCCACTAATAATGCGGTTGTAGACTCTTCTAAAGTACCAAAAACCTCTCTCGCTTCATTCCAAGGGTTAGTCCCTGCGGCTTCATACACACCAACCACAAGATCAGGCTGATAATGCCTCACACGAATACTGGTTTCGATTGAACAGCCGTGTAATCCACAATTCAGCCAAATACAGACACCAGTTAAACAATAGTTATGGCATGAACGATCTGTTATTGGCGCATTGAGAATATCTGAGGTAGAAATTTCTGTGGGTTCTATTTCTTCCACACCTTGGCTTTGCGCCGTTAATGGAAGAGTCAGTAATAGCCAGAAGGGAATAAGTAATAATCTAGTCATTTGAGCGCCTCTAAAAATTAGCATTTTTTTTCGCTGGCTAGGCGCAGACGCACGGAGAAACGCAGTGTATGTGGTATACATGAGTATTCGAGTACGACTGCAACGACGCCAGCGGACAAAAAGGCAATTTTTATCGATGCTCATTTTGCGTTAACCTCCACGCTTGATACATCGCTAAAGCTGCCTTTAAATCAGTTATGCCATAAATAGCCTCTGTTTTATTGAAAATAATGACTGGATAACGATCTACGTGATAAACCAATGCGCTAAATAACCCTTTGTAGGCTTGCACAATAGCTTTCTCAAATTGCTTAGGCCCATACTTCTGCATTCTTTTTTCAAATAGCTTTCTTGCCGCTTCCTCATTCGCGGGTAAATTTTTACTAAAAATATTTTCAAACGATTGCACTGCATCCAAGTTGTAAATAGCGAGCGTTCCACCTGCCTGATGTAAGCGGTGCTTAACAGCATCGCTATTTTTTATTGGCCGTTTGTCGGATGTAATAACAATAATGGAATGAGGTAACACAATATCTCTTGCCAATGAGTGCTCATTGGCAAATAGAATGGCTATCAATAAAACAGTTTTTAAAGGGAATAATGCTTTCATGAAGACATTATTCAGGAATAAAACGTCCTTATGTTGCGAGAACGTTTCATGGATTGAAGAATGATATGAGTAATTAGATATTATTGTTGCAGGCAGTGTTGATCAAGTTACTGAAAAGTGAAGTGTGTGATACTTCTCAGTTCGGCCAATCGCGGACATTATCTATAACCCTTACTTTTCAGTAAACTTATTATTAAACGGAGACAGTATTTCAATTAAGCGATCTTTTTCACCGCTGCCTTTTGTTGAAAACCGATACAGGGGAACATTCATTTTATGAAAGATACTGTCCTTAATAGCATCTCTTTCCAATTGTTTTGGGTTCATGTCATGAAAGTGATAGCCATCCACTTCTAGCGCTATAACGGCCAGCATATCCATAGGATTATAGAACAAAAAGTCGACATGGCTGGTGGTGCTTTTTATGAACTTAATTTCTTCCGTACTGAAACCTTCAAATTTGTTGACAAGCAAATGCAAAGGATAATCTTTACTGTATGCGAGCGCACCGTAATCTCCACTCTGCAATTGATCATCAATCAGTGTAGACATCAAATCCTGTGACAAATATTGAGAGCTACGCTTTACCCTGCTCCTAAATTCATTAAGGGTTAAAGAGTATTCTTTATATAAGCAATCAAATATTGAGACCGTCGAACTCCTTGTTATCACCGGAGATTCAGATTGATATTCGATGTAGCGCATAAGGTCACCAACATTTGTGCCATGTTGTTTTACGAGACTCTCTGAGGAGACCACAACGAACTTATTCTTTGCTCTTGAGACGGTTACGTTGACTAGCTCAGCTTGATCAATATGTCTATTTATTCTGTTTGCTGTTGTGCTAAAAATAATCGTATCTTTTTCACGCCCTTGAAATTTATGTACTGTATCGACATCCACACCGATGGACTTCATATCCTTGTTGCACATATTGGCTTGTGCGCGATAAGGTGTGACAACCCCGATATCCTTAGAACTCGTTTTTTCTAGCTCAAAGGGCAATGCTTCGTCCTTAATGACATCAAGTTCTCTTCGGTTAATTTTCCCCTTCTTTGAAGGTGGCGTAACAGCGTGGTTACCTTTTTCTGTTTGAATGATTTTAAACGGCTCGCCGCCGCCCTCGGTCATAACAACCAGCTCACCGTTATAATATTTTTGATTACAAAACTCTATGATCCGTGGGTGGCAGCGATAATGTTCTTTCAAAAGCGTAGAGGGGCTTTCTGGAAATAATTTTATCAGGCTTCCAAGCAGGCTATTTCTCTTAAAGTCATAAGGCGACTCAAAACCAAACTGGTGTTCTATGTCGATTGGAAGGTCATCATTAGCGATATGAGGGAGCTGTTTCATGTCACCGACAACAACCATTTTTCTTGCGCAGCACATTGAAAGAAAACCCGTAATGAGGTTTACCTGCGAAGCTTCGTCGACAATCAGGTAGTCAAATAAGTGACAACTCGGTTTGTTTGATAGCAGCGAATCTGTTGTACTCAAAGTGACAGGATATTGTTGTACAAAAGTATCATACTGAGACTTCTTATAGTTTTTATGATCTATAGATTCCAAGTCTTCTAAAGCGTATTTTTCAGCCAGAAAGGCCTTAAAAAGGTGCATGGATTGCTTTGTCTGACGTTGTAACAATTCATCAAAATTTGCGTTGTTGAGTTTCTCCTCTAAATCATCTATAAGATTGACAGTTTCATCAATTTTCCTTTGATAAAATGCACTAATGAGTTGCTTGAAGACACCCTCATCGAAATCATAAAACGTCTTAAATTTGTAAATACGATATTTTAAAAACCATGCGAATTTCATGCGCCACTTTAGTACTTCAAACTGTGAACAATGCTCAAAGTCAGCCATAAACTTAAGGAGTTCTGGCGTTTGCCATTTCTTGGAAAGCGAATATTTTTCAATCTGCAACGGAGGAGAATCAAAACTGTTCTGAAAGTAGCGTTTTTCAAGCTCTAACCTGTCGAGGAAAGTTCGTTCGCTTGCTAGCATATTCTTGATTTTAAGCAGCTTTGAGATATGCCGATCCAGATTAGATAAGTCCTTGTGTAGCTTATCTTTTAGATCAGATGTTAACGCCCATTCAGACATATCCGGCTTTTCGGGGAGCTTTTGAAAAAAAGCCTCAACATTATCGTTACTTCCAAGAGAGGCAACTAAAAACCCAAGGCCTGATCTTTCTAGCTTCTCATAGACATTCGCTACTGCCGCATTATTGCCAGCGGCTACAGCAATCGTCTTATTTCGTATGATGAGATTGGCGATGAGGTTTAGGATTGTTTGTGTCTTACCCGTGCCGGGCGGCCCTTGAACTAAACTAAGCTGATTTTCTATAGCTTCTTGCAATGCTTGCCTTTGCGAAAGGTTGATACCAAATGGAAAGATGAGCGGATCTAGGTTTTCAAAAGCGCTTGGTGTAGAGCTATCAACGAATTTAGCAGCGAATGACTCATCCGAAATAACATTTAACTTCTTTGAATAGTAAAAATGCAAATGCTTTGATGCTGGCTGCTCTTGTTTTAGCTCAGCGATTTTCGAAAAGTAATCTTTTACCTTACACGCAGCTTCTGAGTGTGCAATGTTTCTAATAAATTGAACATCTTCTGTTTTATAACACCTTTTATTTTTGCCTTCGTAAATACATATATAGTCTGCAAATTTTATAATATCAGCGCTTTGACTGACCAATTTATTATCAACAAAAACACTAAATTCATCTTGATTAATAGACACAGGATCATCATGAACTCGGATTTTGGCGTGAGGATAGCTGTAAATCGTGGCACCATTATCAAACTCAACCTTGTAGCCGTTACTGTATGGGATGAGGGATTTTATTTGGCGTGTTTTATCATTCCACTCATTTATCTTTTTGTTGAGTGTAAAAATTAGATAAAAGCGTTCATCCATTGTAAGCGATAAACCAAGCACACCCTAGCCAGCCTCTCTTAATCTAATTAACCTTAGCTATTCATTCTTACTGCCGGAGAGAC
>JAHQVU010000068.1 GCA_019634145.1 Micavibrio sp. | reverse complement strand
TTTTAATGTAAAAATTAGTATTGATTTTATCAATATTAAAAAACGGAATTACTTGTTGGATTTACAATGCGAATCCATGCAAGTTTATCTCATCAAAATGATCACATTAATTTTAAGGAGAGATCTATGTTAGGAATTGGCGATAAGCTTCCAGAATTCGAAATCACAGGTGTTAAGCCCGGATTTAACTATCATGAAGAAAACGGCGAGAGCGCGTTTGAAACACTTACACAAGACAGCTTTGCCGGTAAGTGGAAGGTTTTCTTCTTTTACCCTAAAGACTTCACATTTGTATGTCCGACAGAAATCGTTGAATTTGCAAAATTGAATGAAGACTTTGAAGACCGCGATTGTGTTGTTCTTGGCGGGTCTACAGATAATGAGTTCTGTAAGTTGGCATGGAGACGCGAGCACTCTGATCTTAACAAGCTTGGTCAGTGGGCATTTGCGGACACAAACGGATCGTTAATTGATGGCCTTGGCGTTCGTCATGAAGACGGTGTAGCTTTGCGCGCGACATTCATTGTTGATCCACATGGCGAAATTCAGCACGTTTCAGTGAACGGTTTGAATGTTGGTCGTAACCCGAAAGAGACATTGCGTATTCTTGATGCGCTACAATCTGATGAGCTTTGCCCATGTAACCGTGCGGTTGGCGGAGACACGATTGATGCTTCAGATGTAGCACAGAAGATGGCTGCTTAATTTTTATCAGGCGGCAAGGGTTTTAAGGGCTATTGCCGCCTGAATTGTATCTAGAGAAAGGAAAGAGATATGTCTGTATTAGACCTTAAGAGTAAAATTCCTGACTATGCGAAGGATGTTAAATTAAACCTGTCATCATTGGCGGGGGATGAGACGATGGATAAGCAAAAGTTATGGGGAACATTTTTAGCATCCGCATTGGCTACAGGGAATTCGCAAGTTATCGCAGCAGTAGAAGCGGATGCTTCAGAGCATTTGAGCGCTGAGGCTGCGAAGGCTGCGAAGGCTGCGGCGGCGATTATGGCGATGAACAACGTTTATTACCGCTTCATTCACCTTGCTAAGAACAAAGAATATGCGACCATGCCAGCCAAGTTGCGCATGAATATTCTGGCCAATCCGGGCGTTGATAAGGTTGATTTCGAGCTTTGGTCTTTGGCTGTATCGGCGATCAATGGCTGTGGGATGTGTATTGACGCGCATGAGGCCGAGCTGAAAAAGCATGGGATTGGTGCAAGCGAGATCCAGACTGCTGTAAGGATTGCAGCAACGGTGCAAGCGGTCGCGGCTGTTTTGGCTGGAGAAGATGCGCTGGGCGATCAGGCATTGGCGCAAGCGGCTTAAATGCCTCTATGCTGCAATATTGAAAGCGGGGCTTTTCGAAGGATTAGCCCCGTTTTTATTTGATGATATGTTGAAAGATTTCGCGGTGCGGGTAGGGAATAGAGATATTGTTCTCTTTCAAGATATCCCAGATCACGAGCATTATATCGCCGCGAATGTTAGTCACGCCTTGCTCTGCATCTTTAATCCAGAAGCGAACAGTAAAGTTAAGAGAGCTATCTCCGAATTCCTCTAAATGACAAACGGGGGATGGTGTGTCGACCACGCGATTGTGAGCGCCTGCCAATTTATTTTCTACCATGGCCTTAACTTCATGGGGATCGGAATCGTAGTGAACTCCGAATTTTACTTCTAGGCGAATGAGGGAGTTCCCGTGGCTCCAGTTTACGACACGTTGTGTAATGAAATCTTCATTTGGGATAAGAAATGATTTGTTGTCGCGGGTTACGATTTCTGTGTAGCGAGCGGCCATTGTGTTTACCCAGCCAAATGTGCCCAGATCGGGGATTTCTATGACATCGCCGGGCTTGATGGATTGATCCATAAGAAGGAGCATGCCTGAGAAGAGGTTGGATATACCTTTTTGCAAGCCAAAGCCAATACCAAGGCCAACGGCTCCGCCGAATACGGCGAAGAGCGAGAGATCAATGCCTGCAGATGTAATGCCAATGAGAAGCGCAAATACGATCAGGAGCACACGTATAACTTTAGTGACGAGA
The DNA here is from genome assembly GCA_019634145.1 of Micavibrio sp. Taxonomy (GTDB): domain Bacteria; phylum Pseudomonadota; class Alphaproteobacteria; order Micavibrionales; family Micavibrionaceae; genus TMED27. Next base: position 34,964 of record JAHQVU010000068.1, on the reverse strand, counting down.
ACCTGAGAGGAGCGTGTAAGGCCTTTAACTTTTAAAATGCGGCGTTCGGCAAAGCCGGAGACAAATATCGCGATATATAAAAGCACGAAAATCATCAAAAGGCTTTTTATCACCGCTAAAGCCGATAGGCGGAAATTACCGATGGTAAAGGCGAATGAATCAAGGGTCAGTGCCGTTTCGTCAAGGACGCTAAATATTGAAAGTGCTGCGAGTGTCCAAATGATGAAGGAGAAGGCGTTTCGCACGGCAGAATTGCTTATGAATTGAACTGCAATTCGGATAACGATCCACGCGAAGAGTAGCTTCATTATTCCGGTTACAATGTTTACATCGACAGCGATTGCCGGAGCAGACGCTATTTGTACGAGAAGGAAGCCGAATAATAATGCGCAAATCGGAACGAGTAGTTTCACCATATTGGTTGCAACACGTTTCACAGCGATAGGAGGCTTATTCTTTTCAAGATAGGCGTTTATTCTTCGCCTAAGAAGCTTACCGGAAATGTTTCCCAAGAGGTATGCGATTATAACAATGGCAGCCTGGTAGAGCATGTCCACCGACCAGAAATGCTCAGTTAGCCAGCGTATGGCTTCATCGGCGATATTCTCTATATTAAAATTTTTAAGCATACATATAGAGCTATACTTTTATAGTGATTTCATCAAGCGCTAATGAGCCGCACAGCTTCTTTGGGATAGCTTTCACGGAAGTTGTCATTTAACTCTTCCGGGCGTGAGAGTAGGCGGAAAAAGATTGGACCACACATAATGTCAACGGCCATTACAGGGTTTACGGAGTGGCGAAATTCTTTTTTCTCGATACCTTGTTCAATACTGAATAAAATCGCATCGATGAGCGGGGTCAGAAATGTATCCGAGAAAATTTTGCGGGACTTGCCGCTTGCTTGCGCTTCGCTGAAAAGTTGGGCGATTGTGTCGCCGTTTTTACTATCAAGCAGGCGAATAAGCTTATCAAGCTGCATGATTACTGCTTCGGCATTGTTTTTTGGTGTTGGAAGCGGGCTTTGAATACCTGGCTGCTGAATGAGGGCATCCATGACAAGCGCGGTTTTATTCGGCCACCAGCGGTAGATGGTCGTTTTTCCGACTTTTGCTTTTTTTGCGACAGCTTCGATTGAAAGCTCTTGAACGCTCAAATGAAGGAGCAAGCTATTCGTTGCTTTTAGAATAGCGTTTTTAGACTTTTCGCTGCGTGGGCGGCCTTTTTTGGCGGTTTTAGAAGACGTGGTATCTGATTTACTGTCGCTCATGATTATATGCCTTATGACACAATTCGTTTCGTATACAAATTATTTGTGTATAAATGCACAATCGTATTTTTTTAGACGAAAATCAAGAGGATTTTATAGATTAAATGTTAAAAAACCGACATGGTTAGTATCTGTATGCGCTGGGCGCTGCCATTTTGGAACGTTGCGTTGTATTAGTTTTTTCTAAAGTGGACGCGTTTTTCCTAGCAAATGTGGTTGGTGCGGGTTCTATCACTTTGATTTGACGATTTGAGATTGTCAGTATGGAAAGTCGCCTATCGGATGTGCCATTTCCTCTAAATCTGAAAATCCCATCTATTCCTGAAAAGCCGTTAGGGTTTAGGAGTGCTTCACGCTTAAATATATATCTTTCATTTTGATCGGCACGGCGTGCGAGAGATACAGCTAAGGCCGTTGCATCATAGGCCAAAGTGGTCAGGCGAGGTGGGCTTTGGCTATATAGGCCGTAATATTTGTTTTCAAATTCCTTACGTTTCATTGGATCAGGGGCGGCAAAGAGCGCACCCTCCAAATTAACTTCGCCAGCCAGAGCCAGATCATCAAGAAGGCCAGTCCCTAAGCGGCGTACTTTATGTGGGGGCATACCATTTAGGCTTAAAAGGTTGGAGATGGCGTGAACATCCTGCCCACCTGCGGCAAGAAAAACGGCATCAAAAGGTCCGCGTTTTACAAAGTTGTAAATTGTGGGTGCCAAATTATGGCTTTGTGTTGGGTATGGCATGGAGGCAGCGATTTGCAATCCGAGCTTAGGCGCGAGGCTAGTCAAATGTTGTGCGGAGGCACGGCCATAGCTATTTTGTGGATAAAGGATTCCGATACGGCGGACATTTTTTGATGCGGCATAGGCGCTGACGCGAGTGATTTGATCAAAAGGAAGGAAGCCCATGGTAAAATTGTTTTGCCCGACCAATGTCCAATCAGTGGAAAATGAGAGCATATTAATGTCAGCTTGGGCTGCTATTGGTTTTACGGCTTTAACAGAGTGTGCGAAAATAGGCCCTATGATAAGTTGTGCGCCGTCATTTACGGCGGCTTGGGCTGCCATTCTTGCCCCTATCTCAGTGCCTTTGGTGTCGCGCGGTATGAGTTCGAACTCAGAATAACCGACATCAAAAAGCGCGATTTGTGCGGCATTGAGCATGGCTTGCCCTAAGCTCTGATTTGTACCGCTCAAGGGCAGGAGTATGGCGACCTTTGCGGGAGGCAGGGCTTTTGCCTGCTGATCTTCGATGCCTACTGTTTGCGGGGTTTTGCTTGCTGTTCTTTGTTTTGGGGCACTGACTGAACAACCGGCAATGGCGAAAAAAAGTCCGAATAAAGTTATAAACTTTACTAAACCTAAGTTCTTGATTGTCAGCATCAAAGCCTCCCGCTATGGTTTTATATATGAGTGGAAATGATACAATAGCAAAGCAAAGTAAAAAGCAACCCGTTTGGAGCGCGCCCGAGGCCGGAAGTACGCATTTTAAGGCAGGGTTATATCTCGTTTCTACGCCGATTGGAAATTTGCGCGATATTACATTAAGGGCGCTGGACGGGCTTGCGGCTGCAGATATTGTAGCGTGTGAGGATACGCGGGTGTCCGGTAAGTTATTGGCAGCTTACGGAATAAAAGCGAAATTAGCCGTTTATAACGATCATAGTGATGAGGCGCAGCGTCAAAAATTGATTGAAGCGGCAAAAGATAAAGTTGTTGTTTTGATCAGTGATGCCGGTACGCCGCTTATTTCAGACCCCGGATATAAGTTGGTTAGGCAGGCGCAAGCTGAAGGGGTTTATATCAGCGCGTTGCCGGGGGCTAATTCACCGTTGACTGCCCTGCAATTGTCTGGATTGCCCAGTGACCATTTTAGTTTTATCGGATTTTTACCATCCAAAAAAGAGGCGCGCAGGCAGATTTTGAATGGTTGGAAAAATGTTCAGGGTTCTTTGGTTGCCTTTGAAACTGGCGCCCGTTTGCTAAAGGCGCTAGAGGATATCGCAGAGGTTTTCGTTGAACGTGAGATCGCGGTTACACGTGAGTTGACGAAAATGTATGAAGAGGTGCGCAAGGGACGTGCGGCTGAACTACTGGAACATTATAAAAACGCCGGCTCACCAAAGGGTGAAATTGTTTTGGTCATTGCGCCGCCTGTTGAGGCAGATTTTAGTGATGAGCACGTCACAACTTTGCTTAAGAAGGCTCTGAAGTCCGAAGGCACAAAAGCCGCCGCCGCAATTGTTGCCGAGCAAACAGGGCGCCCTAAGAAGGTGCTTTATGCGCTGGCTCTGGAATTGCGCGATGATCAATAAGGCAGCGAGACAAAAAGCGTATGATAAAGGCGTGTGGTCCGAGGTGTTGGCTGTTGAGCATTTGCAGAAGCTTAAATATGAAATCCTAGAACAACGCTATAAGACCAAATTTGGTGAGATCGATATTATTGCGCGCAATAAAGACGGTCTTATCTTTGTTGAGGTTAAAGCGCGCAGTAGCCGTGATGAGGGGCTATACGCCATTAATTATCGTAGCCGAAGAAGAATTGAGCAGGCGGCTCTTTATTATATCTCTCTAAATGAGGAACTGGTAGAGCTTGGCATGCGTTTTGATGTTATTGTTGTCTCGCAGGAAAAAAATCCAGCACTGGTTTCGGGGAATAAAAGTAATATATGTATAGAACATCTGGACAATGCTTGGATTGCTGGGCAATAATATGTTCGCCTTCAATGGCATTTTTTAAATCTTCTGAACTCTTCAGGAATACCTTATGAATAAAAATATTTTGATTTTACTGGCTTCAAGCGCTGTTTTGCTTTCGGGGTGTACTGGTGCGGCAATTGGTGCGGGCGCGACGCTAGGTGTTGCGGCCTCTCAAGAGGGCGGAATTTCGGGAGCGGCAACAGATGCGCGGATACAGTTGGAGATTAATAATTTATGGCTGAATTACAGCGTTGAAGCGTTTAGAAAACTCGACCTTACGGTGAATATGGGGCGCGTTCTGGTGACGGGCGTTGTGCAAGACCCTGAGCAACGTGTTGAGGCTATCCGCCTTGCATGGCAGCCAAAGGGTGTTGAGCAGGTTATTAATGAAGTTCAAGTGGCCAAGAGTCCCGGTGTGGCTGGATTTGCGAAGGATACATGGATTTCGACACGTCTTCGCTCCTCAATTACTTTTGATAAGGATATTTTGTCCATCAACTACTCAATTGATACGGTTAATGGCAGTGTGTATTTGATGGGTTTTGCGCAGAGCCGGTCCGAGCTTAACCGCGTTATACAGCACGCTCGTAAGATTCCTGGCGTTGTGAATGTTGTTAGCTACGTAAAGATTGTGAGTGGCGATGCTTCCGCAAGGGCGCAGAGTTGGCAGGATGTGGTAGGCAGTGATGCAACAGCGCAATCCCAAGAGCCAACCATATATAGTGTTGAGCCGGAAAGCGCCGCTCCTATGCCGACAGTAGAGGCGGAGACTTTGGCTCCTATAGGGACAGTGTCAGCAGATACAGGGGGGCAAGACACAGGTCAGAATAATAATTCAGTCCCTTATATTGAAAGAGATCAGCCCACAGTCTCAAGTGGTGGTGAAGAGATCCAGTGGGATTAAACCCCCGAGATTAAGGTTTTTGGATTTAAAAAGTATACGATCCAAAAGTCTTTAGGAGAGCATCTGCGTTTGAATATGCGGGGGTAATGCTAAGCGATATTTTTACCATATAGACAGAATCGACAAAAGTTTTGAACTAATCTTCGTGTTAGTTGTTTAAAACTTTGAAACTCATATTTTGCCTCTTGCGTGGCAGTGGGTTAGGTTCTATTAATTAAGTGAACATTTTTAGTGCTTGGGAATCGATGTTTTACTCAGGTAGATAAGGAGATATTTAAATGCTCGCCCGTTATTTATTAATTTTTACTGTAATGTTTTCTGTTTCAGCGTGTTCTAGTACCGATGAGGAAGTTATGCCGAATGAAGTTGCTGTTATTGACGGCACCTCTGAAGACGCACTCGGTGACATCTACCAAGACGGTATGGGCGGTAATGCAGCGCCCGGTACTCAAGCTGACTTGGTTGTTAATGTTGGTGATCGCGTGTTCTTTGGCTATGACAGCTATGACATTTCATCCGAAGCTCGCTCCACATTGGATAGGCAAGCGAATTGGTTGAAGCAGTATTCAAATGTATCAATCACATTAGAAGGTCATGCTGATGAACGCGGTACGCGTGAATACAACTTGGCTCTTGGTGAACGTCGTGCGAATGCTGTGCGTAATTACCTGGTTGCTTCCGGCGTTGATGCAAGCCGTATCAATGTTGTTAGCTATGGTAAGGAGCGTCCGGCTGTTCCTGGTGCTAATGATACAGCATGGGCGCAAAACCGTCGTGGCGTATCAGTCGTTAACTAGTCGGTAAAATGATGAAATTTTTTGATTTATCAAAATCAGGCAAGAAGGCTCGGGTATATCCGGGCCTTTTGGCGCTTTCACTCTGTGCTGTTTTTGTCCTTTTTGACGGTCCGCAAGCGCTTGCGCAATCAGCGGGTGAGATTGTTAATCGCTTGGGACGTCTTGAAAAAGAAGTAGAGACATTAAGCCGTGCAGTTTACAGAGGGGAAAAGCCACCAGTTGAATTTAATTCTAGCGGCGGTGGCACGGCAGCGGCCGATACTGAAATTCGCCTACAGCAATTGGAGGGTGAGGTTCGCAATCTGCGCGGGGCTATGGAAGAGAAGTTTTATGAGCTCCGGACTTTAAAGTCAGAGATGGAAAAGAAGATCGGCGATATGGAGCTTCGTCTTCAGCAACTAGAAGGTGGTTCAGCAGTTTCTACTGGCGGCTCCTTTACTTCCGGTTCTATTTCCGGAGGAGCGACAGAGGCTGAGGGTGGCTATAAATATACGTCTAAAGGCGGGGCTTCGAATGGTAAGCAATTGGGCGCATATGTAAAAAAACCATCAGGTGCTCTATCTCTTGGGGGTGATGATGCGGCTGTCATGTATGAAAATGCGTTTTCATTGATTAAAACATCAAATTATGATGCAGCTGAAAGAGAGTTCAAAGCTTTTTTACAGCAGTACCCCAACCACAGCCTGGCGCCCAATGCCAAATATTGGCTGGGCGAAAGCTTTTACGTGCGTGGGGATTATCAAAAGTCAGCACGTATTTTTGCAGAAGGGTTTCAGCAAGATCCTAAAGGCTCTAAAGCGGCAGATAATCTATTAAAGCTTGGTTTGTCTTTGGCCGGTATGGGGAAAAAAGAAGACGCGTGTGTTGCGCTGTCTCAAATTTCCAAGGAAAATATGGCCGGAAGTGGCCCAGTGCTGCGTCGCGCCGCGCAAGAACAGAAGCGCCTTGGTTGTTAAAAATCACCAATGTTAAGGAGGCGGTCAGTATGTTGAACTCACCTGCCGCAAATTCCCCACTTTCAGAAAATAAATTTCAGGACATAATCAGCAGATTTGATCTTGAAGATGATTCAGTTGCTGTTGGCGTATCAGGTGGCCCTGATTCTATGGCGCTGGCTTATTGTCTATCGCATTTCACCTCTTTAAAAGTACATGTCTTGAGTATTGATCACGGCCTTCGTCGCGAATCACCTAGTGAAGTTGATATGGTTGAGACGGCTGCTGGAGAATGGGGGTGTGCTTTTCATCGTATGGTTTGGGAGCATGATGGTGTAAGCAGCCGGTTGCATGAGAAGGCTCGGAACGCACGCTATCAAATGATGCATGAATATATGCTGGGGCATAAAATAAAATATCTGTTTTTAGGGCATCACCTTGATGATCAGGCAGAGACGTTTCTATTTCGCCTTGCCAAAGGGAGTGGTCTCAACGGTTTGGTCGGAATGAGCATGAAGTCATATCAGAATAGCATGACACTGCTAAGGCCATTTTTAAATATCGAAAAAAGATGTGTGCTTGATTTTTGTAAAGAACATTCCATTCCGTATATTGATGATCCTTCAAACGAAGATGAACATTATGCGCGCGTAAGAATGAGGAAGCTCATTGATGATCTCAAAGCTGATGGCTTTAGTTTGAAAAGATTTTTGAATACGCAAAAACGTCTGGAGCGCGCGAGTTCTGCTTTGGAAGAGGTTGCGGAAAAGGCACGTATGGAATGTGTGGTTGAATTAAACTCGAGCCGTATCGTATTTAACCTTAATGCTTTAGAGAAATGGCCTGAGGATATTGTATTTAGGTGTGTGTGGGATGCTATATTGACGCTAAACCCTCAAATTTATGGCCCTCGTATGCAAAGGGTAGAGAATTTAGTAGCAGATTTTCTTAATGATAAGAAATTTAGAAAAAGAACCCTCGGGGGCATTATTTTCGAGCGTAACGATAATGAAAATACCTTTGTTTTGATATCCGAGAGGGATGCAATTGATAAATAAGACTTGTTTTGAGAGAGAAAAAGTTTAGTTTTCCTAGAGTAAGTCTTTTAATTAGACTCGTTGTGAATATTGGAAAGGTTGACTAAATCGTGAACGGTTTTGGTAAGAATATTATTTTTTGGCTGGCTGCAGCTTTTGTTCTAATTTTTGTTTTTAATGTCGTTTCAAATACAAATAGAAACACAAGCGCAAAAAGCGGTCTTTCATATAGCGAGTTTATGAGTGATGCGCAGGCGGGTAAAATCTCGAATGTCGTGATCAAGGGCCCGGATATGTATGGGGTATACGCATCCAACGGTGAGCGTTTTCATGTGCGCGTTCCGCCTAATGAAAATGTGGTTGATCGCCTGCAAGGCACAGCTGTTGAGATTTCTGCTGATAAGGAAGACCCTGAAGAGGTTAGCTTCTTGAGCATTATTGTATCTTTATTGCCGGCAATTTTAATTATTGGGGTTTGGATATTCTTTATGCGCCAAATGCAGGGTGGTAAAGGCGGTGGCGCGATGGGATTTGGGAAATCCAAGGCCAAGATGCTGACCGAAAAGCAGGGGCGCGTTACTTTTGATGATGTGGCCGGAATTGATGAAGCCAAGCAGGAGCTTGAAGAAGTCGTTGAGTTTTTGAAAGATCCGCAAAAGTTTTCGCGTCTTGGCGGTAAAATTCCAAAAGGGGCGCTTTTAATAGGCTCTCCCGGTACGGGTAAGACTTTGATTGCCCGTGCGGTTGCCGGTGAGGCGGGTGTGCCCTTTTTTACGATTTCAGGCTCAGATTTTGTTGAGATGTTTGTTGGGGTCGGTGCTTCCCGCGTGCGTGATATGTTCGAGCAAGGTAAAAAAAATGCGCCTTGTATCATCTTTATTGACGAGATTGATGCGGTTGGTCGCCATCGTGGTGCTGGCTATGGCGGTGGTAATGATGAGCGTGAGCAAACGTTGAACCAATTGCTGGTTGAGATGGACGGCTTCGAAGCCAATGAAGGCGTGATTATTATTGCTGCGACGAACCGTCCGGATGTGCTTGATCCGGCTTTGTTACGTCCGGGTCGTTTTGACCGTCAAATTCAAGTTCCGCTTCCTGATGTGAAGGGTCGAGAAAAAATTCTGGAAGTGCATATGGCGAAAGTGCCGTTGGCGAGCAATGTTGATGCTGCAGTAATTGCAAAAGGTACGCCTGGTTTTTCAGGAGCGGAGCTTGCGAATGTTGTGAATGAAGCGGCTTTGTTGGCGGCGCGTCGTGGTAAGCGTGTGGTTGGCAATGACGAAATGGAAGATGCCAAAGACAAGGTTATGATGGGTGCGGAGCGTCGCTCTATGGCCATGAGTGATGATGAGAAGAAACTTACAGCTTATCACGAGGCAGGGCATGCGATTGTTGCTCTTCATGAATCTGAATCTGATCCTATTCATAAGGCGACAATTGTGCCGCGTGGTCGCGCACTGGGTATGGTTGTCCGATTGCCGGAAGGTGATCGCTATAGCACCAGCAAGGCCAAAATGATGGCTAACTTATCTGTCAGTATGGGCGGGCGCGTAGCTGAGGAGATTATATTTGGTGAAGATCAGGTGACCAGTGGAGCTTCGGGCGATATTAAGCAAGCAACACGTTTGGCGCGTGCAATGGTCACTGAATGGGGCCTGAGTGAAAAGGTTGGGATGATAGATTATGGAGATGATGATCATGATCCTCGCCGCAAGCGTATTTCGAGCGAGACATCTTCACAAATTGAATCGGAGGTGCGTTATCTTGTCGATACTGGGTATAAAAAGGCCAAGAAAATCCTTACGGATCACTTGGATGATCTGCACAAGCTGGCAAAAGCATTGATGGATTATGAGCTATTAAGTGGTGAGGAGATTAAGGATTTACTCGCCGGTCGCCCGATTATTCGGGGGGAGAGCAAAGGCGGTGGAACAGGCTTGCCGAAAAGCTCTGTGCCGACAAGCAGTTAATTCTATATCGAATCTTGGGAAAAGGCGGGCTTGTACCCGCTTTTTTCTTTTTAAGGGCGAGGAATTAGGGTAGATAGAAGTTATGACTCGTAAATATTTTGGAACAGACGGTATCCGTGGGCAAGCTAACACGTTTCCTATGACGGCGGATATGGCCATGAAGGTGGCAATGGCAACGGCTATTGTGCTTCTTGAGCGCCATCCTAAACAACCGACCGGACGCGTTGTTGTTGGTAAAGATACGAGGCTATCGTGCTATATGCTTGAGCAGGCGATTACGGCCGGTTTTTTATCAATGGGGCTTGATGTCATACTAACAGGGCCTGTGCCTACACCGGGTGTGGCGATGCTAACGCGTTCATTGCGGGCGGATGTCGGTGTAATGATTTCAGCTTCGCATAATGCGTTTCAGGATAATGGTATCAAGCTTTTCGGCGCGGATGGCCATAAGCTGGACGATGATATTGAGCGCGAGATTGAAGCCAAGTTGGATAATGGTTTGAACGATGGTCTCGCATTGCCTGCTGACCTCGGTAAAGCTGCACGCCTTGATGACGTTTTGGGACGTTATGCGGAAAGCGTTAAGCGATCTTTACCCAGAGGTGAGAGTCTTGATGGGCTGAAAGTTGTCGTGGATTGTGCTAATGGTGCGGCATATAAAGTTGCGCCACAGGTACTATGGGAACTGGAAGCTGAGGTAATCCCTATTGGAATTGAGCCAAATGGTCGGAACATCAACGATGGATATGGCGCGACGGCAACTGAAAATTTGCAAAAGATGGTTCTTGATCGCGGCGCGGACGTTGGAATAGCGCTGGATGGTGATGGTGATCGACTTATTATGGTTGACGAGCTTGGTCGCAAGATTGATGGTGACCAGCTTATGGGTGCTTTGACACTCGCGATGCATGAGGATGGTTTGCTAAAAGGTAATGGTTTGGTTGCGACCGTTATGTCTAACCTTGGTTTGGAGCGTATGTTAAAAAGCAAGGGGCTGGATATGGTGCGCACCGGTGTTGGTGATCGCTATGTTATGGAGGCCATGAAAGTGGGCGGATATAATTTGGGCGGTGAGCAATCAGGTCATATTATTATGAGTGATTACGGTACAACCGGGGACGGTCTGGTTGCCGGTTTGCAAATACTGGCTTTGCTCAATCGCACGGGCGCAAAGGCTAGTGATGTCTTAAATGTGTTCCAGCCTGTTCCACAATTACTTAAAGCTGTGCGATATAGTAACGGTACGCCACTGGACAAGACGGAAGTTAAAGATGCAATTGGGCAGGCCGAGCATAATCTGGCGAATGATGGCCGCGTATTGGTTCGTGCAAGTGGAACAGAGCCTGTAATTCGCGTAATGGCCGAAGGGGATGATCAAGCGAAAGTGCAAAATATTGTCAACGATCTTTGCGCTGTTATTGAAAAAGCATCCAATTGTGCCTAAGGTGCCTTCGCGAATGAATGGAATGCACTCATGAAAAATGAAAACAAAAATATAGCCTTACTTCCGGCTGGCTTTGAAGACCTCCTTCCTCCTTATGCAGAAGGAGAGTATGTAGCTATCTCCAATATGATGAAGGTTTTTTCAAGCTTTGGGTATGAGCGTGTAAAGCCGCCGATGGCGGAGTTTGAAGAAACGATGCTGGGTACGGGGCCGGGAGCGGCTTTATCAGCTAATACATTCAGGCTTATGGACCCGGCTAGCCACAAAATGATGGCGTTGCGCAGTGATATTACGGCCCAGATTGCACGTATCGCTAGCTCGCGTCTGGTAAATGCGTCTCGACCATTAAGGTTAGCATATGCAAATGATGTTATTAGGACGCGCACCTCCCAAAACAGGGCGCAAAGGCAATTTACGCAAGTCGGTTGTGAAATGGTGGGTGCTGATGATGTGAATTCGGATGTTGAGATAGCTGTTTTGGCTATTAAGGCGTTGGCGGCAAGTGGAATACAGGACATAACAATTGATTTTTCATTGCCTCAAATTGTAGATGATATCTTTAAGGTATCCAATGTTTCCGAGCAGAAAACAGATGAATTGCGCGCTCAACTCGCAGGTGTTGCGGATGTATCGTTAAAAGCTCTGGATAGTTTAAACTTGCCCGATCATGCAGTTAGGCACTTGGCACGTTTGAAAGACGTTATTGCTGGTGTTAGAGGTGCGCTAGAGGCGCTTCATCTTGCAAGTGTAAATATTACTATTGATCCCCTTGAAACAAAAGGCTTTGAGTATCATAAGTGTGTTGTATTCACGTTGTTTGCACAAAATATACGTGGAGAGTTAGGGCGAGGTGGGCGCTATAATATCGGCGGTGATAGTGAAGATAACGAGACTGCGAATGGTTTCACGATTTATATGGATACGATACGTCAAGGATTGGGTTTTAGGGGTGCTGAAAAGGTCATTGCTATCGAAGTTAATAATTGGGGCGATGCTGTAAAATTACAGCGCGAGAATTGGATTACAATACTGGGGGCTCCGACAGATCGTTGCACCCACATTTACAAAAACGGAAAAATTGAGGAGTTATAAACATGGCTAATGTGGCTGTAATCGGATCGCAATGGGGTGATGAAGGTAAAGGGAAGATTGTAGATTGGCTATCCAGCCGAGCTGATGTGGTTGTGCGTTTTCAGGGCGGACATAATGCGGGTCATACTTTGGTAATTGATGGCAAAGTTTATAAACTTCATCTGCTTCCTAGTGGTATCGTCCGTCAGGGTAAGATTTCCATCATTGGTAACGGAACTGTTATTGACCCTTGGGCTTTGGTTAAGGAGATGGATAGCGTCCGTGCGCAGGGGGTTGAATTAACGCCCGAGAATTTGAAGATTGCTGAGAATGCACCGCTTATTCTCCCGATTCACTCTGCATTAGATGCGGCCGCGGAAGCGGCTCGCGGTAATCGTGCAATTGGTACAACGGGGCGCGGGATTGGTCCGGCCTATGAAGATAAGATTGCCCGTCGTTCTTTGAGAGTTTGTGATCTTGAATACCCTGAAGTGGTGCAGCAAAAGCTGGAGCGCATGATGTTTCATCATAATGCGCTTTTACGCGGATTTGGCGCAGAGGAAATGAGCGCGGATGATATTTTCGATCAGTTGATGGATGTTAGAGATAAAATCTTGCCGTATATGGCTGTGACGTGGAAGATATTGGCTGACGCGCACAAAGCCGGTAAGCGTATTTTGTTCGAAGGTGCGCAAGGCATGATGCTGGATGTTGATCATGGAACATATCCATATGTTACATCATCTAACATGGCGGCCGGACAGGCAGCTACGGGGGCAGGGGTGGCTCCTGACGCTGTTGGGTATGTTCTAGGTATTACCAAGGCTTACACAACACGAGTTGGTGCGGGGCCTTTTCCCACGGAGCAAGACAATGATGTTGGGCAATTCTTGGGTGAGCGTGGGCATGAATTTGGTACCACGACAGGTCGTAAACGTCGTTGCGGATGGTTTGACGCTGTGGCTGTTCGTCAGGCAATCAAGCTTGGTGGCATAAAAGGTGTAGCCCTCACGAAGCTGGATGTTTTGGATGGTCTGGATGAAATTAAGGTCTGTACTGCATACGAGCTAGATGGTGAAGTTATTGATTATTTACCTGCATCACAGGTTAAACAAGCAGCGGTCAAGCCAGTGTATGAGACTATCAAAGGGTGGAGTGAGACAAGTGCGGGTGCGCGCAGTTGGGCCGAGCTTCCTGCGGCAGCTGTTAAGTATGTTAAGTATATCGAGGAGTTGATTGGTACGCCTGTTACGTTGCTATCAACAAGCCCCGAGAGAGACGACACTATATTAATGCATGATCCTTTCGAAGTTTAAGCTGACAGGCTGTGTGATCACGTTTACTTTTAACTAAATTGCGTTTACACTTATCTTTTGATGTGTGGGCTGTTCTGCCCATTTCTTAATATCCCATCAGGGGGATCAATAGTGTCCAGTGCAGTTAGTACGGAAAAAATTAAACCGGAAAATGAAAAAAACAAAGATACTAAAGCTGTGGAAGCGTCCACTAGCTCAGGCGTTGATGTAACTGCGAGTGTTGGCAGCGTTCATTTTAATAAATATATCGAGATATTCCCGCAACGAGCTTTGCCAAAATATAATGTTGGCGGGAACAAGGCTTATGAGGCTGTTTCAACGGAACATGGGGACAATCATCTCGTCGCAATCGTATGTGAAAGACATAATATTCCTCGTCGCTTGGCCACCACCAAATATAAGATGCTAAACAACCCATATCTGGCTAATCTGCTTGCTCAAGGGGTGGTTGCATGGCCATTGAGCGGGGATGAGCGGTATGTATTTTTGTATGTAAATAATTTTGGTGCACCTTTGTTGTTACCTAATCAGGAAGCGGCATTGGGGTGGCGACCTGATGAGGCCATGGAGTATTTTATCCGGCCGTTTGTCAGTATCTTTCAAGACTTTAAAGAAAAAGATTTAGTCCATGGCGCAATTAGGCTTACAAATGTATTTAGTGGCTTTGAAAGTAATGAGAATAATGAAAGGCCGAAAAAAATAGTTTTGGGCGATTGTTTTTCAACGCCACCGTCATTTTCACAACCTCTTTTATACGAGTCAATCGAGCGGGCCATGGCGGATCCGGCTGGGCGTGGTCTGGGAACACGCTCTGATGATTTGTATGCGTTCGGGGTATGCATAGCGATTTTACTGCGTGGTGCTGATCCAATAAATGGTATGAAGCCTGAGAATATTTTGAAACGCAAAATTGAAATGGGAAGTTATGGCACGTTAATAGGTAAGGAGCGTATTAAAGGCGAAATTTTAGAGCTGTTAAGAGGGGTGCTTCACGATGATCCTTCGCAGAGATGGACGATCGCAGAAGTCCTTGAGTGGGTTGATGGTAAGCGCTTAACACCGAAGCAGGCGCTTGTTAGAAGAAAGGCACCTCGTCCTTTTACTTTCGGTGAAGAAAAATATTACCTTTTACCCATGTTGGCTATGGCTCTGGATGAAAATGTAACAGAAACCAGGCGTATAGTAGAGGATGAAACGCTGCTTAATTGGTTGCAGCGTTCTGTCGATGATGATGGGGGCGTTGAAAATTTTTTGAAGGCATTGGAGTTTTCGCGAGATGGCGGCACAGGTGCGGGGTATGCGGAAAAATTGCTTGCAAATGTATCCTCGGCGCTCGATCCTTATGGGCCGTTAAGGTATAAAGGGATGAGATTAACAGGTGATGGCTTTGGTTCATCATTGGCTGAATCTGTTGCTATGGGAAAAGATTTGGCGCCTTATGCGGAGATTATTTCATCCGGAATTATGGTTACTTGGTTAACTTTCCAGCAAAATAAAAGTATAGATATTGCGGGTCTATTCACTAAATATGAACAGTGCAAGCGTTTCATTAGAAGTAGGCGTATTGGTGATGGGATAGAGAGGTGCTTGTATCTTCTGAATAAAGAAACACCGTGTCTGAGTGATGCTTTTAGCAAGTCTTATGTTACTACAGCTGAAAAAATGCTTAAGGTGTATGAGGGGCTTAGTCAAAAAGGCAAGGCGCCTACTTTGTATGTTGATAGGCATGTTGCAGCATTTTTAATGGAAAGGGAGCCGAAGGTTATTGAGCAATCATTGTATGATTTAAATTCTGGAGAGAAGCACAAAATCATGCTAGCAAACCTGCGTGTTTTATCAGAGATACAAGTGAGGTTTGGTGTGGGTAGGGTGCCAGCAGTTGCTAAAGCCTTTTCTTCTCTTGGTGAGACTATATGTGAAAGATTTAAAGATAAAGAGCTTCGCGAAAAAGTTTCTAAAGAAATACAAGACGCAGCAAAATCAGGAGTTTTGAAGAAAATATTAGATATTCTTGATGATGATACTGTTGTAAATAGTGACCTGAACAATTTCAAGCTTGCTTTTAAGGAGTATGAAACCTTAAGGGGGGAGGCTGTGGAGCTGGATTTAGCTTTGCAAGATAAAGAATCTTTTGGTGTCGAGACGGGGCGGCAGTGGGCTTCTATAATTTCCTGCTTATTGGCTGCTATGGTTTTGGTTATATCAGTTCTTGCATTTGTTACATCGGGTTAGGTTAATGGCCAAAAAAGATAAAAATAAAAAAGTAAATTCTAAAGGCAAGAAGAAAAAGAACTCTGGTGCTCACTTGGTGATCGTTCTGTTGTTGGTGTCCTCCGTTGTATTCTTATCTTCTGCTATTATCTTGTATGTAGGTATGATACCGACATTTGTGGCATTTTTTGTCGATAGAAGTAAGAATAAAGGTAAGGCGATGACAGTCGGTGCTTTTAATGTGATCGGGTGCCTTCCATTTGTTCTTAAGCTCTGGGACGGGGGGCTAAGCATGGACTTGGCGACTGAAATTATTTTAGACCCATTGACGCTTGTAATAATTTATTTAGCAGCAGCTTTCGGATATGTTATGGATTGGTTGGTTGTGTCTGCAGCAAGCGGTGCGTTGTATAAGCAGGGATTGATGAGGCTGGAAGCTATTAAGAAGAGGCAAGCTGAGCTTATAGAGCGATGGGGTGCTTCTGTTTCTGGTGATTACTCTACTAATGCTGCGGTAAGGGACGAGGAAGATGATGGAGAAGGTGTTGATGCTGCGGATTAATTTTAATTCTTTGTTTACATTTTGAGTTTATAATTAGAGTTGGGGTTTAATGAGCGGATTTATGCCGCTTTTTTTATGCCCGAAAATAAGAAGCAATTTATAATAAATGTCAGATGATTAAGCGCGTGATGAAGAAGTGAAAATGGGTTTTATAACCAGATATTTATATGAGAAAACAGCCACCACAGCAATCGAATTTGGCTTGCTGTTTATTCCGTATTTGATGGTTATATTGGCTATTATTGAGCTGGCAATAATGTATACATCGGCCAGTTTATTGGAGGGTGCAACGCAGTCGGCGGCGCGCATGATCAGGACCGGTCAATTGCAGCAGTCAGCAGCCGATCCCCAGGTACAGTTTCGAGATAAATTATGTGATTATGCGACCGTGTTAATTGACTGCAATAAAATTACTGTTGAGGTTATTCCAATTGTTAACTTTACATCATATGAGGATTTTGACCCTGAATACGATGAGGATGGAAATCTGATTTCTCAGGGTTTTGATGTAGGGTCTTCTAATGATAAAATACTGGTAAGGGCTTCTTATCGCTATAGGTTGATGACGCCTTTTATTGGTGAGATTTTGTCTGGTAATACAGGGTATCGCTTATTTATGTCGACAATTGTTTTGCAGACAGAGCCTTACGAATTTGAGGGGGAAGTATGATACTCTCTTTTAAAATGTTGCAGTATTGGTGGTGTGAAGACGATGGTTTGGCTGCTGTTGAGGCTGCTCTTACTTTTCCAGTTTTGTTGGTCATGATGCTTGGGCTTTATGATATGGGCAATGGGATATTAGCCAATCAAAAAGCAATAAGGGCATCTCAAATTGTTGCAGATCTTGTTGCTCGCGATCGCAGTGTTGATCAGCTTGAAATTAACGAAATTGTCGCCGCTGGTCGTTTGGCGTTTGAGCCCTTGGATACAGGAGCTTATGGTGTTGATATTGTAAGTATTCGTTTTGATGATGAGGCAAACCCGCAGATTGTTTGGAGGGAAACGGTTAATATGAGTGAGATGGCCGACGTGCTAAGTAATGTTTCGGCTTTGGCAGAGCCTGATAATGGTGTTGTTGCGGTCGGAGTCAGCTATGAATTTCGTCCTGTTTTTGCTGGGTTTGTTGTTGATAATATTCCAATGTTGGAGGTTGCGTTTTCTAGGGGAAGAAAGTCGGCTGTTGTTGCAAAAGAATAAGAGCGCCAAAATTTAGTCAGGAGATTAAAATGGCATTTAGAATTAAGAGTATTTTGAAAAGATATTTTCGCGAGCAAGTGGCGGCGATTATTATCGTTTTTGCATTGACTGCGCCTATTTTAGTTGCGACTACGGGTATGGCGTTAGATTATGCGATGGCCTATCTTGTCAAACAGCGATTGGCGCAAGCCATTGACGCGGCTGCTTTGGCTGGGGCTGCAAATTCCAGCGACCCGGCTACTATAACCCAAAAGGTGCAGCAATTTTTTGATGCTAATTACCCTTCTGAAAAACTTGGTGTTACATTTGATCCGACCGTAGTTGTTGATGGTGATGAGGTGAAGGTATCGGGTGTTGCGAGATATGATACTTGGTTTTTAGGTGTTATAGGTATTGATGAAATTGATGTGGAAGCAGAAACAACGGTTCAGCGTGAGGTGCAAGGTTTGGAGGTTGTTATGGTGCTTGATAATACAGGCTCTATGTCTTCAAACAATAATATCGGCACGTTGAGAACCGCATCAAAATCATTTATTAATATTCTTTTTAACAGCACGCTCAACCCGAATACGATTAAAATCGGTATGGTGCCTTATAGTAGTTCCGTCCGTATTGGTCCGTATGGTTTGGGTGAAAACCCTGATGGTACGACATATGGTGATGGGTACGAATTTGTAACTGTGCCACCAGACATGACTTATACCAACGATTACACCAGCTATAATTGGTATGGATGCGTGGTTGAGCATAACTCTACTGGTTACTCAAATTTTGCGAGTTATGTACCCAATAGTAAGGGGCAGCTTTGGAATGACTCTGGCGGCAATCCTGATGGGCATGGATGGGATCCGCGCGATGGCGATAATGACCCTTATGACAGTGATGTGTTGGATAATTATGAGGGTCCATGGGATGTTTATTCATATGGTTATTTTATTCCCGAGGGTTATGAGTGCGATGATCTGCAGGACTACCGTATATATGGCTATAATAATTCGCGTTGTAATGCGTGTAACGGCTATGGCGGTAATTGCACTACGCGATATTGTTTCTGTTATCAGCATCGTAATAGCGGCGGTACGAATATAAATTGCCCGAGCGCATTAATACAGCCAATGATTAGCGATAGAGATGATTTGCTGGCGCGGGTAGATACCATGTCAGCGCGTGGTTTTACATACGGTAATATCGGTATGACGTGGGGCTGGAGATTGTTATCTCCTGCGCGCCCATTCGTAGAGGGAAGTGATTGGGAAGACCCGTATTGGCGTAAGGCTGTCGTCATGATGACAGATGGCGATAATACTATGGAAGGCACTTATTCAACTTATTGGGCGACCTCTCGCCATCAATTAGATGTTAATGACCTGAATGAGCGTTTTGAAGAAACGTGTGATGCACTCAAAGAATTGGGTGTCACTATTTATACTGTTACGTTTACTTCAAATATTAATGATAATACTAAGGGTTTTTATGAGCGCTGTGCAAGTAGTGAGGATCAATACTATGATGCACCTACTCAAGATGAGCTTATATCAGTATTTGAAAAAATTAGTCGTGAGCTTAGTCAACTATATATTAAAAACTAATTTTATGTTCTATACTTAATTTATACTTAATCATTACTTTGTTTTTTAACTTTTCATAAAATTTTAAATTATTTTTTAATGATTTGTGTGTTAAATATTTAATCTATACTTGTGAATTTTAACCGTCTGTTAAGTAACTTCAGATATTCTATAATCATAACGGTTGGGCTTTGAGTTTACTTTCAAAGTATGGGTTGGCCGAAATATCATAAAAATATCTCAAAAGGAGTTAAACATGTTTATTAAATTACTTGCATTGAAGGATGCGTATCTTAAAAAAGAAGATGGAGCGACAGCTATTGAATATGGCCTTATTGCTGCCGGTATTTCACTTGCGATTGTTGCGGTTGTGTTCACATTCGGTGATCAGCTTTACAACACATTCGGTTCCATGGAAGAAAGTATGACTACTGCGGCTGATAAAGCGGCGGAGCGTGCTGCGGAAGCTGAAGGTTAATATAATCGAAATTAAATAATTAAAGCCCGCTTTGATGGCGGGCTTTTTTAATGTCTCAAGATGTATGAGGGTTCTCCTATGATTGCATTGTTCATCTATATTTTCTTTTTTGCCCTGATTTGTGGAATTGGTGTTTTGTCATCGATTTCTGATTTAAGAGGATTGAAGATTCCGAACTGGCATTCCGTGGTCGTTATAGGGGCATTTCCATTGTGCTATGTTTTAATGTGGTTGTTTGGGGCGGATCATGTTTTCTTTAGTGTTTGGTCGCATCTGATAGGTGCAGGTGTTGTGTTCTTAGTAACGCTTGCCATGTTCGCCACTGGTGGGTTGGGGGCAGGTGATTCTAAGCTAGGCACTGCTTTCGCATTTTGGGGCGGTGTGAAAGGTTTATTGCCGTTTTTGTTTTATATGGCAATGGTTGGTGGGGTGCTCGCTGTATTCGCGCTGTATCTTCAAAAAAAGAAGCCGTTTAAAGACGTTGAAGGCGATAGTTGGGTAGCGCGTGTGCAAGCTGGTGAAAGCAAGGTGCCTTATGGTATCGCCATTGTAATCGGTGCGCTGGCATCTTTTATCAAAATAGGGTATTTTAGTCCTGAGGTTCTGGTCTCGTTTCTTCAGTAAAGTTAAGTATTAATTCAATCTATTCCTAACGTTTTTTTAATTCGTTTGCGTCATTATTGTCATTAGGCCTTTTTTCAAGCGCTCTGCTTGTAATGGTTATCCTTAGTATCATCGTTGAATTTCCAGAAAGGGATTTATGCAATGAATAAGAATCTTGTGATTGTGCTGATCGGAGCAGTTCTTGTCTCTGTTTTGGTTGCTGTTCTTGTTCAGGTGACATTGGGCGGAAAGCAAGAGCCGCAAGTTGTTCAAGAGGCGCGCGTTCAAATATTGGTGGCTAATAAGGATTTAGGTGTTGGGCATACGTTGAAAGAAGGGGATATGCGCTGGCAGGAATGGCCAAAGGCGGGGGTGTTTTTAGGGGCTGTCATTCGTGAGGATGATCAGAGCCCTGAAGAGGCGCTGGAGGGGCGATTGGCGCGCACAGTAATGAAGGGCGAGCCTGTGATGAAAACGGCTCTACTTGGGCAGGCGCAAGGAAATCTTGTGGCGGCATCTTTAGAAACGGGGCAGCGTGCGGTGGCATTTCCGGTTAATGCGGCATCTATGGCCGGTGGTTTTATAGGGCCGGGTGATTATGTTGATATTATTCTAACCTATAGTGAGCGTGTTACGGCTGAAGGGGATGATGATCCTGAGGTTCGTAAAATGCTTGAGTTAACGCTTGATCGTTATGCCACGGAGACAATATTGCAAAATGTAAAAGTCTTGGCTGTGGATCAGAAGGCGGAGCGCGGTGTGGATGATAAGAATAACGGTGTAAAGGTTGGTAAAACGGTTACTGTAGCTGTGAATTCTGAGGATGCGGAACGTTTGGCTGTTGCTGAGAAGCTGGGCGATTTGCGTTTGTCTTTGCGCGGTGTGGGTGATGAGACCATTGTCGAGAAAAAGTGGCCGACTGTTTCTGATGCGCGCCTAACGACTATGGGCGATGAAATTTTTGAGAAATATGAAAAAATAAAAGATGATACTGGCTTAAATAATAATATTGTGCGAATCTATGATGGGGGAAGCGTGTCTGCACTTCCTGCTCAATAACCTCCCTGTGCGGCTTTCCCGCCTTGAAACTCTCTAAGTATGCTGCGTATCTACAGAAAGAAAGTTCTATGAATATAAAGCGTTTTTACATTTTGCTGTTAACTATGTGCTTTATTCTGCCTGCCTTTAGCGTGGGTGCGGAAAAGGCTGATTTACAAGCTGTTGGAGCTTCTAAGCAAAATTTGGTGACGGTAACTTTGGGAAAGGCCGAGCTTGTTGATCTGCCGGGTGATGTGGCCGATGTTATGGTCGCTAACTCCTCTGTTGTGGATGTACGCGCGGTGCAGAGCAATCGATTATACCTAGTTGGTCTTGAGGTTGGGGATACAAACCTGATTGCCCTGGATGCGGACGGGAATGTTATCAAGCGTTTAGATATTCATGTGACATACGATTTGATGGCGATCCAATCCATGATTAATGACCTTTTCCCTAGTGAGGGTGTGAAGGTTGGCTCCATACATAATCAGGTGTTGTTAACGGGGCGTGTTTCTACGCCTGAGGCTTCGAACAAAATCGTTAACCTGGTCGGGCGTTATGCCGGGGATGTTTCTGGCGCTAGCGGTGATGCGGATCAATTGGTGGCCAATATGCTGGATGTTCGTGGTGAGCAGCAGGTTATGCTTCAGGTTCGTATCGTTGAAGCGTCACGTAATGTGCTTAAGCAGCTTGGGCTTGAGACATATGCTAATGCTGATTTAGCTTCCACGACCAATCGAGGCGATCAAATACAATTTTTAACGGGTGCGGGTATTGGCTTAACGCGAGATCCTGCTGGAATTTTGTCTGCAGCTATTGGTAGTGGGATTAATGGTTTAGGTTTAATCGGTTTAGAGCTTAATGCATTGGAAGAAGAGAATTTAGTTAATATCTTAGCTGAGCCGAATTTGACGGCTGTATCGGGAGAGCAAGCAGGATTTCTGGCAGGTGGTGAGTTCCCCGTTCCGGTGGGTCGCGATCAGGTTGGAAACCTTGTGATTGAATTCCGTGAGTTCGGGGTGTCATTGAATTTTGTACCGCGCGTGATGTCGGATAAGCGTATTAGTCTTCAGATGAATACAGAAGTATCATCGCTAGATTTTGATAACGCAATTACTTTGGCGCAGGTGCAAGTGCCCGGGTTGGATGTGCGCCGTGCGGAAACAACAGTGGAGATTGCAAGTGGTGCAAGTTTAATGATTGCGGGTTTGATCCAATCAGATGCAATTGAAGATATGTCCGGGCTGCCGGGTATTAAGGATACTCCAATTCTTGGTGATTTGGTGTCTTCGCGCGGATTTAGACGTGATGAGACCGAATTGATCGTTCTGGTCACGCCTTATCTGGTAGAGCCATATGCGGAAAAGGAGATTGCCGAAGTTGTTGCTGCGCCGGCCGTTCATCCTGAATTAGCGCGCGCGTTTGCTGCGAATATTAAACGAAATTATGATTTTAAGGATAATGAGCTATTATCGCTAGAGCATCCTTATGGATATATATTAGATTAAGGTTTTGAAAATGAGTGATTTTATTGTGAAAAATGTTGCGTGCCTGGCAGTTTCTGCATTGATTTTATCATCGTGTGGAAGTTTGAGGGAGCCAGATAATTTTGCCAAATCCCGTACCCGTGTGCAGCCGACTTTCACAGAGAATTCAATGCCCAGTGCGGAGATGAATGAGGGCGCAATTTTAACCATGGCAGAGCATTATCATAAGCACGGTAAAGGCCCTTTTGGCCTTACCGTTACATACGATCCTGCCTCGCGCACTAATACGGCCATGCAGGCAACGAATAAGGCTTCTGATATTGCACAAAAACTTCGTAAAGAGGGTGTTAGTGATGTTGCGGCATCAATTCTACCTGTTTCCAATTCTGCCAATGGCTCGAAAGTAATTATTTCTTACTCCGGATATACAGCCTTAGCGCCTGAAAATTGTGAGCTTATGCCGGGGATCGATACACGCCATATTAATGCAAATGCTGATTACCAAATGGGGTGCAGCATTGATACATTATTTGCGCGTCAGGTTGCCAGGCCGAAAGATTTGGTCGGACAAGAGAACGCTCTGTATGGCGATGCGCGACGTGTGACCAACCAAACTGAGGCTTTGCGGGGTGGCGAAGAGTTTGGGACTTTGGGTGGTGAGCGCGCTTCCGGGAATTGATTTTTTGAAAGTTGAGGATATTTAAATTATATGGGCGAAGCTAGAAAGTCAGATATTTCAGTATTATTGCCTGCGGCAAAAATCACTATTTTCTCGCAGGATGCAAATACATTGGAGGTTGCGAAGTCGCTCTCTGATGATTGGAGATTTGTGCGTGTCGAGGTGAGTGCCGTAAAAGGTGATTTGCAAGGTGCTATAAAAACATATCAAGATTTTTCTTCTCCAGAATTGGTCATAATTCAGACAGAAAATATGGATGAAGATTTTATAGCTCAGTTAGATGTCCTTGCATCGAATTGTGATGAGGGGACGTCTGCCATAATAATTGGGCCAGAAAATGATGTAAATCTTTATCGCAAACTTATTGATATGGGCGTAAGTGATTATCTGGTTAAACCGGTCAAAATTGAGTCTTTAAGTGATGTAATTGCCAGGGCATTGATAAATAAAAAAGGTGTTAGCGGCAGTTCATTGATTACAATTATTGGCGCTAAGGGTGGTGTTGGTGTAACCACAATTGCAGAAGGTTTGGCGTGCGGTGTCTCTGATATTTTAAAGCAAAAAACTTTAATCATGGATGTTGCGGGAGGAGCATCCTCTTTGGGGGTGGGGTTTTCGTTCGATCCGATCTCGACATTAAGTGAAGCCGTACAAGCGGCTCAGCAGGAAAATGACGATAATCTAAAACGTATGATGCACAAGGTTGATGATCGTTTAAGTGTCTTGGCGACTGGCGGGGAGGCAATGATTGATAATACAATTAATGCAGAGCAGCTAGAGATTTTGCTGGATAGGTTGATGATTACATTTCCGGTAGTGGTTCTGGACTTGTCCAGCGCACCTCGAGAATTACAGCGCATTGCGCTGGCGCGCTCTAATAAGTCGATAGTTGTAAGTACGCCGACACTCTCATCCCTAAGGTTGGTGAGAAGCTTGTTGATGGAAGTAGCAGAAGTGCATGGCGGCGAGACTTCAAATATATCTATGCTGATAAATATGCAGGGTCAGGCACCGGCGCAGGAGGTTGGCAAGAAAGATATTGAGGAAGCTATAGGGAATAGTGTCGATAGTTTTGTTGCATTTGCGCCTAAAGCTTTTCTGGCGAGTGAAAGTGCGGGACGAAAACTTTCAGACGATAAGGATGCGAAAAAAGTCATTGAAGAAAAACTAATTCCATTAGTGGAAGATGTTATCAATAGTGCCGTGCAAGTGATGAGCTCTGATGAAAAAAAATCTCGCATAATGGGGGGCTTATTAGGAAAGCTCTCTGGAAATTAGGGTGAGATATGTTTGGTAAGAAAAATAATTCACAAAATAGGGGCGTAAAAAAATCGCTTCCGCCTTTATCCGATAAGCCGTTGCCACGCCGTGATGATGAAAGTGATAAAGTTGAAGGACAGCAATCTGAACTTGGAAAGAATGTTGATTTTGTGCGCAATGATGATACCAATCTTGGTGATGGCATAATGAGTTCTATCGAGGATGTTCAGGGAAATGTGGAGCCTCAGGTTCAGCCAAAAACACGCAAAAAAGATGCGGCGGCTGATGATCCATTTAACCTTCTGGAAGAGGTTAGCGCTGATGCTGGTCAGAGTGAGGGCGCTGATTCTATTACGAGTTTAAGGCTTCAGCGCGCCCGCAATAGAATTTGGCTTGACCTCAGAGATGGTATCGATCTCAAAGCACTTGCGAGTATGGATGCACGTGCGGCACGTGAGGAAGTTTCTAGTGCGGTCGAAGAAATTGCAAGATTTAGAAATCTTGATTTAACGCAATCGGAATTGCAGTCAGTTGCTAAAGAGTGTGCTGACGATATGCTGGGCTTTGGTCCTTTGGAAGAGCTGCTGGAGCGTGATGATATTGCTGATATTATGATCAATGGCCCTGATACCACATATATTGAGGTAAAGGGTAAAATTGAGAAGGCCAGTATAAAGTTTAGAGATAATCAGCATTTAACCACTATATGCCAGCGTATTGTGGGGGCTATCGGGCGACGCGTTGATGAATCATCTCCGATTTGTGATGCACGTTTGCCGGATGGGTCGCGTGTGAATGTTATTATTCCTCCCTTATCTGTGGACGGAGCTTGTATGACGATACGTAAGTTTACAAAAGAGAAACTTACTTTAGAGAAGCTGGAAGAATTTGGTTCAATGACGCCATCATGTGCGCAGCTTATTAAGGCCGTTGGGCGAAGTCGTGTAAATGTCCTTGTGTCCGGCGGTACGGGATCTGGTAAAACGACAATGCTCAATTGTTTAACGCGCTATATAGAAGCGGGTGAGCGCATTATTACCTGTGAAGATGCATGTGAATTACAATTGCAGCAGCCGCACGTTGTGCGCCTAGAAACACGCCCGCCGAACCTTGAGGGGGTTGGTGAGGTGACTATGAGGGATCTTGTTAAAAACTGTCTGCGTATGCGTCCTGAGCGTATTATTGTCGGGGAGGTTCGCGGCCCTGAAGCGTTTGATTTGTTGCAGGCTATGAACACAGGCCATGACGGGTCAATGGGTACTGTACACGCAAATAACCCACGTGAGGCGTTGTCGCGTATGGAGAACATGATTGCGATGGGCGGATTGAATCTACCGCAAAAAGCGGTGCGCGAACAGATTGCGGGGGCAGTGAATGTTATTATTCAGGTGCAGCGTTTACGCGATGGTAGTCGTAAAACCACACATGTTACTGAGATTACAGGTATGGAGGGTGATGTGGTTACGATGCAGGATTTATTTGTCCTCGACATTGAAGGTGAGGATGATGATGGTAAGTTGATAACGCGTCATCGCTCAACTGGACTGCGGCCCAAGTTTTTTGACAAAGCGCGCCAATACGGTGTTGCTGATCTGGTTATGGACGCCATGGAAGAGGCCTTTGGTTAAAGGTGTTTCATGAATATATTGCAAATAATAATTATTGTTCTGATTGCTGCCATCATTATGGCGGCGATAATTGTTATTCTGATTAATAAGGAATCGGAGAAGAAGAGGCGTATAAAATCAGTTATTCAAGGCAAGGCTTCTTTGGATAACAATTCGCCTGATAAGAACGATGGTAGAGATAAGCGTCGTGCAGATATTGCAAAAAAATTGAAGGGCGCGAAAGAAGAGACTGAAATAAATAAGAAAAAAACGCCGATATCTTTGATGATAGAACAGGCAGGTTTAAGTCTTTCTACTAAAAAATTCTGGGTTTACTCCTTTATATCTATGCTGCTCTTCTTAGGGTTTGCAAAGCTTATTGGCCAACCTGTATTCATTATCATTTTATTCGGAATTATCGGTCTTTTAGGGGTTCCGAAATTAATACTAAAAAGGTTTGCAGCAAAGCGTCAGAAGACATTTTTAGAAGAGTTTCCTGATGCATTGGAGGCTACTGTCCGTCTTCTTAAGGCCGGTATGCCGGTCGCCGGTGCAATTGCCATGATAGCTAAAGAATTTGAAGGGCCAGTCGGTGAAGAAATGATGCGTATCTATGATAAGCAAAAAATCGGAATTCCCCTACATGATGCAGCGTTGGAAGGTACTAAAAGAATGCCAATTCCAGAGATGAAGATGTTTGCAACAGGTCTATCGATTCAAGCGCAAACGGGTTCGAGCTTGTCGGAGGTTTTATCAAATCTTTCTCGTGTAATCAGGGCGCGTTTTAAACTGAAAAGAAAGATCAAAGCTCTGGCATCTGAGGCGGTCGCTTCTGCAGCAATTATTGGCTCTCTTCCAAATCTTGTTGCTCTAGGGATGTATTTTGCAAACCGAGAATATATCATGATTTTGTTTGAAACCTCTACGGGAAATATTCTTTTAGGTGTTGCGATTTCTATGATGTTGGTAGGGATATTTGTAATGCGTGCGATGATTAATTTTAAAATTTAAGGTGTGAGGTGTATATGGAAGATCAATGGTTAGTAACTATTATAAGTATGGTTTTGGCGGCGTTGTCTTTCATTGGTTTTGCTACCCCGTTTTTGAAAAAATCAGAGAAGAAAGAGCATTATAAGAATGTGATTGAAAAGCGTAGAAAGTCTTTATATGAGTCGCATAAAAGTGGGGAGATATATAAGGCCAGTCCTGAAAAAAAGGGGAGGGATGTAAACTCTCTAGCTGCGCTTTACAAGATGCAGCAGATGGCCGGTGATATGGGCGAGAATGTACGCGATCGAATGCTTCAAGCTGGAATAAGAAGCCCTAGCGCCCCAATTAAATTTATGATTTTACAAGGTGTTTTGCCGATAATTTTCTGTGCACTTGTCATGATGATTTTAAGTGCGAGCGATAAAGATATAGCTCCGATAATGACGCTGCTATACATTTTTATTGCAGCGGTTTCTGGTTATAAGTTACCTGATTTGTTAATCAAGAATACCATACAGAAAAGGCAGGATGAAATAGCACTCTCATTCCCAGACTCGCTCGATATGATGCTTATCTGTGTGCAGGGCGGTATAGGTTTAGAGCAAACAATTTCGCGTGTTGCGATGGAGGTGTCCGATCACTCGGAAGTTTTGGCAGAGGAGCTGGGTATTTTGAGTACAGAAATGGCCATGTTGAATGATCGCCGAAAAGCTTTGCAAGATTTTGCGCGCAGAGTTGGAAGTGGTGCAGCAAAAAGCTTTGCCACATCGCTTATTCAGGCAGAGCAATATGGTACGTCTATATCGCAAGCAATGCGGGTTCTGTCTGATGAGATTAGAGATATGCGGATGTCAAAAGCTGAGCAGAAAGCAGCCTCTCTTCCGCCAAAATTAACAGTGCCTATGATCCTTTTCTTCCTTCCAGCCCTCTTTATTATCATTTTGGGGCCAGCTGGTATCGAGGCTGCATCAGCAGGTATTGGTAAATAAATTAATCTTTGAATTCTGGCTTAATAGCAGGAGTAGGGGTTGGAATGGAATTTGTTTGATGCAAAGCCATTACAATTCTCAAGTTTCTACGAATTTCTGTTTTTTCAGGTGAAATTGTCAAAGCTTTTTGCAAAATCTCCGTTGCTTCGTCCAAAAAGTTTTGTGCAGCAAGATTTAGCGCCAGATTGTTCATGATTGCGGTTGGGTCGCCCTCCCATAGCTCTAATCCTTTTCTAAAGGCTCTTTCAGACTCTTTGTGCATAGCTTGCATATCGAGTGCGATCCCCAAAGTATGGTATGCGCGGTCATAGGAAGGGTCTGTTTTTATAGCATCCTGAGCCATTTTTTCTGCCGTTTCGGTGTTTCCCTGGGCAAGTAGAATGTTTGCATACTCATTTTTGGTGGCTGCGGCTGCGTCTTTTGATATCGCAAATGGTTTAATTACTGCTTCGGCCTGTTGGATTTGATTGTTGTGGCGTAAAGAATAGGCGTATTCAGTTGCTGCAATTTGACTGGATGGGGCCTTTTTATATCGGGCTTCCAATGTTTTCATCGATGGTTGATAGCCTGAGGCATTTTCTGCACGTCTTATGGCAGCGGCAATTTGATCTTCTTGTGATAGGTTAGGGTCGTAGTTATGAGACCCTGCACAGGCTGTCAAAGCCAAAGAAGATAGGGAGATTAGTAGTAGAGACTTAACTTTTGTCATTGCCTATTGCCTATATTAGCGCTGCTCATCTGCGTTCTCATTAAAACTTTCGGGTGAAGGAGGGGGCATTGTGTCTTCAGAGTTTGATGCTCTTGAACTTGATTGTGCTAAAGCTTGAGCATTTTGCTGTGTGTTTCCTTCTTCATTATTATCTATCATAATCTCATGACACATATCCGGGCAATAGTATACACTCGTTTCTTGACAATTATCTGATGATCCGCCACAGGTGCGGCGAATTCTAACATAATTTTTTTTGGGGCTGGCAATGATTGCGTGACGTTGCATAATTATATCACCCTTTTTATCCAATACGGTAAAGAATGAGGCGCCCGGCGCGCGAGGCACGAGTACTAATCTTTGCGCAGAATCTGCCAATATACCCAGGTGATTGGGGTTTCCAATGATGATACTTGCCGCCTCTCTGTCTATATTTATGATTTCGGATTTATCAGGGGTTAGGCGAATAGCCGGGTGTGATATATCTGAATTCTCATATAGTCCTTGTTGATCGCTTGTAGCGGGCATGATGTCAACGAGGCTGCTTTTATTTAAAGTTGGTGCGGCCAGCCCTTGGGTAAACCCTTTCGAGGGAACAAATAACGCAATTATAGCTAAAGACAATTTAAGTGAAATATGCATGATTTTTCCTGAGTTTAGGGGGATCAGGTGAGAGGTGAACTATATATCAGTATATCCTTTAGGCCATGCGAAAGCACGGAATTTTTGTTTGGCTTTTAGACAAGGTTTACTAAAATGGCTACTCGCCTGATTTAGATACGCAAATTTTACCATCTGCAATGGTAATGCCTTTTAAATATGTGCCATCTGGGCACGTCAAATCGGACATATCAATCTGGACCTTTTTGCAGAGGACTCTGTTTCTAGTTATTTTATATACGGCATAACCAGGGCCGTAATTCGTTTCACAATTCATGTCGGGGAGATTTCCGCCAATTGCTTCAGGGTTTGTGCAAGGGCTATCGCCGCCCTTTTCTATGCAGAGTTCATTTGCGTGAACACCTAATGCCTGTATATCACCACTTACATCCAATTTTTCAGATGGGGCTTCTGTACCAATGCCGACATTTCCGGGGTTTGTATTTGCAATCTGATAGATCACATACTCTTCTTCAATGGTTTTTCCATCATTACTGATTACTGCGTCCTTGATGATCGCGGCTTTATATTCCCAAATATTATTTTTCCTATTAACAATATATCTAATTAGATCATCGTTCGGGTTATTCCTACTCTCACTATATGCTCCGCTTATGAAAACGGCATCGCTTCCAATGCGCTCGCGGCAATTAATGGTTTCATCTGGCTTGCTCATAAGAAGTGCTTTATCAGGATTGTCGTCCTCAATATACATTCCTTGACTGCAATTTTGTTGTTGCACGCCCTCTCTATTATACGCGCCGGTTTGATTTCGGCCATGTGATATAACTACATAGTGAGCTGTAGCACACTCTTCCAAAAGCGACACGTTTGTATCGCATTGACCTGCGGCCAAATTTATGTTGCCTAAATCAGCTTCTTCATCGACGACTTCAATGGCGCCATCATTTTGGTTGAAAACTGGCTCTGTAGTAGAGTCTCCATCGAAATTTGCAGCATCAGTAAGGCTTTCGGTTACAGCGTAGGTGAGTTTATTACCCCATTCGTCAAATGCGTGTGTGTATTCATACCCCTCAAGTTTATCATTTTCATTAATGTCATTATCCAAATCCATATCAAGGAACTTTTTGAATGGCAGCGCGCCTCTTAGGACGACGCGTCCATCACGCCCAACCATGCGGATAATGTTTGGATTGTTTGGGGCACAATCCGGAAAGCCATAGTTTGGATCAGTTGGCCCAAGTGTGGGGTCAGCAGGGCAGGGATATGTTTGAGATACATCAACGCTTTGTATTGCCCTTATGGCCGAGGCCGAAGTTTCAAGGTTTTCGAAAGTCCCTTCTCTGAGATTGTTTTTTGCCTCGCTATAGTATCGATACCCAATCGCTAAAGTTGTTATCATAAAGCCTGCAATAATCATTGTTATTGCAATTTCTACGAGTGTAAAACCTTCTTGCTTAGCTTTAAAATTTCTCATTTCTATTTCCTATTGTGGAGTACAGAAGCAGATGCCATGAAAATGTTTCCCACTTGTACCGGCCGATGAAGAGCATGTTTTGGATTCTCCTTTTTCCTCGGTACAGCTGCATGTTGAGCCATCACGTGTGGTGCTTGCAAAATCACGTGTATCATTGATGGTAGAGCTTTGCATTGTCCACTCACATCTTACAGGTTTTGGTATTTCGCACGTATCTATGATGACATCGGGCTCTTTGCTCATGTCCTTGACTGCACCGTTCGGGCCGCATTCATAGTAGAAATTCAGCACTTTTTTGCCCACTTTTCCGGCTTCACACTCGACTTCTTGTTCACGCGGTGAGGAATCACACGTACATTCTCTGGCTTTGCTTCCCGGAACTTCAACCCAATCGCCTTCATCACCTGGTTCATTTGGACCGTTAGGGCAGCTGAATGTTTTGGTCATTTGGTATTTTCCGCTGAACCCTGATGGGCATCTCACAAGCTTTGGCAAAGGTTCTCTCTCTTCGCATTTACAGCTGTTGGCTATTTCATAAGGCGGATCACATTTGCCAAGCGTGCAATTCATTCTGGAGCGCATTGTTCTTTCTCCTGAAGTGAATCCTTCCTGGCATGCTACGGTTGTGTCCTTAAATGAGTTTGGATCGCATTCGCAAGTGCTTTCCAATACGGGATAAGTATTACTACCTTGAGGGCATTTCCAAACTATTTGTCTGGTTAGCTCTCCAGTACGTTGGTGCCCGCATATGTCAGGTCTAAATCTGTTGCAGCGTTCCGTATATATTCTTCCTGGCTCTTTCGGCTCGCAACTACACAGGCCGGATGTGCTCTGAGGTTTCCATTCCCCACCATTACATTTATATATTTCTGTACGAAGGTTGCCTGTATTTGTACCGCCAGTAATTTCACGTATATCACCCTCAAAACCGGATTGAATTGTTTTTATTTCATCACAAATGCTTATGTGTTCTGATGGGCACCTGCCGGGCGGATTACGACAGAGTAACTTACCGTTTTCATCAACGCCACCTACTATTTGATCGCCCGGGCAAACTATTTCTAAGGTATCAATCGTTCTACAGCGCATTTCGCTGTCGCTTATAGCCTCCATATACAGGGGTTCGTTATCGTCGTTTGTTGTGCATTCCATCTCAGGGTAATCGCCCCCGATTAAGTCTGAGGGGAAGCATTTATTATCGTTGGAATAGTCGCAAACGTTATCTGAGATGAGTTTACCTTCGCGCTCTTCCGATACCGGATCATCTTTGACTCGCACGATTCCCATGACGTCCAACTCTTGAGAGGGGTCCTCTGCAGCACCTGGTGATATTCCGAGCATGCCGGAATTTTGATTATCCAGATTTGACGGGGTGTTGTTCTTTAAATTAGCATTATTGGTGCCGTTAATGACCTGCCATTTTGGCAAATCTCTATTTGTAGTAAATAGCAATTGATCATCATATTTTGTGGCGTTATTGCCGGCTGATGTTTGGGCGATTGTGAATGTTAACTGTTCATCAGGATCGTTCGATGCAAAATTGCAATTTTCCCCTTGTTCGGTTAACTCATCGCACCCCCCAATGGCTCCGCCTTCATATGTGTAGCCACCAGCACCGTCTTCACCTGTACTGTAGAGTATGAAGGGAACATTCGTGATTAATTCACCAGTCGGGCTAATGACTTGAAGTTTTCCGTTATTTATATCAAAAGTATCCTGATTGGTCATAGCATTTGATACGGCATATATGTATCGGTTGCGGTAACCGTCAGTCATAAACTCTTCCGGAAGGTTGAGTTCTTTAAATGGAACACCCCCTAAGAGAGCGTCTTGTGTTGCTCCAAGTGTTTGTATACCGTTTGCAGCGATAGTATATGTGAGGTTGTCTCCACAGGCGCCTGCCTCCCGCCCATAAAATTTATCAGAATCTCCTTCGCCGACTCTACTTGTTAAACTTGCCGGGCAAGGAAAGCGCCCGTTTAACTCTACGAAGTTGGCAAGAGCCATTTGTATAGATTCGATTCTTTGGGTTGTTTGATTTGCTCTTAGCCAAGTCAGGCGTTGTTGATAGACTTGCGCGGCTGTGCCGATTATCAGGCCGATAATTATGAGTGCAATACAAACTTCAATGAGAGTGAAGCCTTTTTCTGACTTTATAATTCGCATGTTACATTTCCTTCACTATCAATTGATGTTACAAACTCACCATCTGGGCATGA
This sequence comes from Micavibrio sp., assembly GCA_019634145.1. Lineage (GTDB taxonomy): Bacteria > Pseudomonadota > Alphaproteobacteria > Micavibrionales > Micavibrionaceae > TMED27. The sequence goes on along the minus strand of JAHQVU010000068.1, from coordinate 1,827 downwards.
TTTTTCGGTAATGTCCGGTAGGGAATCGAGACATCTTACCTGACCGTTTGAAATTCCCCTGGCTACATTGTTGTTACATTTCATTTTAGGCTCATTACCGGTAATGAGCTGTGGTCTAAAACAATTGCTCCCATTGCTGTCGCAAAACTCACTTGATAGCACGCTTCCTGTTTTCGTATTGTCTCCTTCACCGCTAGAGAGGGAGCTGGTCGCTTTAATATTACCTATGACGTCGATAGGGTGCTCAGGAAGGTCATTATTGATGCCAAAGTACCCAGCCTCGCTTCCTATACTCTTGTCTTCATTGTTATTGAACAAGGTTGTTCGTGTCTCATTCCAACGGGAGATGAGCCCCATCAGTCTATCATCTAAAAAATCACCATTATCGCCAAGGTTTACGTTGCAGGCATGTGTGATGTATGTTTCGTCATTATCGCAGTTTTCACTTTCGCGAAGATTCGGTGGACAGCTTTGAAAGGCGCCTTCATTTGTATACGCTCCAGAACCATTCTCGCCGTGAGATAATATGAGCATATGCACGCCATTTATAGCCATCTCCTCGGGCGCGCTGGGGGAGCAATCATTATCAGTTATATCCAGTTGAGATGGAGTTTGAACTGTTATTTTACCACCGTTTCCATTTCCGAAGGTGTCTTTTTTGGTCAGAATAACTGTTACGGCGTATTCTAATTTGTTTTTCCAATAATCCAGTGCTTCTTCGTTTCTAAGCTGTAGAGTTTTAAAAGGCACCATGCCTCTTATCACCTCTGGAGTGCCGGTATATATACAGTCGCCAGTGGTTGTGTCTCTATTTTCAAAGCCGAAATTGGTATCATTAGGGCCAAGAGTCGGGTCTGCGGGGCAGGGGTAGTGTTTATTATCAAAAAAGAAAATTTCTATGGCATCTTGTGATGATGTCATCGCGCCATCGGTTCTGGCAAGTGTTTGTTCATTTACATAGTTTTTATATTGCTGAATTAAGGGGGTCGCGACGATGCCGGCAACAATTAACAATATTGTGGCATCAATAAGGGTTACGCCCATCTCATTCGCTGAGAATTGTTTTAAAAATTGTTTACCCTTTATTGCTAATTGCATGGCATTCCTATGCTCTGTATAAAATTTCCCTTACTTACCATCTTACGTAAAAAATATTTAAAATTTTACTAATTCTGTAAAATTTATTTTTTTGAGAGGTTTTGCGCCGTTAAGGCACTGAAAAATATTGATTTTAAATATAGTGTTTATTTTTAGAAAAATCAATTAAGCTTAATTTTTTGAAAGAAGCGACTTATCAAAACGTTATTTTGATAAGTATCAAGGGGGGCTGCGGATATTTGACGTGATGCGGTGAAAATGGTGGGCGGTACAAGGATGGTCTTTAGTATTTAAGTTTCTGATATAATTGAAAGTCTAAAATAATTTTGTTGGTAGTGCCCCCAATCTAATTTTCTTACCGTTATTCACTCGCGTTCGTGGGGGCATATAAACTGTGCAGCGCATCGATGTTTATACTAAAATTCGCGTATTTATTTATAAATAGCGTATCGCAGATAAAATCCTGCCGCAAATATCCTTTAACGATACTGTTATATGTTGTTTCATGCATGCTCTTTGGTCGGACAGGAAAATCAAACCGATCATCCAACTTATCTAACAATTTCCATTTTTTACGCAAGGCGCAACCTGGCCCGCCCCCTATAATTCGGTCCAGTTTTTATCTCGTAGTTGAGGTAAGAAGAAACGATCGAACGATAGGAGTTATGAATGAGCAAATTGAGGCACAAACCGGATCAGATTATCCGTAAGTTGCGTCAGGCAGAGGTA
>JAHQVU010000067.1 GCA_019634145.1 Micavibrio sp. | reverse complement strand
CAATGAAACCCAGCCGATCAAGGAAAATACGGGCGGTTCAACCTTCGCAAATCCATCGTCAGAGGCGCTAAAACTCGCGGGTTTACCGCCGGATACACGCGCTTGGCAAGTGGTCGAAAAAGTCGGCGGACGAGGAATGAAAATCGGAGGTGCGCAGATGAGCGAGCAGCATTGCAATTTCATGCTCAATACCGGTGATGCATCAGCAAAAGACCTGGAAATGCTAGGCGATGAAATAAAAGCCCGAGCCTTACATGATTTAGGACTCGCGCTTAAATGGGAGATTAAAAGGATCGGCGAGCCTTAAATGCCCCATGCTTACCATAATGTCAAATTTCTGAATTTTGAAACTATATCTTCAATTTGCGCTCATACAGATCAGGCAGATCGTTTTCGATCAGGATCACATCCTTTGGCTGCTTGTTTTCGTTTGCCCATTTCTGCGCGGCGGCGAAAGAACCAACCTCTATGAGGCTTTTTCCACCTGCTGCTTTAAAGCTTTTAATAAAGCTCGGGATGCGTTCAGGGTTTACAATGATTGCGATATCACACGATTGAGCGGCCTTCAGTGCGATTTTGCTATGTGCTTCTTCATGCGCCGATCCCAACTCGACCATGCCAGGTGTGATAAGGATCTTGCGGGCTTTTTTTGCGCGGCCATAGATCGAAAGCAGCTCAAGCGCGGAGGCAAAGCCAACGGGGTTGGAGTTATAGGCATCATCGATGATCACGCGGCTGTCAGTTTGCGGTTTGACCTCTAAACGGTGCGGTATTTGGGGCAGTGTAGAGAGCGCGGTTTGAATATCCTCAGCGCTCATGCCAAGCTTCATTGCGGCTAAAAATGCAATCACGATGTTATGCCCATGATGCAAGCCGTAAATGGGTGCGTGAAGGTCATAAGTCATACCGTCATAGTCAAATGTAATCTCGATTCCTGCAACGCTTTGGCTGATGCTGATAATTCTCACATCACTTGGGCCGAGGCGCGTATTGGGCGACACTGAGCCGAGATTCTTCTCGCCATATGCGGTGAATTGATCCTTGTACTCGGCGCGCATTTTCTTGGAATTTTCAAAGGCCAGCGTGCGCTCATGCACAAGCATAATGCCGTCCTCTTTGCGAAGTACGGCTTTGGCCAGCTCGTATTTCGCCTCTGCCACTGTCTCCAGCGTTTTAAAACGCTCGTAATGCGCATGGCCAATGGCAGTGATCAGACCCATATCGGGCGGCGTAAGCGCGCATAAGCGCTCGATCGAGCCTGGCCCGTAAGCGCCCATCTCAACGATGAAATAGCGGTGCTGAGGCTCCAGCTGTTCACGGATAATGCGGGTTATGCCCATCGGCGTATTCACGCTGCCTGGTGTGATCAGCGTCGGCGCTTTCATCTTTAAGATATGCCCGAGTATATGCTTGACCGAGGTTTTACCGAACGAGCCGGTCACACCGATAATATAAGGGCGTTCGACCTCGAGCTTATCCTTGGCTTCTTGCAAAAACTTGGCTTGAATAGAGCGCTCAAAAGGCTGCTGCACATCATTCATGACACAAATCAGCAAAGGGATAAGCTGAATATTGATCAGCCATAGCAAAGTAAATTGCGGAAATAAAAACACCCAGCAGCACAGCGCCACCGCAGCCAGCGCGGAAGGAATGAAAATACGCTGCGCCCGTTTGGTTAATACCAGCGCCTTCTTGGCCTCGCGGCGAGGATCAGGCTCGATAAAGGTGGCAATGGCAAAAACCGTGATCAGCAAGATCATAGTAAAAAGCAGAGGAATGAAAAAAGACATCACACCGATAAGCAACACGCCAAGGCTTACGCGTTTATCAAAAGAACGGCTCTTGACCAGCCACGGCAAAAAACGGCGGCTGTCATATTCTTCTTGCTGATAGATGTGCAGATAGGTTAGGCAGCGTTTAACCGCAAAAACGCAAAAGCTGAAAAACAAAAGGAGGATGAGAACGCCGCTTGCCATGATTATTTTGCTCCTGTGTTTTCAAAAAATCGCGCCAGTAAGGTCGCGACCTGATGCGCGCCTGCACTTAAAATCGAATAATGATCGAAATTATCCAGCACGACAAGGTTAGAATTGGGGATCAGTGCGTTATAACGCTCGCCAAGTTCTGGCGGGGTTTCTCTGTCTTGCGCGCCATAAATGAGCTGTGCAGGGCAGGTAATTGCGGCAGCTTGCGGCGCGAGATCTTCATTAACGATCTTAACGAATGTAGCGCGCATAGTGGGAGAAACGGCGCGGTAATCACGGCTGCCAAATTTAGAATACAGCCATTCTTGCGATAGTCCCAAGGGAATGAGTTTTTTAAGAGCTTTGAAAATTTTAATGCGCGCGCCAAAGTAAATCTTCTGCCACAAGGGACGCTTGCGTTTCAAGCCAGCTCCGGCAATCAACGCAACGCCTTGCAAGAGGTCGGGATTTCGCGCGGCGATCTGCACACCGACACGGCAACCAAAGGAATGACCGATCCATAGGTTCTGCGCATGGTTTTGATGCTTGATAAGCGCGGCGGCTGCGCTTGCATATTCTTCCGTGCCCCACGGCTCTGGCGGTTCAGGCGCAGAGCCATGCCCCGGAAAATCGATCAAATAATGCGTGAAATGCGGAAATTTGGCGGACAGCGCCTCAAAAGCACGGTGATCCTGCCCCCAGCCATGCGCCCAGAAAATTGCTGGCGCACCGCTACCCGTTTTCTTAAAATGAATCTGTTGAAAACTTTCCAAATTCTTATGCCCTTTAATCTCGAAGGGTTTCATGATTAAATAGTATCCGCTATTCCATATCAGGGATCGAGTCTCAAACCAAGTCGTTAAAAGGCGCAAATAGCCATATGTCCGCAAGTAAGAAGAAAATAGCTGTATTTTTCGGAGGGCGCAGCCCCGAACATGATGTGAGTGTTGTCACAGGTCTACAGGTGCTCAGAGCCATCGACCAGACGCGCTATGATGCAAAGCCTGTTTATATCGCCCCGGATGGGCAGTGGTATTATGGCGATGATTTGCTGCGTGATCGCAATAATTATATGCTGAGCCCTCAAGTCACGGCATCGATGAAAACATGGCACCTTGATGCCAGTACCGTTGGCAAGGGTATGCTACGCGCTGATAAACGCCGTTTATTCGAAAAGGGCGAAGGCGAAGAATTCGATGTCGCTATCCCTGCATTCCACGGGCTTTATGGCGAGGACGGTAATATCCAAGGTTTGTTTGAATTTTCAGGCATTCCCTATGTCGGGATGCGCACCATGGCCAGCGCTGTTTTAATGGATAAAGTCGCGACCAAGCGTATGTTGGCGTCCAGCGGAATTCCGATGTTGCCTTTCGCCGTGATCAAGCGACCCGATGAAGGCTTTATTGTGGCCAAGGACCTGATCGAAGCCGCAATGGGCGATTTGAAATTCCCGTGCATCGTCAAGCCTGCGCATTTAGGCAGCTCGATCGGAATCGCGAAAGTAAACGATGTGGAAGAGCTGCGTGCCTGCCTTCCCGCGATCTTCGAAATGGATGATACAGCCATACTCGAGCCGTTTGTTGAAAATCTGGTAGAATATAATGTGGCGGTATCAAAGGCGTTTGGCGATGTGCGCACGTCGGCCATAGAGCGCCCGAAGGCAACAGACGAGCTGCTAGATTTTAAACAGAAATATCTCTCCGGTGGATCGGATAAAGGTGGCGATAAGCTAGGCTCTAAAAGCGGCGGTGCTCAGGCGAGCGAAGGAATGCTTTCCCTAACGCGCGATATTAACCCTGATATTGCTGCCGAGATGAAGAATAATATCCAAAACTGTGCAAAGCAGATGTTCGAAACAGTTGGCGGCTGCGGCGCGCCGCGCATTGACTTCATCGGCAATTCAAAAACGGGCGAGCTTTGGCTGAATGAGGTCAATCCAATGCCTGGTTCATTTGGCTATTTCCTATGGGAAGCCGCAGAAAAGCCTGTCCTGTTTACAGAGTTCCTCAGCTCTCTGATCGAAGAAGCTATAGTCGAAAATAAAAAACGTAAACTGCCAAGCGATCCTGTCCCCAAGGATGCGCGGCTGTTAAAGCGTAAAGGTTAGAAATAATGGCTGCACGTAAGAAAAGTAAAGGCACACGCCGATCGAGCATGAATAAACGCCGTAAGGGTTTTCTGGCCGTGGCGCTGCCTTTCATGCGCCGTTTCGGTTTTGTGCTGGCTATTCTTGTCATCACCATCTGGCTGGGCGCGTGGACGATCTTGAGCGGCGCGGGCGCAAATGCGAAAGAATGGGCGCGCGGAAAAGTGGTCGCCATGGCCGGTGATGCAGGGTTTAAGGTTGCAAACATTTTGGTTGAGGGGCGAGAATATAGCGATTCAGATGTAATTCTTGCGCTCCTCAATATGCGAAAAGGCGATCCGATATTTGCTTTTTCACCTTATGATGCACAAGAACAACTTGAGAAAATCAGCTGGGTTGATACTGCCCATGTTGAGCGCCGCTTGCCTGACACAATCTATATTCGCATTAATGAGCGCGTCCCGCTGGCTTTGTGGGAAGATGATAAAACGATTCGCTTGCTCGATGATAAGGGCGAGGTCATAGCTGCAGATAATATAGGCCGGTTTAAGGGGCTGATGGTTGTTGCGGGTGAAAACGCGCCCGAATATTTGGCTAATCTAGCGCATTCACTTACCGAACGGCCCGAGCTTGCGCGGCGCGTTAAATTGGCAGAGCTCATCGGCAATCGCCGTTGGGATTTGGTCATGGAAAGCGGTATGGCCATCCGTCTGCCTGAGATTGGAATAGATAAAGCATTAGAGCGCCTTGAAACGGCGCATGTAAGTGGTGGCCTTTTGGATAAAGATATTGAATCCGTCGATATGCGAGAGCTTGACCGCATCGCTGTGCGTGTTAAATCAGGGCAGGTGCAAACCTATAAGGATTCAATCGAAGACGTCTCTGCTGGCGGGAATAGTATTTAAATGTCGAAATTAAAGCATAAACATAAGCCGAAAGGCTCGCTGCTTGCCGCGCTCGATATCGGCTCGAGCAAGATTGCCTGTTTCATCGGGCGCATTACCGATGATCAGGGCGGCTTCGAGGTATTGGGGGTCGGCCACTTCATGTCCAAGGGCATTAAAGGCGGTACAATCAGTGACATTGGCGCAGCTGAAAGCGTTATCCGTCAAACCGTGCACGCTGCCGAGAATATGGCCGCTGATATCATGAAGGGCTATCCTTTGCGCAAAGTCGTGGTGAACTTGCCCGGTGTTCAAGCGCGCAGCCATGGTTACACTGCTGATATTGATATATCCGGTCATGAAATTACCGAAGGTGATATCCGCCGCGCACTGGCCGAGGCGCAAACGGGTGTGATCAGCGAGGATTATGAGTTGATCCACACCATTCCCGTCAATTTCCGCATAGATGAAAGTGATGGGATTTCCGAACCGATCGGCATGTATGGTGAGAGCATGAGTGTCGATATCCATATGGTCACAGGTGAGATGGGCGCACTCAGAAATATGGCGGGTGCGATCGAGCGATCACATCTTGATATCACCGCTTTATGTTCTTCGGCCTATGCCAGCGGCCTTGCCTGTCTGGTTGAGGATGAAATGGATCTGGGCTGTACAGTGATTGATATCGGTGGCGGCGTGACATCTTTTGCGGTATTCCTCGGTGGACAGATGATTTTCGGTGATGCTGTGCCGGTGGGCGGCAACCACATCACCAATGATATTGCCAAAGGACTGACGACCAGCCTCGCGGATGCCGAGCGCCTTAAAAAACTCTATGGCCATGCGATGGCCTCGCATTTGGATGAGAGCGAGTTAATCGATGTGCCGCGCCTTGGCGAGGATGACCATATCGGCCCCAACCATGTGCCGCGCTCACTTCTGATCGGGATTATTCAGCCGCGTGTAGAAGAGATATTCGAACTGGTTCGCGGGCGTCTGGCCGATAGTGGGCTTGGCTCATCGCTTGGTCGACGCGTGGTATTAACGGGCGGAACAAGCCAGCTGACGGGCATTAAGGACTTGGCCGCCCATGTGCTGGATAAACAGGTGCGCCTTGGTAAGCCAATTCGCCTTGGCGGTCTTCCTGATGCTGTCTCAGGCCCCGCATTTGCGACCACTGCAGGATTGCTGACCTATATCTCTGAGCGCTCTGATGAAATGCCTGCCGAAATTATGACGCATCTAGAGCCGGGCTCATTATGGGAGCGCATCAAATTCTGGCTCAAAGAAAATTGGTAGAAAACTTATCCACAGGCATCTGTGTGTAATGCTTTATAAGCGGTGTGGACGAAATGTGGATTGTGGATTATCCCGAAAAACTGAATCGGATGAGTCATTTAACGCAAATCTTTGTAATTGCGAATAAACTTCTGGTAGGGTGTAAAGAATAAAAACACAGCTTTCCCTGTGAATCTTTCAAAATTTCCTCTTGTTCAATGTAGTTAAAATTACCTAAACTTCATTCAAGCCTACCGCGCTAATCCGTTCCGGAATTTCGCAAAATCATCTTAGGGATCAAAACGCCATGATTAATATATCTATGCAACCTGCCAGTGCGAAAGCTCTCTCGCCCAAAATCGCTGTTATCGGTGTCGGGGGCGCGGGCGGAAACGCCGTAAACAACATGATCGCATCAAACCTTGAGGGGTGCGAATTCATTGTGTGTAACACAGATGCGCAGGCGATTGATAAATCTCTGGCGATGACAAAAATACAGCTCGGTGAGCATACGACAGGCGGCCTTGGCGCTGGGTCAAAACCCGAAGTCGGAAAAGCCGCAGCCGAAGAAACAATCGAAGAAGTGATGCGCCACCTTGATGGTGCTAATATGGCTTTTATCACTGCCGGTATGGGCGGTGGGACGGGGACAGGCGCGGCGCCTGTTATCGCTAAGGCTTGCCGCGAGCGTGGTATACTGACTGTTGGTGTGGTGACTAAGCCTTTCCATTTTGAAGGCTCTCACCGCATGAAGTCAGCCGAACGCGGCATTGAAGAAATTCAGGACTATGTGGACACATTGATCGTGATCCCGAACCAGAATCTTTTCCGTATCGCCAATGAGAAAACAACATTCGCCGATGCTTTTCAAATGGCTGACAGCGTATTGCAAGCAGGTGTGCGCGGCGTGACTGACCTTATGGTTCGTCCTGGTCTTGTTAACCTCGACTTTGCTGATATCCGCACTGCGATGATGGAGCAGGGTAAGGCGATGATGGGCACAGGCGAAGCTGAAGGCGAAAAACGATCGATAGAAGCCGCTGAAGCCGCAATTAACAACCCACTGCTCGATGATGTGTCAATGAAGGGTGCACATGGCGTCATCATTAACGTCACAGGCGGTTATGATATGACATTGTTTGAAGCTGATGAGGCCTGTAACCGCATTCGCGATGAGGTTGATCCTGAGGCTAATATCATTTTTGGTGCGACCTTTGATGAAGCTCTTGATGGTAAAATGCGCGTATCTATTGTTGCCACCGGTATTCAAAAAGAAGCGATGCTTGAGCGTCAGAGAAACAACCAAAGCACTGATGCTGGTGTTGCTGACAAACCTGTTACAACGTCTCCATTTGCCGGTAACGGTCCTGTCTTCATGTCGGCCAAGGATGTGCAGGAAATTAAAGCGCCAGCCAAGTCTGCAGCACCTGTGGACGCAAAGCCTACACCTGCCGAGCAGATCATGGCACGTCAGCAAAGCATGAAGCCTCAAGCGCCGATGGACGCGAATCCACCTGCTGAAACCCCTGCTGATATGTTCGAGCAAGGTGAATTTGCCGATATGGATCAAAATAGCGGTGAAGAAGCTGTGGCTCGTAATACGGCCCTTCGGGGTATGCGTTATAATGACAGCTTTATTCCGCCAAGACCTGCAGAAGCGGCGCCTGCTTATATCAGCAGCTTTACAGGCGCGCACGTCCCTGAGGCTGAAATGGCTTCCGCTGGGGCATCAAAGCTTACACTTAATCCGCCGAAACAGCCGCAGCCACAAGCTGCTCAAAACCGCCGTGCGCCATCCTTATTCGAAAGAATTACCGGCAGCGTCTCAGAGCGTTTGGGCGAACTGAGTGATCAACTCGGCTCACGTCCTGCCGTTAGTCAACCTCAGCGCCAGCGTATGGCACCGGCCGCGTCCTCACAAGGCAGCTTGAATATCGATTCATCATCCAAGCCTGCTGCTGGTGATGAGCAACTCGATATCCCTGCTTTCCTAAGACGTCAGGCGAATTAAGCGTTCTCCTTTCTATATAAGTTTTGCGTAGGAAACGCTCCTCTTTACGAGGGGTGTTTTTTATTAAGGGTGCAATGTAACAAAGCGCAATAAAGTGTGATTGGGCTTGCCAGCCCGCGGCCCTTATATTGAAGATAAGAAGATTCGTATAAAAACTTTTATCGGCGTACGAGACATTTATGAAACAAAATACGGTTAAAATATCTGCTGGCGTAATCGGCGTAGGGCTGCATTCAGGTAAAGACATTACACTGACCATTAAGCCTGCGCTTGAAAATAGTGGGATTGTCTTCATCCGCACCGATGTGGCTGATAAAGATAACCGTGTTCCGGCCCTTTGGGACAATGTGACTGACACGCGTATGTGCACTTTTGTATCCAATGCTGATGGCGTGGGCGTGGGCACAATCGAGCATCTGATGTCTGCTCTTCGCGCCTGTAACATCGACAATGCGATTTTAGAAATTGATGGCGCAGAAGTGCCGATCATGGACGGCAGCGCGATGCCTTTCGTCAATATGATCATAGAAGCCGGCATTGCCGCGCAAAGCGAATACCGTAAAACCATTCGCGTGCTAAAAAACGTGAGCGTGCAAGACGGTGACAAGCGCGTGACATTAACCCCTGCAAAGGGCAGCATCTTTGGCGGCGAGATCGAATTCGACCATCCGGAGATCGGTGTACAAAAATACGAAACAAGCCTCCTCAACGGCAATTTCGTGCATGAGATTGCTGAGATGCGCACATTCGGGTTTTACCATGAGGGCGAATATCTGCGCTCGATTGGCCTCGCACAAGGCGCGTCATTGGACAATGCCATCGTGCTTGACCGCGAAAAAATCATGAACCCAGAAGGCTTGCGCCATCCACAGGAATTCATCCGTCACAAGCTGCTTGATGCAATTGGTGATTTGTATCTCGCCGGTTATGCCATCGAAGGTCGCTATGATGGCTTTAAAGCTGGCCATGCGATGAACAACGCAATTTTACATGCCTTGTTCGCCGATGAAAGTGCGTTCGAGATTATCGGGTAAAACCTTAGTCTAAGCCCTAAGCGCGCACTTGTTTTTTACTATCATTTCTTTATGTTGATCTACACAGATTAAAGTGCATGAAACGGAAAACACGTCATGCCGAGGCAATAAGAGGCATATATATTCATGAAGCTATCGCGTTTTGTTTTGTCATCATTGGCAGTTTTAATGTTAGCGGGCTGTGCATCTGACGGCAAAGATGAGGTGCAGATCGAAGAGAGCGCTGAAGTGCTCTATTCAAGAGCCGCAAAAGCCATGGATGAAGGTGACTACCGTGATGCGAGTATGGACTTCGAGGAAGTCGAGCGTCAGCACCCTTATTCACAATGGGCAACGCGTGCGCAGCTCATGGCCGCATATGCCTATTACAAAAACCAGAATTATGACGAGGCCATTATGGCGCTCGACCGCTTTATCGAGCTTCACCCGGGCAGCGATGATATCGATTATGCACACTATCTAAAGGCACTTTGTTATTACGAGCAGATCACCGATGTTGCCCGTGATCAGGAAATGACGCGTCAGGCTATGGCCGCGCTCGAAGCGCTAATCCGCCGTTTTCCAGACAGCAAATATACCCGCGATGCCACCCTCAAATATGACCTGACCAATGACCATTTGGCCGGTAAGGAAATGGAAATTGGACGTTACTACCTCAATCGCGGCCATGTGAATGCATCATTAAACCGCTTTAAAACGGTAGTAGAGGATTATCAAACCACCTCGCACGTCGCAGAAGCCCTGCACCGTCTGGTGGAAGCATACCTGACACTAGGGCTGACGCAGGAAGCGACGAAAGTGGCGGCAGTACTGGGCTATAACTATCCTGGAAGCGAGTGGTATAAGCGCAGCTATGATTTGCTTGATGATCAGCAGCGTGCGGAAATAATTTCTGACCGCGGCATTGTCGATCGCACAATCGATTCGATTTTTAAGCCTGATTAAAGCGTATTCGATAAAAACCCGCAGTTCCTGTGGGTTTGTTGCGATAATTCTCTTTATTACTATCCATAGAATCATCTATTCTGTCGATATGCTGCGAAGTTTAACCATTCAAAATGTGGTGCTTATAGAAAAGCTGGAAATTGATTTTTCCTGCGGCCTTTGCGCGTTGACGGGGGAAACGGGCGCAGGGAAATCAATTTTGCTGGATTCTCTTGGCCTCGCACTCGGCGCTCGCGCGGAAAGCCGCCTTGTGCGAAGGGGCGCGGATAAGGCGCAAGTGATTGCCAGTTTTGATGTCGCGCCGACTCATAAGGCGTTCGCCGTGTTGGAAGACGCTGAATTCACCATTGATCCATCCGAAGGGCTCGTCCTGCGCCGCACATTAAGCACTGATGGAAAATCCAAAGCCTATATCAATGACCAGCCCGCAGGGGCTGCGCTTTTAAAAGCTGTCGGTGATACGTTGGTTGAAATCCACGGCCAGTTTGACACACATGCGCTGCTCAAACAGCCTTCACATATCGGCATGCTGGATGAGTTTGCAGGGCTTGAGAGCAAAGCGGTAGATCTGCAAGCGCGTTTCAATGCGTGGAAATCCGCCCGTCAAGAGCTAGCGAGTGCCGAAAATACAGCTGAAAAATTCCGCGAGGAAGAAGAATATCTGCGCCATGTCACGGATGAGCTGATTAATCTCAACCCGTATGTCGGTGAGGAAAAAGAGCTGCAGGACTTAAAGCTCGCCATCCAGAATCGCGATACTGTGATTGAGGCACTAAACGCCGCGCATGGCTATTTGACCGCCGAGGACAGTGCCGACGCGATGATCCAAAAAGCCTATCGCGTTATAGGACGCAGCGCCGACAAAATCGGTAAAGCCTCGGAAGAGATTATGGAGGCGATGGATCGTGCCAGTGTCGAGCTGGAATCGGCGCGTGTTTGCATCGATGCCGCTTTTGCCGATCTGGATGACGTGCCGCATAATTTCGCCGATGTGGATGATCGCCTCTATGCGATAAGAGCCGCTGCGCGAAAGCATGAATGTAAACCTGATGACCTGGATGAGAAGCTGACTGAGCTCGAAGCGCGACTGGCAACCATCGAAGCGCAAGATGATATTTTATCAGAGCTGTCCCGTAAGGTGGATGCATCACGTCAATCATATGAGGCGCTTGCCGAGGAAATAAGCACCGCGCGCGTGCGCTCCGCCACACAAATTGATCAAGAGGTCATGGCCGAGCTTGTACCGTTAAAGCTTGAAAAAGCGCGCTTTTTTACGCAAGTCATGCGGCGCGATGAGGGCGAGTGGAACGGACAAGGAATCGATCGCGTGGAATTTCTGATCGCCACGAATCCGGGCGCTGATCCTTCGCCCCTCACAAAAATTGCATCTGGCGGTGAGATGGCGCGCTTTATGCTGGCTCTGAAAGTTGTAATGGCCGCGGTCGGTTCTGCAGAGACATTGATCTTTGATGAGGTTGATACAGGAATTGGTGGGGCTGTCGCCGATGCGGTGGGTGAGCGCCTTTGTATTTTGGCGAAAACGCATCAGGTCATGGTGGTCACGCATTCTCCGCAAGTGGCGGCACGCGGAAACAATCACTGGATCGTACATAAGAGTGGGGAAGCCGATGTGCGCACGTCGATTACACCGCTTAAGAGCGCTCAAGAGCGCCGCGAGGAAATCGCGCGGATGCTCTCTGGTGCGCAAATCACTATCGAGGCGCGCGCGGCGGCGGATAAATTGCTGGAGAAGGCCGCTTAACTCGGCCCTTGATGACCCAGCCAGCCACTAAAAAATGTTCGAGTAAAATGCGGTGTCGAAAAATGCCCTCTAGCCCACCGCTCATGTAATTGCTACAAAAATGGCATGAGTTTATTTGATCTGGATAAAGAAGATGCGCTGAATAAAGCGAAAGCCCGTCATGCTGTGCTGGTAAAAAAAATCCGCGATGCCGATAAGGCATATTATCAAGATGACACGCCGTTGATGAATGATGCGGATTACGATTCGATTCGAAGCGAATTGGAAGGGCTGGAGGCTAAGCATTCAGAACTTATCACAAAGGATAGCCCCACGCAAACCGTTGGCGCCGCGCCCGCAAAAGGCTTTGGTAAGGTTAAACATAAAGTGCCGATGCTCTCGCTGGGCAATGTGTTTAGTGAAGAGGAACTGGAAGAATGGCTGGCCAAAACGCGGCGTTTTTTGAATATGGGCGAAGATGCGCCGCTCGAAATTATCGCCGAGCCAAAAATCGATGGGTTGTCCTGCTCAATCCGTTATGAGGGCGGCAAGCTGGTGCAGGCCGCAACACGCGGCGATGGCGCGGAAGGTGAGGACATCACAGAAAATGTAAAAACAATCGTAGGCATCCCACATACTTTGCCCGATGATGCGCCCGATATTCTGGAAGTGCGCGGTGAAATTTATATGGGCAAGGCGGATTTTGAAAAGCTCAATGCCGAGCAAGAGGCACGCGGCGGTAAGGTCTTTGCCAATCCGCGCAATGCAGCGGCGGGATCAGTGCGTCAGCTCAATATTGAAATCACGAAGGAGCGCGCGCTTAAATTCTTCGGCTATGCCTTGGGGCAGGTGAGTGAAGAGCTGGGTCAAACCCATCATGAAGTACGTGAAAAGCTTAAAGCATTCGACATTCCTGAAACCACCTATGCGCTGGGGCATGATAGGGCCGCGCTTATGGACAATTACAATAAGGTGTTGGAAGAGCGCCCCGACCTCGATTACGACATCGACGGTATAGTTTATAAGGTCAATGATCTGGCGCTGCAAGAACGCCTTGGCTTTGTTGCGCGTTCTCCGCGCTGGGCGGTGGCTCATAAATTCCCCGCTGAGCGCGCAGTGACGAAGCTGCTGGATATTGATGTGCAAGTGGGCAGGACAGGCGTCCTCACCCCCGTTGCACGCCTCGAGCCTATCACCGTAGGCGGCGTGGTGGTGAGTAACGCAACGCTGCATAATCAGGACGAGATTGATCGCAAAGACATCCGCATCGGTGATTATGTGGTTATCCAGCGCGCAGGCGATGTTATCCCGCAAGTGGTGGAAGTCTTATTTGATAAACGTGAAGGTGATCCGCGAAAATTTGAAATTACGAATGTTTGCCCGCGCTGCAGCTCTCTTGCAATTCGCGAGGAGGGTGAAGTGGCCATCCGCTGCACAGGCGGGCTGATATGTCCCGCGCAAGCGGTGGAGCGCCTCAAGCATTTCGTCTCCCGCCTCGCTTTTGATATTGAGGGGCTGGGTGCAAAAATCGTCGAGGAATTCTACGAAGACGGCTTGATAAAATCCCCTCAGGATATTTTCACTCTTGAAGAGCGTAATAAGGGCACACTTACGCCAATCCGTGCGCGAGAAGGTTGGGGTGATTTATCTGAAAAGAATCTCTTCGCCTCGATTAATGAGCGCCGCAAGATAGAGCTAAACCGCTTTATCTATGCGCTGGGTATCCGCCAGATCGGCGAGGCCACTGCGAAACTTCTGGCAGGGCGCTATGGCTCTATCGAAGATATGCGCGAAGTGATGCAGCAAGCCGTCGATCAGGCGAGCGAGGCCTATACGACCCTGATTAATATCGATGGCATCGGCGCATCCATGGCCGATGATCTGATAGGATTTTTTGCTGAAGGGCATAACGGTGAGGTTCTGGATGCGCTTGCGCAGCATGTCGAAATCACCCCATACGCCTCGCCGCTAAGTGTGGACAGCCCCGTTGCGGGCAAAACAGTCGTGTTCACCGGCAGCCTGTCTATCAGCCGCGGTGAAGCCAAAGCGCAGTCCGAGCGCATGGGCGCGAAAGTTTCTGGCAGTGTATCTAAGAAAACCGACTATGTGATTGCTGGCGAGGACGCAGGCTCTAAGCTGAAAAAAGCGCGTGATCTTGGCGTAACGGTTTTATCTGAAGCAGAGTGGATCGCATTGATCGCTTAAGTAAAAAACCCCGCTAAAACCAGGGTTTAAAATCGTTAGCTCTTATGATTCTTTCTCATATCATAAAGCTTATCCATAGCATCTTCGATCTCCGGGGGATAATCGCGGCGCTCGATAAATTCACCGCCGCCGGTATTGCGGGTCATGGATTGTTCCATTGCGCTAGTCAAAAGCTCGGCAATTTTCAAATCATCTTGCTCCAGCGCCAATTGTAGCGCGGAAAGAATACGGTCGCTAAGGCGAATTTTATCTTTTTCGTACTGATCCATTTTTTTTATAACTCCATTTTATCAAATTACTGTGCCCTTTTATTAGAACGGTTTCAAGGTCTCTGGTCGCTCAATTATCGTTTCTGTGATTAATTTGTAAAAGCTATCTAGGAAATGCCCGCGTATATCATCGCTCTCCATCAATAATTCATGTTGCCCGCTTCCATACTCATGCACGCGACCATCTTGCATACGATGGGATATCTTTTGGGTCACCTTATTATCGACCAGAACATCACGACCGGCCATAGCCATCAGGCATGGCGTTTTAATATCTTTGGTAAATGAAGGTTTTTGAATAATGGCGCAGGATTGTGCAGCTCTGTGAACCCAGCCATTTGTAACGCCCCCGACTTGTAAATCGGGGTTGGCTATACACCACTGATTATGCACGGCGTCCCGAACAGCATCGCCGGAGAAATGCCCCGCACCAGCATTTGCGCGCACATCTTCGCGCCAATCAGACCCGCCGGGGGCGTAGGATTTATCTGCATACAGATTTAATAAGGATGCTATTGCCTTGTGTGATCCCATAGGAAAGTAATTAAAGACTTTCAGCCCCAACATAGGCGCTGTAAAAGCTGCGCATTCAAACATATCGGGATATTGTTTTAAATAGCGTAAACCGATATGCGCCCCCATTGAATGTGCCAGCATAGCCAGTGGAATACGCCCTTTATCAGGATGGACGGATGAATGCTTGATATAGCCCATGATGAAATAGTGTAAATCCTCAACATCATCGGCAAAGCTGGTGATATGGCGGCGATGTGGGTGATTGGATATATAACGTTCTGAATGGCCTTGTCCCATCCAGTCTAAGACCCAAAAGGCTAGGTTGTTATCTAGACACCAGCGCGCCGTTTCATAATATTTTTCGGCAAATTCAGATAGGCCGGGCAAGCAGACAACAACCGCATCGGGAATCGAATCCTTAGGAAACACAGATCCAAAACGGATTTTACGCCCTTTGCGATTAAATCCGTGCCAGCGCCATTCGGCGGGCTCAGTGAAGCGTTCTTCTAACGCTTGCGGTATATTTATTGCTCCCTCAAACATATTCTTTTTTTCTATTTCTACTTATACTTATACTTATATAAGGATATCATGATAGAGAAAGGTTAAAATTTTTCCAAAATGTGAAAAAGTTTGCAACCATTCAACAGAATTATTCCATAGCTTTGATGATTTCTTCAGTCATCTTTTTTGCATCAGCCAGCAACATCATTGTGCCCTCTTCGAAGAAGAGAGGGTTATCGATGCCGGCATAGCCAGAGCCCATAGAGCGTTTAACAAAAAGCACCGTCTTTGCCTTATCAACATCCAATATAGGCATCCCGAATATTGGGGAGGAAGCATCTTTCTTCGCCGCCGGATTGGTGATGTCATTTGCCCCGATCACATAGGCCACATCGGCCTGTGCAAACTCGCGGTTAATATCTTCCATTTCGAAAACTTCATCATATGGAACATTGGCCTCAGCCAGCAGCACGTTCATATGGCCGGGCATACGACCCGCAACGGGGTGAATCGCGTATTTCACTTCAACACCTTCGGCCTTGAGAAGATCTACCATCTCGCGCAAAGCGTGCTGGGCTTGCGCAACTGCCATGCCGTAACCGGGCACGATGATAACTTTGGATGCATTTTTCATGATGAAAGCCGCATCATCAGCAGAGCCGATCTTGGCTGTGCGGTCGGAATAATCGCCAGCAGCGCCGCCTCCGCTCTCGCCGCCAAAGCCGCCGAGCAGAACAGAGATAAAGCTGCGGTTCATGCCTTTGCACATAATGTAAGAGAGGATTGCGCCAGACGCGCCTACAAGCGCGCCGACAATAATCAGCAAGTTGTTATGCAGCGTAAATCCAATGCCAGCCGCAGCCCAACCCGAATAGGAGTTTAACATAGACACAATCACGGGCATATCGGCCCCACCAATCGGGATGATAATCAATACGCCTAAAGCCATAGCTAGCAGGGCGATCAGGATGAAGAAGAACAGACTCTGGCTCGCGCAGAGCAAGACAATTAGTAGCACAAGGCCAACAGCGAGTGCGCCGTTTAGCGCGTGCTGTCCCGCAAAGGTGACCGGTTTTCCTGAAATACGGCCCTCTAATTTACCCCATGCGATGATTGAGCCTGTAAAGGTAATGGCACCAATCGCCAGGCCGAGAGACATCTCGATCAAGCTGCCAAGGTGAATATCACCGGTTATCCCGATGCCGAATGCTTCGGGGTTGCCAAAGGCCGCCGCCGCTACGCAGACTGCAGCCAAGCCAACCAGCGAGTGAAAGGCCGCCATTAATTGTGGCAAATCGGTCATATCGATTTTCTTAGCAATCCCAGCTCCGATGCCGCCACCAATCATAATGCCGACAATAATCCAGCCAATGCCACCCACAGAGGGAAGTAGGATCGTCGTGAGCACCGCCAGCGCCATCCCGGCCATGCCGAAGTTTAAACCCTGACGCGCTGTTTCGGGGTGCGATAGGCCGCGAAGCGCTAAAATAAACAGCACAGCTGCAACCAGATATATGAGAGAAGCGAATATTTCCATTTAATGAAATCCTTTAAAATCTTATGCTTTTGGTGCTTTTTTCTTGAACATGCTCAGCATGCGGCGGGTGATGATGAAGCCACCGAAAATATTGACGCTGGCCAATATAACGCCCAGAAATGCCATGAGTGAGAACTCGCCGTTGGCAGGAAAAACCGCCATAAGAGCGCCGACAATAATCACAGATGAAATCGCATTTGTGATGCCCATTAAGGGGGAGTGCAGGGCGGGCGTAACACGCCAAACCACGTGATAGCCAACAAAACAGGCCAGTAAGAACACCGTTAAGCCTGTTATGAAGAATGGCTCTCCATGCGCCGCATCAGCCGCGATGGCTTGGGAGCTTTCAACCGCTATCGATTCTGCTTGCTCATAGGCTTCGCGCAATCTGTTTGCGAGCTCGGCTGCGCTTTCTGTTAAGTCACGATCTGCTGTCATTATGCTTTCTCCCCTTTGTCGGATGTATCATTTGCCGCAGATTTTTTTGCTGGCGCTTTTTTCTTGGGCGCGGCTTTCTTTTTAGTTGCAGTCTTTTTTGCGGGCGCTTTGGCTTGCGGCTTTTCTTCGGCCTTATCGGCTGAATGATCTTCCTTTAATGCCTCTTTAGGTGCGTCCTTATTCCCCTCTTTTTTCTCAGCAGGCTTTTTGCCACCAAAATTCGGGTGAATAACGTCCCCACTTTTGGTCAGAGCCACACCTTTGATGATGTCATCATCCCATTTGATCTCCAGCTTTTTGCTCTCCTTATTAATGATCAGCGTCAAAAGATTGAGCAGGTTTTTCGCATAAAGCGATGAAGCATCCGCAGCCAATCGCGATGGCACATTTATATGCCCGATGATGGAAACACCGTTGACGACCTCAACACTGCCTGCCTTGGATAGCGCGCAGTTACCGCCGGTCTCAACGGCCAAATCGACAATAACGCTACCCGGTTTCATGGATTTAACCATCGCTTCTGTCACCAACTTAGGCGCAGGTCGGCCGGGGATCAGCGCGGTCGTAATCACGATATCTTGTTTGGCGATATGCGCCTCGACCAATTCAGCTTGTTTTTTCTGGTATTCTTTCGACATTTCCTTGGCATAGCCACCTGCAGTTTCTGCGGCCTTGAACTCTTCATCCTCAACGGCAATAAAATTCCCGCCCAAAGATTGAACCTGCTCTTTTGCCGCTGGGCGCACATCGGTCGCCGTAACAACTGCGCCCAAACGCTTTGCTGTCGCAATGGCCTGCAAGCCCGCAACACCTGCGCCCATTACAAAGACTTTGGCTGGCGGCACAGTGCCCGCCGCCGTCATCATCATCGGAAAGGCGTGAGGGTAGTGCTCGCATGCATCTAAGACAGACTTATAACCCGCCAAATTTGATTGAGAGGATAAAACATCCATGCTTTGCGCGCGGGATATGCGCGGCACAAGCTCCATCGAAAACGCATCAATACCCGCCTTCGCATAGGCTTTGATTGTGGCCTCATCACTGTAAGGTGCAAGCATGGCAACCAAAAGCGCACCCTTGGGGATTGCTGCTAATTCTTTATCATCAGGCTTTTGCACGCGCAGAACAATATCCGCGCTTTTATAAAGGTCGTCTTTGCCCTTGGAGATAATACCGCCCGCGTTTTTATACGCTTCATCTGTAATTGCGCTCGCCGCGCCTGCGCCGCTTTCAATCATAACGGTTGCGCCCAAGGCTATATATTTTTTAACCGTGTCGGGCGTTGCGGCAACGCGTTTTTCATGGGGGGCGGTTTCTTTAGGGATCGCGATTTTAAGATTCACTGGAAATTAGTCCTCTTCATATAACCATTTTAAAGCGTGAAAAAAAGGATGCCAGTTATAACGAGTTTTGTGAAGAGGTTAAATAATACTATTCATTTCGATAAATGATGGCGCCATGTTGCATAAAGGCTTGAATTCTACGAGTTTTTTTATTAGATTTACAACCGTAACGATATAAAAAAATCGTATCTTACTCGGGGTTTCTTTTCTTGTTCAAAATAACATCTTTTAAATTTTGGCTTCTTACCGGTGTAATGTCGGCATTGATGCTTGTGCCTTTTTCTGTCAAAGCAGAATCCATGCGTGAAACCGTGGCTGCGGCGCTCAATCACCACCCGCAGGTTCATAGTACCAAGCTTTCAGCCGATAGCGCGGAACAAGATATATTGGAGCAACGCTCTGGCTATTTCCCCGAACTTTCCGTGAGCGCAACTGGCGGGCGGGTATATGGTGATAATGCGACTTCCCGTGGGTTGAGTGTAACGCGCGGCGCGGGCTATTCCTATTTATGGGAGGGGAGCGTAACCGGTCGCCAGAAGATATGGGATAATTTCGAAACAAAAAAACGTATCGATGCGGCAAGAGCGCAAGAGCAAGCGGCCATGCTGGGTGTGGCTGATGTGCGCGAGCAATTGGCCTTTAGAACAGTTCAGGCTTATATCGACACGATTCGTGCACGCAATGGCCTTTCAATGGTGCGCGATTACCGCGAGCAAGTCGAAGATTACCTGCAACGTATTAAAGAACTTGTCGATGAAGGCGCGGGCGATGAAGCCGAGCTGCATCAGGCGACAGAGGTTTTACTGTTCTTGAAAAACTTCGAAGCTGATTATGAAGGACAGGTGAAAGTCGCCGAATCGGATTTAATCGAGATGACAGGCACGACGCAACTGGGCGAAATGTTTGTCGAGTCTGCGCCCATTGACCGTATCCCTGAAATGGTCGAGGCGGCAATTGCACAGGCCAAAGATGCGCACCCCGCGGTTTTGGCGGCGCGCAAAGAAATTGATTCAGCGTCTTATGAAATTGAAGCAGAGCGCAGCGCATATTACCCTGATGTAGATGGTGAGGTGTCTTACTTTAAGTCTGATAAGGCGGACTTAATCGGTGGCGAAGCTACGGACGCAAGAGCTATCGTTCGTGTGAGCTGGGATTTTGAAACCGGCGGCGCAACTCGCGCGCGCATCAAGCGTAGCAAGATCGAACAACAGGCAGCGCAATCTCGTGTGGCAGAACTACATCGTTCAATAGAACGAGGCATTCGTTTTGCCTTTGCCGAGAATGAAACGGCCGCTAAGCAAATGGAAAATCAGAAACAGCGCCAGGATTTGAATAGTAAATTGTTTGAAACCTATAAAACTCAGTTTGAAGGCGCGATGGTGCCACTCATTCAGGTCATGCAGGCTGATAACCAGCTGTTTAATGCTAGGCTTGAAACAATGAATGCGCAGCACCGCTATGTGCTCTCTCAATATGGTATTCTCGCCAGTCTTGGCCGTCTGCAAGAAGCTCTTGGAATTGGCGGACACGTTGCGAATGTGGGTTTGAGCAGTGATGCCAATGCTGCTAAGGTAGAGCAGCAAGAACTTACGCAAAAAACGGCCGCTCATGACCCAGAAAGCCACTGATACATCGGCAACTAAAAGCCCCAAAGACCCGGTTGAAAAAGGCGATAGCCAGCAAACTCCTGCGCTCTTGGGCTGTCTGGAATATTTAACCGCAAAATTTGGCCGTGCAAAATCTCCTCGCGCTTTGACCTCGGGGCTTGCTTATGACGGGCAAGAAATGGGGCCGGAGCTTTTCTGCGAGGCCGCAAAACGCCTGCAAATCAAAACACAAATTGTGAAGAGCAAAAGCATTACGGCGATTAGCAAATCTGTACTTCCTGTTGTTCTGATATTAAGGAATAAAGGCGCGTGTGTGCTGCTCGACTATACCGCTAAGGGCATCAAATATTACGACCCCATTAAAGATAGCGAAATCAACACGCCCATGCGCGATTTTAAGAAAGAATATGCGGGCTATGCGATCATGGTTAAGCCAAGCGCGGAGTTCTCGAACCCCGAATTGCACGAAGATGATGACAAGGATGCCAAGAATAAGCACTGGTTCTGGGATCTCGCCACTCAAAACCGCGGCATATATGGCATGGTGTTGCTCGCCGCGCTCTTCATAAATATCTTCGGGCTGGCCTCACCGCTCTTTATTATGAATGTCTATGACCGTGTGATTCCGAATAATGCGGTGGAAACGGGCTGGGCGCTGGGCATTGGTGCGCTAGTGGTCTTTGTCTTTGACCTGATTATGCGCAATCTTCGTAGTTATCTGATTGATCTGGCAGGGCGCAAGATGGATGTTATCGCCACCAAGCGCATCTATGATCAAGTCCTGAATATGAAGCTGTCCGAGCGTCCGCGCTCCAGTGGTGCTTTTGCCAGTATGCTGAAAGATTTCGACTCGGTGCGTGATTTCTTTACCTCCGCGACCATCACCGCACTGGTCGACCTGCCTTTCACGATCTTCTTCTTATTCATTATCTACAAGCTTGGCGGGCCGATTGCTTTTGTCCTGTTGTTCTTAATCGCAGCCGTGTTGCTTGTCGGTGCGCTTATCCAGCATCCCCTTAAAGCGCTTGTGAGAAAGTCCGCTAAATCTGCAGAGCTTAAACATGGCGTTCTTGTCGAGACAATTCACGGGCTGGAAACCATCAAAGCGATCGGCGCAGATGGAGCATTTCGCGCCCGCTATGGCGCACTGGTGGCCGAGAACTCCGAACTGGGGCAAAATGCACGCTTTATCTCTGGTTTAGGCGTGAATATCGCCGGTTTTGTTCAGCAGATCACATCGGTGTGCGTGGTGCTTTTGGGGATGTACATGGTGGCTGACGGTACGCTAACCATGGGCGCACTGATTGCCTGCGTGATTCTCTCAGGCCGCGCCCTAGCCCCAATTGGTCAAGCCGCAAACCTTATGGCGCGTTATCATCAGGCCGGAAGCGCGCTTAAAACGCTTGATAAAATTATGGTTAAGCCCGTCGATCGCCCATATGAAAAAAATTATCTTCACCGCCCTGATCTAGACGGTCGTGTCACATTTGACCGCGTCAGCTTCTCTTATCCGCGCGTGCAGCGTGACGTACTGAAAGATGTCAGCTTCACGATCAATCCGGGTGAAAAAGTCGGTATCATCGGACGCATTGGCTCAGGTAAAAGTACAATCGCAAGGCTTATGATGGGGTTATATACCCCGGCGAGTGGTGCAATTCTCGCCGACCATACTGATTACAGCCAGATTGATCCCGCCGATTTGCGCCGCATGATGGCCTATATCGCGCAAGATGTGGTGCTGTTCGATGGTACGGTGCGTGATAATATCTCGGCCTCGCTTGCTAGTGCTAGTGAAGAAGAAATCCTCGAAGCCTCTAAGGCCGCAGGTGTTCATGAATTTATCTCCCGCCACCCGATGGGCTATGATGCGCCGATCGGTGAGGGGGGCGAAGGGCTGTCTGGCGGTCAACGTCAGGCCGTAGCTTTGGCCCGCGCCATGCTGATTAAACCGAAAATCATGATCGCCGATGAGCCGACAAACGCCATGGATGTGCAGGCCGAGGTTGCCTTTAAGAAATACATACGTGATGAGATCAAGGACAAGACTTTCATCCTCATCACCCATAAGCACAATATGCTGGATATGGTTGATCGCCTGATATTGCTGGATCAGGGCAAAATCATCATGGATGGTCCGCGCGACAAGGTGATCGAGGCCTTACAAGGCGGCAGCTTTAAAGATCAAGGTGTGGAGGCCGCGACATGAGTTTGAGCGGACACAAATATAAGGAAACGGATTTTATGTCCGAGCTGGATGCAGCAACGAATATGAAGCCTGCGACATCCGCGACGCTGATGCTCTTTTCCATCATCGCTCTGGTCACCTTCGCCATTGTTTGGGCAGCGGTGTCAAAGGTCGAAGTGCTGACAAGAGGGCAGGGGCAGGTCGTGCCAACATCCGAAGTGCAGTTTGTACAGTCTTTGGAAGGGGGGATCGTGCAGGAACTCCTCATTCAGCCTGGTGACGCGGTGGAGGAAGGGCAGGTTCTGATGCGCCTATCCGATGTGCAATTCTCCTCCGAAGAGCGCGGAACACGGGCACGGTTCCTTGGGCTTTCTGCACAAAAAGCGCGCCTTTTGGCCGAGGCCAACGGCACGGACTTCACTTTGCCGCAAGAGGTTTTGGATGAAGCGCCGCAAATCTCGGAGAGTGAAAAAGCGCTTTATAATTCCCGCCAGAAAGAGCTGCAAAGCGCCTACGCAATCCTTGATGATCGTATCAGTAAGGCCAAGGCCGAGCTGGCTGAAGCCAAAGCCAGTATAAGCGGCGCATATTCCAGCCGCAAATTACTCAATCAAGAGCTGGCTATCACCCGCGATATGGTTGCCAAACGCGCAATGCCTAAAATCGAGGAAATTCGCTTGAACCGTCAGATCAGCGATCTATCCAGTCAGATCAATTCACAAAGCCAACGCCAACGTGCGCTTGAGGCCGAGTTGCAGGTTGCCAACAAAGAGCGCGCCAGCCAGCTCGATAAATTCCGCTCGCAAGCTCTGGGTGAGCTTAACAGCGTGCAAACCGAGCTCTCATCCTTAAAAGAAAATCTTAAATCCATCGGCGACCGTGTCGAGCGCCGCGAGGTCAGAGCGCCTGTCAGCGGCGTGGTTAATAATATCGCCGTGCGTACAATCGGCGGTGTGATAGAGCCTGCCATGCGTCTTGTCGAGATCGTACCCATGGATGACGAGCTAAAAATCATTGCCAAAATTCAGCCTGCAGATATTGCTTTCTTAAAGGTCGGGCAACCCGCAAAAGTCAAAATAACCGCCTATGATTCCAATAAATACGGCCGCCTTGAAGGCACTTTGACACGCATCGGTGCAACAAGTACAAGTGACAATGATGGAAATATCAGCTTTGAAATAGAGGTCAAAACCGATAAAAACTATCTGGGCACAGATGCCCGCCCACTGCCGATTACACCCGGTATGGTCGCCAATGTTGAGGTCATCACGGGCAAGCGCTCAATTCTTGAATATCTGCTCAAACCTATTTTGCGTGCGCGTGATAATGCCCTGACCGAGAGGTAAGACCTGTATGAACCGCCTTTTAACCAACTGCCTGTTCCATTTTCTATTTCTCTTCGTCCTTTTACTTGCCGCAGTTTTTTACAGCGGGTCTGATGCGCGGTGGCGTAAGGAAATGCAAAATCTTGTCTTTGACGAGTTAAACCGCCAAAACCCGCGCGAGAAAAGCGATCAGCTCGTGATCGTAAATATTGACGATGACAGCCTTTCCTCAATCGGCCAATGGCCATGGCCGCGCACAGTTATCGCCGATCTTGTAACAAACCTCGACGCCTATGGCGCGAAATCTATTGTCTTTGATGGCGTGCTGGCTGAGCCTGACCGTACCTCACCGCGCTTTATTGCCGAGCTGTTCGAGGAGCAAGACAGCCTCACGCCCTTCATCAAAACACTCGAAACCATGCCAGACCATGACGATGTGCTGGCCGAGGCGGTTGGGAAGACCGATAAATTTGTCTCGGCTTTTACTTGGGGATTTTATACAGAAGGGCAGAGCAAAAAGCCGCTTATAAAACAGCGTATACTTGCTAAACGCCCTGAAATGGAAGTCTTCAAGGCAGGCGCAACCCCGTTTAAAGAGACGGCGAATTTTCTGCCGGTACTGGAAGAGGCCGCTGCCGGTAATGGTTCGTTTATGGCTATCCCCGACTTTGACGGTGTGCTCCGCCGCACTGGGGTGGTTTTTACCGACGGTTCAAACCTTTATCCATCTTTATCATTAGAAGCAGTCCGTGTTGCGGGCGGCAAGCCGTGGCGCCCGGTCTTTATCACACCCGCTGATCGAGGCGGTGAGGTAGATGTAATTGATACCGCCTACCGTGTGCGTTTTGATGATTACGCGATCCCTGTGGAATCCGATGGTCTGTTGCATGTTTACTATCGCGTGTTTGATGAGCGCGGTGATGATTATCTCTCGGCATTTAAAGTGATTGACCCTGCATTTGAGAATGAGGCGCGGCAATCGGTAAAGGATAAAATTGTCCTGATTGGTGCAAGCGCGGAAGGTCTTAAAGACTTACGATCTACTGCACTCGAGCCGTTTCAGCCGGGGGTGGAGATTCACGCTAATGTCGTTGAGCAAATTCTACAGGGCGAATACCTGCTTCGACCTGACCTTATTCAAGGGGCGGAAGCGGTATTCATTTTTGCGGGCGGCCTTGTGATGATCGCCCTTGCCCCTTTCGTCAATGTGTTGATCCTCGCGCTTGTCTGCACCACATTGATAGGGGTAGCCGTTGCTGGCTCTACCGTCGCTTATATCGATCACGGCCTTCTGATTGACCCATTTTATCCGTCCTTGGCTGTTATCATTATGTATATCGTCTCGGTGCTTCTGACCTATTTGAAGGTGGAGGGAGAAAAGCGACAGGTGCGCGACGCTTTCGGGCATTACATCTCGCCGGAATTTATGCAAGAGCTGACCGATAATCCCGAGAAGCTCAAGCTCGGTGGAGAAATCCGCGAGCTTACCGTTCTCTTTTCCGATATCCGCAGCTTTACAACGATTTCAGAGGGGCTAACACCTGAAGAGCTAATTTTGCTCATGAACAACTTCCTTACGCCAATGTCCGATCTTGTCATGCAAAATCGTGGGACGATCGATAAATATATGGGCGATGCGATGATGGCCTTTTGGAATGCGCCGCTGGATGTGCCTGATCACGCGCGCCACGCATGCCGCGCCGCCCTTGGTATGCAAGCAGCGTTAGAGCCTATTAATGCGAGTATTAAAGAACGCGCGGAAAAAGAGGGCAAAACGCCAGTACTGTTGAACGCAGGGATTGGTTTGAATACAGGCCATTGCGCGGTGGGTAACATGGGCTCGAAACAGCGCTTTGCGTACTCTACGCTTGGCGATGCCGTGAATCTCGCTTCTCGTTTAGAGGGGCAGACCAAAAATTACGGGCTAGAAATTTTGATCGGTGAGACGACCTATAATCAGGTTGCTGACATGGCTGCACTGGAAATAGATTTAATCAAGGTGAAGGGTAAGGAAAATGCTGAACGCATTTTTGCGCTGCTCGCAGATGAGAAGGTCGCTGAAAGTGATGCCTTTATCGCTTTGAAAGAAAAGCATGATGTGATGATATCAAGCTATCGCGCCGGAAAATTTAAGGAAGCGTCGAAGGCTTTGAAAGAAGCGCGTGCGGCCTCGATTTTTGATCTCGATAAAGCCTATGATGTTTACGAAAATCGTATTTCAGAGCTTTTGAAAAACCCGCCCACCGAATGGGACGGTGTATTTGTCGCAACCAGTAAGTAACCTTTATTGCGGAAGATGGGCTGCTATATTTTTCCATAGCGCATCTATGCGATCAATAGAGTTTAGTATCAACGTTTGTCGATTAAAAACTGCACGATGTCTTTTTCGGGCATTGGCTTTGCAAAGAAATATCCTTGCGCCATATTGCACCCCATATCCGCAAGAAGTGATCTTTCTTCTTCAGTTTCAACCCCTTCGGCGATCAGGTTCATTTTTAAGTTGTGTCCGAGAGCGACAACCGAGCGGACTAATTCACGCGCGCTTTCGCTTTCCGCTATCTTCATCACAAAGCTGCGATCGATCTTAAGCGTATTAATAGGATAGGCGTGTAGATAGCTTAAAGAGGAGTAGCCTGTTCCAAAGTCGTCAATCGAAATATGGATGCCGGCCTGCGTGCACATCTCCAACGTCTCAAGGGCTTTTTCAGGCTGCCCCATAAGTAGGCGCTCGGTAATTTCAACGTGAAGCTGTGAGGGCTGCATATCGCTTTTCGATATGGTCTCATATATGCTGTCGACAAAGCCATCGGACGAAAAGTCATGGCTAGAGAAGTTAACACTCATAAATAAATCATTGTCGTAGCCAGCGCGCGTTTCTATACGTTTCAAAGCCATAAGCGATTCTTGTAAAGCCCATTGCGAAGCTTTCACAATCATACCGCTGTCTTCGAGGACAGGGATGAAAACACCCGGTGATATGAAGCCGCGCTCCGGGTGTTCCCACCGCATCAATGCTTCAAAACCACACACTTTTTCATTTTTAAAATCAATAATCGGCTGATAGTGAAGTGAAACCTGTCTATCTTTTAATGCGCCCTCGAACTCTGAGGCGAGCTTGAGAGAATCAACGGCATTAGAATCGCGCACAAATGAATGCTCCAGAGCCTCAGGGCTTTCTATTGAGCCGGATTCGGGTGGGTCGATAACCTGCGCCCGTCCTAAAAGATCGCGATAGCGCGTTAAAATAACCTGAATGGCTAGGCGGATGACAGGGTCGGCCTCTTCGAGGCGTTGCGTAAAGTTGTCACGCGTGATTTCAAGCATCGAACAATCTTCAAGCGCGCGAACATTGGCTGTGCGCGGCTTTGAATCAAGGATGGCCATCTCGCCTAGCATAGCGCCAGGGCCGCGAGTGCCGACTTTTTGCTCTCCTTCAGGGGTGTTAATCGTAATCTCAACTTTGCCGCTCTCAAGGATGTAGGCGCCTGTGCCTTTTTCACCTTGCTTGATGATCAGGTCTCCGGCTGCAAATAATTTAGGACTGGTAGGGTTATTTGTTGACATATTGGATGCTTGTAAACTCTAAAGTGTTAATTCTGCGGATGAAACCGAAAGATTTAATGCGCCCCAATATTGAATATAGCTAAAAAATTCTCAATAAATGGTAAAAATTTTAAAACTAATGCTTGACAAGCTAGGGGCAAAATCACTAGTGTCCGCGAGTAATTTTTATTAAAAGTCCCTTTAGACACACGAGTCAGTATAGGGCAAACAACAGGATTAGGAAACCATGAAGGTTGTAAATTCTCTAAAAACTCTGAAGAACAGAGACCGTAATAACCGCGTTATCCGTCGTAAGGGTCGCGTATATGTTATCAATAAGAAAAACCCGCGCATGAAGTGCCGTCAGGGCTAATTCTTGCGGGTTAAACGCCGTATAATTAGGCGAATGAATGAAAAAGCGGGTTGACCGCTTTTTTTTATGCGCAAATTTTCCTATATTCAGCTTGTCGTCATATAACTTTTATAATACAAAAGAGTATGCGCAATTGCGCTGGATCAGTGAAAGCTGATTCGGGGGTTACGGGACGTCTAATTAATTGAAAGAGCAAAATGTTTTCCGGTCTTTTTGGATTTATGTCGGCCGATATGGCCATCGATCTGGGTACAGCTAACACATTGGTCTATGTGAAAGATCAGGGGATCGTTTTGAACGAGCCCTCTGTTGTGGCGATAGAGATAGTTTTTGGTAAGAAAAATATCCGCGCTGTCGGGAACGAGGCCAAGCAAATGCTGGGTCGCACGCCGGGCTCCATCACAGCTGTCCGCCCCTTGCGCGATGGTGTGATTGCCGATTTCGAAGTCACTGAAGCCATGATCAAATACTTTATCCGCAAAGTGCATAACCGCCGCTCTTTCGCATCTCCACGTATGGTTATCTGCGTACCCTCCGGCTCTACTGCCGTCGAGCAGCGTGCAATTATTGAATCAGCTGAAAGCGCAGGCGCGCGGCGTGTTGAATTGATAGAGGAGCCTATGGCTGCCGCAATCGGTGCTGGCCTGCCTGTGACCGAGCCTTCGGGCTCAATGGTCGTTGATATTGGTGGTGGTACAACGGAAGTGGCTGTTATCTCGCTTGGTGGCATTGTATATGCCCGATCAGTGCGTGTTGGCGGCGACAAAATGGACGAGGCGATTATCGCCTATATACGCCGCGTTCATAATCTTCTGATCGGTGAGTCCACGGCAGAGCGTATCAAGAAAGAAATAGGCTCAGCTTGTCCGCCAGCTGACGGGCAGGGGCGCACTATGACCATCCGCGGTCGTGATTTGATGAACGGCGTGCCAAAGGAAATCACTGTGACCGAGCGTCAGGTTTCTGAAGCTTTGGCCGAGCCGGTAGGGCAGATTATTGAGGGTGTAAAAACCGCGCTCGAGCATACTGCACCAGAACTTGCGGCTGACATTGTCGATAAAGGTATCGTTTTAACAGGCGGTGGTGCATTGCTGACGAACCTTGATTTCGTACTCCGGCATGCAACAGGGTTGGCGGTCACATTGGCCGATGATCCGCTCTCATGCGTCGCACTCGGCACTGGTCATGCCTTAGAGCAATCCAAGGTCCTGCGTAATGTGCTGATCGGTACATATTAGGGTCGTATTTTTCTTTAAGATTTCTTGCTTCTAAATTGTTTTTAAACACTTTTTTGTGTAAAATTATGAAATAGGGTTTGCACTTATTATGCATAGCCTTAAGAATGAAGATGCATAATGCACAAATATTGATTTGAGGTCGGTTTTGAAGCGCCGCGACACACTTAGAAAGTCCAGTATGTTCGGATCCAGCGCTGTAGCGCGGGCGCTGCCTCTATCCCTATATGGTGGAGGGCTGGGAATATTTCTTATATTCGTTTCATCCATTCTCCTTCTAGTTTCTCTGGTGCGTCCGCAAGTAACGGAAGCTTTCCGCATGGCAGTGGTTGATGTGACCGCACCTGTGGTTGAGGTTGTAAGCCTACCCTTCCAAAGTGCTGCGCTCTTCTTGCGCGATGTCTCCGGTTTGGCGGCGTTGCAAAGTGAAAATGTGCGCCTTAAGGAGGAAAATCTTCGCCTACGTGAGTGGCATCAAACCGCTCTTATGCTTGAAGCTGAGAATAAATCCCTGCGGGATCTCTTACATGTGAAGATGGACCCGCAGAACAAATTTATCACCGCCCGCGTTCTGTCTGATTCAGGGCGCACATTTGCTAAAAGCCTTTTGGTGTCCGCCGGCACAGAAAACGGTGTTCGCAAAGGGCAGGCTGTCATGTCCGCCAGTGGTGTTATCGGGCGTGTGATTGAAGCAGGGCAGAAGGTTTCGCGCGTTCTGCTCATCACGGATATCAACTCACGTGTTCCTGTTCTCATTGAAAATAGCCGCCTTCACGCAATATTTTCCGGTACAAATGATGATGATGGTCGCCTGACTCACTTGCCGCAGGACACAACTGTTGCTAATGGTGCGCGTGTGATCACATCTGGACATGGGGGCATTTTCCCATATGGGCTTCCAATTGGTGTCGTAAAGAATGAAGGTAATGGCACGATTACCGTGCGCCCCTATGTAGATTTCCGCCGCATGATTTATGTGCGTATTGTGGATCGGCCTGATGATCCTAACCTGCATCAAGGCGCCTTTGGTGGCCTATCTATGCAATAGGGTTAGGCTATATAAAATTTCTCTTTGTAAATTGACAGCTAAGACTGGCCTTGCGCCAAAAGCTATACTATAAAAAGCATATCTATGAGCGCTTTTATGACAGGAACCGAGCGGATCGAAGCGATCGCACGCATAAGTGCGGTTTACTTGGTGCTGGTCGCTCTCTTTTTTCTCGATGTCATGGCTGTACCCTATCCATTAAGCTTTTTAATGGAGGCGCCGTTTCTTTTGATGGGCATCTATTACTGGTCAGTATACAGACCATCACTCTTGCCGGCTTGGGTATGTTTCGCCATCGGTCTGCTCATGGATATTCTAAGCGGTTTTCCGATGGGATTGAGAGCGCTGCTTTTTGTCGTGATAAGAATGTTCCTGATTGACCAGCGCCGCTTTTTGCTGGCGCAGGGCTTTATTATCTTCTGGCTGGGCTTTGCCTTTATTGGTGCTGTCTATTTCACAATAATATGGTTGGTTTTAAGTGTGATCGCTTTTCAGTTTTTACCCCTAATGACGGCGGCTGTACCATTGACGCTGGGCATTATGATCTTTCCGTTGATTTGTGCTTTTCTCCGTCTCTCTCATAAAATACTATAGGTTGCCATGAGAGGAGAACAGGAACAAAGCAAACTTTTTACGCGCCGCGCGGTCATTATGGGCGTGATGCAAACCGCTGTTTTGGGCGTGTTAGGCGGCCGCCTTGCGTGGTTGCAAGTCGTTCAGGGCGCGAAATACAAAACCCTGTCGGATAAAAATCGTATCAATATGAAGATGCTCGCCCCATCGCGCGGCACAATCGTTGATCGTTATGGCGTGCCCTTGGCCGTCAATAATCAGAATTTCCGCGTACTTGTTGTCCCTGAGCAGGTTAAGGATCTCAAGCAGGCCTTACTTCTTTTACAAAAATATATCGACATCACTGATCGTGATATTGAAAAGGTGATCAAGGAATCCAAGCGCAGCTCAAAATTCGTGCCATTGGAGGTTAAAGACGAGCTGACATGGGATGAGGTCGCAAAGGTCGAGGTCAACTTGCCCGATCTGCCCGGACTATCTACGGATTCAGGCGAACGCCGAACCTATCCTTTGGCTGAGGCAACAGCGCACGTCATTGGCTTTGTCGGTGCGGTGAATAAGGCCGAAATCGGCGAAGATCCACTGCTCAGCCTTCCCGGATTTAAAATCGGTAAAACGGGGATTGAAAAGCGCTATGACGATGTCCTGCGTGGTGAGAAGGGAACATCGCAAGTCGAGGTCAATGTGGTCGGGCGCGAAGTACGACAGCTCGATACGAGTAAAAGTAAGCCCGGACGCCGCGTGATCCTTAGCCTTGATGGAGAGCTTCAGCGCTTCGCTCAAAATCGGCTTGCTGCTGAACGCAGTGCATCGGCGGTTGTTATGGATGTACATACTGGCGCAGTTTATGCGCTGGCGTCATACCCGTCTTTTGACCCGAATGCGTTCTTTTCGGGCATCCCTTTTGATATCTGGGAAGAGTTGAATACCGATCCCGCCCACCCCATGATCAACAAGGCGATTGCCGGACAATACCCACCAGCATCAACCTTCAAGATGGTGGTCGCGCTCGCAGGCTTGCGGGCGGGGCTAATTACGCCTGGGCGCACCACTTACTGTAATGGGAAATATAAGTACGGAAATGGCCTTTTCCACTGCTGGCGCCCATCAGGCCATGGCGCAGTTAATGTCGAAAAGTCCTTAGCGGTTTCATGCGATGTTTTTTATTATCAGCTTGCCACAGAGCTTGGGATCGAGCGTATAGCCGAAGAAGCGCGACTTTTCGGCATGGGGGAGGCCCTCGGATTTGAGCTAAACGAAGAACGTCCTGGCTTGATGCCCGATAAAAAATGGAAGTTGGGACGAACAGGTAAAAACTGGCAGCCGGGCGAGACGATTATCAGCTCTATTGGCCAAGGCTCAGTACTCGCCACGCCGCTGCAACTGGCTGTCATGGTCGCGCGTATGGTGAATGGAGGCTATGCGGTTAAACCTTGGATGACCGCAGATGATTTGGCGCCTAATGCGGCCTTCAAAAAAGAGTGGCCCAAGATGGATGTTACAGAGGAGCATCTGAATATCGTCAAGAAAGGCATGGTTCGTGTTGTAAACGGTAGCGACGGAACCGCCAGAGGATCTCAAATAAAAGAAGAGGGCTTTGCCTTTGGCGGTAAAACAGGGACAGGCCAAGTGCAGCGTATCACTATGGCGCAGCGCCGAGCGGGCGTAAAGAACGAGGATCTGTCATGGCAGCAACGTCACCACGCACTATTTGTAGGATTTGCGCCGGTTGAGGCACCGCGTTACGCGGTTTCAGTTGTTGTTGAGCACGGTGTTGGTGGCTCAAAAGCCGCCGCACCCATTGCCAGCGATTTGTTGCTCGAGGTTCAGCGCCGAAAGCCTGAGAGCAGCGGTGTGACTGAGGTGATGGCATGAAAAGAGGTCTTTCCCTTCACAACGAGCAAACCTTAGCTGATAAAGTCCGCCACATAAATTGGGGGTTCGTCATGCTGATCACATTGGTGTCGTGCATCGGCTTTGCCGCTCTATATTCAGCAGCTGGCGGAAGCTTCAGCCCCTGGGCGTCCAAGCAGATTATGCGTTTTTGCGTCGGTCTGGTCGGTATGTTTATAATTGCGCTCATTGATATTAAATGGTGGTTCCGCCTTGTCTGGCCGGCCTATTTCGGCTGTATACTCTTGCTGGTGATTGTTGAGGCCATGGGGCGTGTAGGGATGGGCGCGCAGCGTTGGATTGATCTGGGCTTTATTCAGCTCCAGCCTTCTGAAATCATGAAGATCACGGTTGTTATGGCTTTGGCGCGATATTTTCATGCCGCCACGATTAAAGATATGCGACGCATTTTCTTCCTGATTGTTCCGGCACTCATTATTCTTGCACCCGTCGGACTAGTGCTGCTTCAGCCCGATCTTGGTACGTCGCTGATGATTGTCATGGCGGGCGGGGCAATGCTCTTTATTGCTGGGGCGAGTATTTGGTTATTTATCCTTGGCTTTGGAGCGGTCGCAGCCATTATTCCGACCTATTATAATTTTTTCATGCACCCATATCAGAAAAAGCGCGTGATGACATTTCTTGATCCTGAAAGCGACCCTCTGGGTTCGGGCTATCACATCACACAATCCAAAATCGCTATCGGATCTGGTGGAATAGAGGGAAAAGGCTTTTTGGAGGGCTCACAAAGCCGCCTCAATTTCCTGCCTGAAAAGCAAACAGACTTTATCTTTACGCTCTGGGTTGAGGAGCATGGGCTATTTGGGGGAGCGCTTTTGCTCGTGCTTCTTGCGCTTATTTTCTATTACGGTATCTGGATTGCCACGCGGTGCCGCCACCAATTTGGAAGGTTGCTCGCCCTAGGGCTTACTGTTAACTTTTCCATCTACACTTTCATTAATATTGCGATGGTGATGGGGCTCATTCCGGTTGTGGGCGCACCGCTGCCGCTGATCTCCTACGGGGGGACATCTATGCTAGCAGCTCTCGCCAGCTTCGGACTAATCCTGTCCTGCTCGATCCACTATGATAGCAAGATTGCGCGCTAGGTTTGATGTAATCTAATGTGCTTGAAAAGGGTGTCTAGGCTGTCTTAACGCCGTTGGCTTCGAGCATACCTTTCAGCTCGCCGCTCTCATACATTTCACGCACGATATCACATCCACCGACAAATTCACCTTTGATGTAAAGCTGAGGAATAGTCGGCCAGTTTGTGAAATCCTTAATGCCCTGACGTAGGTCATTGTCGGCCAGAACGTTGACGTCCTTGAACTCTACGCCGGTATGTCTCAAAACTTGTACCACCATAGACGAAAATCCACACATTGGTGCATCGGCTTCACCCTTCATGAATAGTACGACATCATTATTGTCGATTTCTTTTTGGATGGTTTCTAGTGCTGGATTAGACATGAGCGTCTCCTTTTCGTGAATTACTCTTTGGGAAGGGATGTTTGTATGGCCAGAGCGTGCAGCTCTCCGCCCATGCGTCCTTCAAGAGCGTTATAAACCATTTGATGCTGTTGCACACGGCTTTTACCCTTAAAAGAGGGGGAGACCACATAAGCCGCATAATGATCACCGTCTCCACGCAAGTCTTCAATGCGAACGTCTGCGTCTGGAATTCCGGCGTGAATTAAATTCTCAATTGTTTTGGCATCCATCGCCATTTTATATTTCCCGATTAATATGATTAATAATGTTAGATGAGATAGCGCGCCAAGCGTTAAAAATCAAGTGGAATCATGAAGGAAAACCTGATGGGGCCTGATACTGAAAAACTTGCGAGTAAGTAACTATGCAAAAAATGTTCACTTTTATATTTAATTTATCTTATATTTGTAAGGCGCTCAATTAATTGAATTTTTTCTTGCTTTGTATATTTGAATTTGCTAAAAAAAAGATAACAAAAAATTGATTCAGGGGGAGGTAAAATAATAAACTGTGCTTATTTTGGCACAAAATTGCCCGATGAGTTGAGTGAATCTATATTTTTGTGAAATGCCTAAAGAGCCTATGTTAATTAGGCATTATAAAAGCTCCGTTTTTTGCGGAGCTTTTTAATCAGGATAGTCTATTTTCCCCATCTATTTTCCTAAGACTTATTCGCCTTTAAGCTGTTTACGCGCTTCAATTAAGGCTTTATCCAGATCCATGCGAAGTAAGCGGTCAGAATATTCAACGCCCTTTTTATCAAGGTCTGCCGTAACTTTACGCATAACATCTTCGAAGCCTTTTTCTTCCAGATTACTCTCTACAACTTCAGCGGCGTAAGTGCTGGCATCCGAACCTTCCAGGCCTAGCTTTTCAGCGACCATAAGGCCAAATAGTTTGCAGCAGCGTGCTTCAGTTGCAAAATCCAGCTGCTCTTGATGTGCATAGCTGTTTTCCAGCGCCTTTTCGCGATCATCCATAATACCTGACATATTAGACCTCATTCATTTACTGTGTTCTTTAAGCTGGGGACATCCTCCCGCTTTCATTGGGTTTTAACACTCAAATATTCTAAAATCCATTGTTATATGAGCTGAAATCGTATAAAAGTTGCTCCACTTTACCACACCAGCAAGAGGTTAATCGCTATGGCGCGCAGAAAACTTATCCACGAAGGCAAGGCCAAAATCATCTATGAAGGTCCGGAGGCCGGCACACTCATTCAATATTTCAAAGATGATGCGACCGCTTTTAATGCGGAGAAAAAAGATACGATTGCAGGAAAAGGTGTTCTGAATAACCGCATTTCCGCGCATTTAATGACCAAGTTGGAGACCATCGGCATCCCGACTCACTTCATAAAATCCATCAATATGCGCGAGCAATTGGTCCGTCAGGTGGAGATTATTCCGCTCGAGGTTGTTGTGCGTAACGTTGCTGCCGGATCACTGGTGAAGCGCTTGGGCCTGGAAGAGGGTCAGCACCTTCAGCGCCCCTTGGTCGAGTATTACTATAAGAAGGACGAGCTGGGCGATCCGATGATTTCTGAAGAGCATATCATGACCTTCGGCTGGGCCGACCCTTACGAAATGGAAGAGATGGTCACCATGGCGTGGCGTATCAATGATTATCTTAGTGGTTTGTTTTCCGGTATTGGCCTTACGCTCGTTGATTTCAAACTCGAATTTGGTCGCATATATGGTGAATTTGGCGAAGTTTATATCGTACTCGCCGATGAAATCTCACCCGACAATTGCCGCCTATGGGACAGCAAAACGGGTGAAAAGCTTGATAAAGACCGCTTCCGCTTTGATCTTGGTGATCTGGTCGAAGGTTATCAACATATTGCTTATAAACTCGGCCTCATCCCCGATCGCGAGATCATGAAAGGTGGCAGCGTCAACGAGAAGATGCTCGAAAATCTGGATTTGATCGAAAACGAGCTGGCTAAAGAGCGCAAGCTGCGCGACGTTAAACACGGAAAACCGCGCAAAGTTTAAAATGACATAACAGCCGGCGAGCGCGTAAAGATGTTTTCCATAGCAGGTATACTATCCGAAAAATTGTTCTTTAAAGATGCGTTCTTCCAGCGGATTGTCAGGATCGTAAAGCAGGGTTTTGGTGATTTTGCGTGCCTCGGTAATATCAACCTTAACGATATTACGCACCTCTTTAGAATCCGCCGAAACCGAGACCGGGCGTTCGACAGATTTCAAGATATCGAATGTAATCTTTGATTGATTATGTAGCAACGCCCCCGGCCAACGTCGTGGACGAAACGGTGAGATGGGTGTTACCGATAAGACATTCGAATTCAGCGGTAATATATGCCCACCGGCAGAAGAATTGTAGGCTGTGGAGCCAACAGGGGTTGAGACCATAACACCGTCACATACCAGCTCTTTGATCCGCATCACGCCATTGACGCTGATTTGGATTTTCGCAGAATTATGCGTCTCGCGCAGCAAGGAAACCTCGTTAAAAGCGACCAGCTCATGCGTTTTATTATCCTGATCGGTGGCCTTCATCTGCAAAGGGTGGATTGAGAAGCGCTTAGCTTTGCGAATGCGCTCGACCAATCCATCCTTATTATGATGATTGAGTAAAAACCCGAGTGTGCCGAGATTCATTCCGAACAAAGGTGCGGCATAATCTTCAAATTCGTGTAGGGCGCGCAGCATCGTGCCATCACCGCCCAGCACGACGATTGCGGCGGCTTCCTCAGGATCAACCGCGCCATACGTGCTTTTAAGCTCTTCGAGTGCTTTTTGGGCACGCGGCTTTCTGCCCGCGTAAAATGCAAGTTTCATAAGGGATTAGCCCTCCCAGCTATCGGGCGATTTCAAAAATGATTCCACAGATGCCAGTGTGTCCTTATCGAAATAATCCTGCTCGCGCGCGACCTTTAAAACGTCCCACCAAGTAGCAAGTGCGTGTAAGGTTACGCCCAGATCTTTCATATTCTGTTCGCTGGTGGGGAAAATGCCGTAATGGAAAACGACAAAAGTATGTTCAACTTCCATCCCGGCTGTACGAAGTGCATCGATAAATATTTGTTTGGAGCCGCCATCTGTTTGCAAATCTTCGATCAGTATTGCTTTTGGTTTAATTTTTGTACGTGCACCCTCGGCAATATGTCCTTCAATCTGCGCCATGCGGCCATAGCCTTTGGGCTCTTTGCGAACGTAGATCATCGGTTTTTGCAGGCGATCGGCCAGGAATGCGCCATAAGGAATCCCGGCTGTTTCGCCGCCCGCCATATAATCTATATTTTCAGCACCGATCTCCTTGGCGATAAGTTGCGCTCCTGCATTCATAAGATCATCTCGCTCTTTCACAAACGAGATCAGGCGGCGGCAATCAATATAAACTGGGCTTTTACGTCCTGATTTCAGGGTGTAGGGCTCTTTCGCGTTAAACAGGATGGATTTTGTATCTAGCAAAGCTTTCGCGGTAAGGTCGGCCATACCAGCTTTATCAAGAGCTGTCACAGTTTCGCCGAGCGGCTTAATTAGAGTCGTAAACTCACTGATTGTAGTTTCGGTAACGGCCAGAATTTTCGCAACACTTTCTGTTGAAGGCCAGCGGGGTTTTCCGTCCGGCGAAATGCGTTTTGATTTATTGAAAGAAGTCGGATCAAGCCCCGCTTGTTTGGCCAGACCTGACGCTGATAACCCTTTTTCTTTCGCTAAACTATCGATAGCCTGCCAGATTTCCTGATGTGTAAGCATATTTTACCAAATGTTTTTTTAAGTTTTCTGTATCTCGTTTTAGCCGCAAATCCTTAGTCTTGCTAGCTTAGGACGATAGTCCCATTATGCCGCGCAAAAATAAATAGGAAAATAATCTTATTTTTTTCTTGACTCTATAAAATCTTTGTAGCATAAAGAGAACATAAAGGGAACAATTATATCTAAATTCCCGAAAATAAACGATTAGGAGAGATAGTGATCATGAGCCTTATGCCGGATAAAAAGACTGAAAAAGCCTGTGAACAACTTAATGTCGAGCCATTTGATACGGCAGAGGAGGCTTGGTTCTGGTTTATCGCCGCTTACGGTGCGCGAAATGACGGTGCACGATTCGCTGCAGGGCAGGGATTATATAACCGCCCGTGCGAGCCTTTGGATATTCTCAAAGTCATTGATGGGCTGGTGCGCAACCGTCTTTTAAAGAAGCCGCATCTATTGGTTCTGCGCTATTACGGTCGCCGTTATCTGGCGCCTGATCCGCGCCGCGTAAAGGAGAAAAATGCCCGTAAATTATGGGACGAAGCATTTGGTCATATTACACCAAAACTCGTGAAAAAGGGGATTATCCGTGAGCAGTCCCAAAAATCATGGGTTCAGGAATTTTTGATTTAAACGATTTTAAAAGAGAGGATTTTAAAAATGGAAAAAACATACGAAGCATACGTGATCTTTAGCACCCAAGCCGATCTGCCATGGCTGAAAATTTTGAAGAAGGGCTATCGCCATTGCGCAGTACTGATCAATGATGGTACGCGCTGGCTAACCCTTGATCCGCTTTCGAGCTATATGGATGTGACGGTGCATGATTTGCCGCCGGGCTTTAATCTTCCATTGTGGATGGAGGATCGCGGGCACACGATTATAAAGGCGGAAATAAACCGCCCGCTCAAATCCGCGCCTTGGGGGCTGTTCACTTGCGTTGAGGCTGTCAAACGTACGCTAGGAATTCATGACCGCTTTATCATCACGCCATGGCAGTTGTTTAAATATTTGGAAAAACCTGATGTTATTGCGAGCGAAGCGAAGCAATCCATGTCGGATTTTAACATCGCTGGATTGCCGCGTCAGCCTGACCGCTTCCTCGCAATGACAATTTAAAAAAGGAGAAAATAATGGGAAGTATGTCATCACGCCCCAATGTCCCGAGCATGCCCACAAGCCAAGTGGTCTATGTTCCGACAACACCA
Source organism: Micavibrio sp. (assembly GCA_019634145.1). GTDB lineage: Bacteria > Pseudomonadota > Alphaproteobacteria > Micavibrionales > Micavibrionaceae > TMED27. Next base: position 17,381 of record JAHQVU010000067.1, on the reverse strand, counting down.
ACTACCCCCACGCCCACTAGCCATAGCGATGATGAGGGTAAAAAAACCGCGAGCGAGGTTCGATCTGAAAACTTGCTGCGCCGTAATCGCGGCACATTTGGAACGGTTACCACATCCTTGCGCGGCCTGGTGGGCTTAAGCACCCCAAGCTCTGAGCGCAAAACACTTTTAGGCGAATAAGGAACATTACAATGACAAAACAAAATTTAAGGGTTGCGGACACGTCCGCAGCCACGCCCTTGCGCGCGCATGAACTCTTGCGCCGCTATGACGCTGCGGGTCAAACGCGCAGCAATTGGGAAAAGCTATGGCAGGAATGCTATGATTACACGCTACCACAACGCGGAGATTTTTCCGGCTTTTCACAAGGTGGATCGGATCGGAGCGCAAAGATTTTCGATGCCACCGCAATGGACGCGGTCGATCGCCTTGCATCCTCGATGCTTGGCAGTTTAACCCCGATTTGGTCGCAATGGTTCGGCCTGAAACCAGGGCCTGATCTTTCGCCATCCGAGGCTGAGCGCCTCGCTCCTGTGCTTGAAAAAGCAGGTAAGACGATACAAGATCATTTCGACCGCTCGAACTTCGCCATGGAAATTCACCAATGCTACCTCGATCTAATCGTAGGCGGCACGGCGAGCCTTTTGTTCGAAGAGGCTGAGATCGGTGGTTTCAGCGCCTTTAAATTTACCGCTGTTCCGCTGACCGATATCGCGCTGGAAGAGGGCGAGGGCGGTGATTTAAACGGCGGTTTCCGTCCCATAGAGCTCACCCTCGCACAGCTGCTTGAGCGGTATCCCGAAGCGGTGCTGCCGCCAGAAATCTTAAGAAAAGGACATAAAGACGTACAAGCACGATTTAAGGTGCTCGAAGCCATCTTGCCTGAAAACGGCACTTATCAATATGATGCGCTGCTAGTCGAGGATACGAAAAACCCCGTTCCCCTAGCAAGCGGCACCTTTGCCCGCTCGCCAATCATCTCGTTCCGCTGGATGAAATCACCGGGCGAAATTTATGGCCGCAGCCCCGTAATGAAGGCGCTGCCAGACATCAAAACCGCCAATAAGGTGGTCGAGCTGATACTCAAAAACGCATCGATAGCCGTGACAGGTATTTGGCAAGCTGATGATGATGGCGTCCTTAACCCCGCTAACGTAGAGCTGACACCGGGGAGTATTATACCCAAAGCCATCGGCTCCAAAGGTTTGCAGCCCCTGGAGATGCCCGGGCGTTTTGATGTTTCGCAGCTGGTGCTCGATAGCCTGCAATCGCGCATCCGGCATGCTTTATTGGCCGACAAACTGGCGCCGATAAGCGCGCCGCGGATGAGTGCGACCGAAGTGCTGGAGCGCTCGGCAGAGATGTCGTTGCTGCTTGGCGCGACCTATGGGCGCTTGCAAACAGAGCTTTTGACTCCATTGATCCGCAGGGCTTTTAACATCTTGAAACGTCGCGGTGAAGTGCCGGATATCGAGCTTGATGGAAGGCTGGTCGCAGTCGATTACCGCTCGCCGCTTGCAAGAGATCAGGGGCAGAGGAATGTACAAAACACGTTGGGCTGGATTTCATCTGTCATCGCGATGGGGCCGGAAGCATCCTCAGCGGTCAACCTGCCCGCCGCCGCGCGTTTCCTCGCCGAAGCTCTGGGCGTGCCAAGTGATTTGGTGCGGAAAGAAGATGTTCTGGCCACGCTGACTAACGAATTAACCGAGGCCAGCCCTGTGGTTGAAGACACTACCCAATCCTAGAAACCGCGACTGCGACTCGCGGATTATTCCGCGTAAGCCTTAGTTGCGTTTGAACGATAAAAAACTCAAAAGGAGACATTATAATGACTGAAAAAATCCAAGAACAAATCCAAGAAGAAAACCACACAAACCTGCTCGTTGAAGGGTTAGAAAATGCAAGCGTGCCGGACAAATTCAAAAACCCTGAAAACGGCGCGGTGCGCCTGGATGCACTCGCTAAATCTTATGCAGAATTAGAGCGCAAAATGTCGGGCCAACCAAAGGCGCCGCATTCAGCCGACGAGTACTGCATTAACTGCGATCACGGTCTTTTCAAAGCCGACCCTGAAATTAATGCTCGCCTACATGCACGTGGCATGACGCAGGATCAGGTGCAAGAAGTCTATGACATAGCAGCCGAAAAAATGGTGCCAATGGTCAAGGATTTAAGCCATGATATGAAAGCCGAGCGCGAGCTTGAGCGCCTTGTAGCCCATTTCGGCGGCGAAGAGCGGTGGCGCGAAATCTCTCGCCAGCTTCTCTCTTTCGGGCAAAAGAACCTGCCTGCTGATGTGTTGGATAATCTCTCCAGCTCTTATGAGGGGATTCTCGCACTCCACCGAATGATGAAATCGGGTGAGCCAGGTCTGAAAAAGGCCAGCGGTCAAAAACCGGGCGCAATCGGCGCTGACGACCTTCAATCCATGATGCGTGACCCGAGATATTGGAAAGAACGTGACCCGTCTTATGTATCCAAAGTCACCGAGGGCTTTAAAAACGTCTACGGCAAATAAGGCGGTGAATGCAGTCAGGCTATCGCAGCTTGACTGCTTTCCCTATTTCCGACTAAGTGAAGTATACAGGGGAGAAAAAGATGAGCTTTATCAAATCCATCTTCAAGGCTGTGATGGCCATGCAGATCATCATGATAATGGTTTTTCTCACGATAGTAGCGGATGTGATTATTCAGGCTGATCAGGTGGCCCGTCTGATGGTGATTTTGATTGATATATAAAACTATGCCAGTTGTGATTCAACAAATTGGTCAGTGATGCAGTCATTTAAAATATGCTGCATCTGTCCATTGGTGCTTGTATCGCGCGGCACGAATTGCAAGGCAACCTTTCCGGCGGCGCGGCGGATAACACGCGCGGTTTGCTCGACAGCTTTAACCTCGCTACCGATTTTGAATTTCATAGTAACGGGGACGGATTCATCAACCGCATACAGGCGATCATCGGCATTTACGAGAACGCCGCCAACAGACCAGTTGTAAATCGGGTGAGGTTGGTTGTTGATGACAGCAACGCAGCGGTCATTTTCGCGGCGTGAATAGCGGCGCTTGGATTCACCATACTCGCTGTCTTTATAGCTGTTTGTGTTATTTAAGAATGTACCGAATTTCATACTCATGGCCCCAACTCCCATATTTTTTTATAATTTACGAACGCATTATGTCGAAAATATGGCGAAAATACAAAAAAAAAGAGATGTGCGAATTATTTATCCAAAAATAATATAAAAAGCTTGACGCTCTAGGAATAATAACCTATAATTGGGTTTATCAACGCCATAGTTGCGCCAAAATAAAGGCAGATCACGATGGAATGCGATTGTATCGCTCCAGCGCCTGCAAAGACTTCCCGACCTATACAGGCCATCGCTTGATGCCAACCTGAATAATTTATCCGCCGCCAATGCGGGATGTGCGGCTCATCAACTCAAATAAATTAAGGAAAAGAAAAGATGTCTACGACAATAGATCAGGCTTTTATCAAGCAATTCGAATCCGAGGTCCACATGGCGTATCAGCGCCAGGGCTCGAAACTCAGAAACACCGTTCGTACAATCTCGAACGTGAACGGCTCAAGCGCTGTGTTCCAAAAAATCGGCACAGGCACTGCCAGTACGAAATCCACACACGGGATGGTTCCGGTGATGAATCTGGATCACTCCAATATCGAAGTTGTGCTGCAGGATTATTACGCTGGTGATTGGATCGACCGCTTGGATGAGCTGAAAACCAATATCGATGAGCGTCAAGTCATTGCCGCGGCGGGTGCATCCGCATTGGGGCGTAAAACTGACGAGCTTATCATCGATGCGCTGGAAGAGGCTTCAACATATACGATCGCAGACGACAACATCGGCATGACCAAGGCCAAAATCCTCGAGGCCTTCGAGCTGTTTGGCGAAAATGATGTGCCAGATGATGGTCAGCGTTATTGTATCGTTGGCTGGAAGCAGTGGTCGGAATTGCTTCAGATCGATGAGTTTGTGAGTGCCGAATATATCGGTAATGACGCGCTGCCATTTGCCAGCATCACACAAGCCAAGATGTTCCTCGGCACTGTGTTTATTCCGCATAGCGGCCTGCCGATTGATGGCAACGATATCCGCTCATGCTTCTGGTATCACAAAACAGCCGTCGGTCATGCAAGCGCATCCGATGTTGCAACCGATGTGTCATGGCACGGTGATCGCGCCGCGCACTTCGTGAACAACATGATGTCACAAGGTGCAGGGCTGATCGATGAGGCAGGTGTGATCACGATCAATTGTGATGAAACGCCTGATGCTTAAAAAACGCTTGTAAAGAAAGGAAAGTACAATGTCTTACTCCTCAAATAACCTAAGCGTTCTGGCCTACGCCAATGCGTTTACACTCTGGCATTACACCACCACCGATGATGCGATCACGGGCACAGGCTATTTCAATGCCGCCGCCGATATGGTCAATGTCGGTGATTTGGTGATTGCGAATGTCGATACTGACGGCACGCCCGCAACTGTGTTCTATGTGGTTACTTCGGTGAGCGCGGGAACGGTTGCTATCACCGCATATGCTTAAAGTCTCTATATAAAGGAGACTGCGACCGCAGTCCGCGGCTTATGCCGCGAAAGCCTGCGCGGCGTTTGAACGCATATATACCAAAAGGCTTCCTCCTCTCATTGCGCACATTGCAATCAGAGCGCCGCACATATCTGTGTAATCAATGGCGCTCGGCCTTAAAGGGTGAGCGAAGCTGTCCTATCGACCACTTAGAGCGTGGCCTTGTTTGTCTGGTAAACCTCAAGCAAGGCCGCCTCTTTTTATAGACATAACTGATCTTGTTATTTATAAGTGCGCGCACATTAGAAAAATTGAGGGTGTATGATACTTAAAGCAAGTCAGGATAATTTCAGGATCGTACCTGAATTAAAAAGCCTGAAAGACGGCTTTAATGAACAGATAAATTGCAATATTCACCTTAACGCGCTCGCCGAGCCATTTGATGCGCTGGCATTGGCGATGAGTGAATATATTGAAGGGATAAGTTATGCCAATGACTATAAGGTGGAGTATTTTGGCGGCACGTCGATGGAATTCCCCTTTGATCTATGGAGGAATTTGAAGGAAAGGCTAAGCGGCGCAGCACTGGAGCAATATAATTATGTGTATGCACAGCGCAAAGCCTTATCGGCCATTTCAGAAAACAAATTTAAACAAGCAGATGCTGAAAACCTGGGTAAGCTTAAGCTGATTTGGCAAAATACCGGCGATGATACGATGCCGCACAATGATTATTTTTTAGGTTTTAATAGTGCGGAATTTAAACGGAAAAGCAGGGTTTTGATTAACTTCAATCATCAGGCTTTATCGACAAGACTTTATGCCAATAAGGATGTAACCCCAAATACTATGACTAGCATTACGGGGGCGAGTATTTTTTATGACGCACACGAGGATGCGCAGCCTTTTCAGGTGCCGATCGGTTCGGCAATTTCCATGGCCTTTGGGCCGTATGGCGATTTGAATGTTAAATCGGCTGTTAAGCCTTTCGTGCATCAGGCGGTGAGTATCGAGAGCAGGCTGGATATACCGCGCTTAATGTTGATGTTCACATTTAATCCGAAGAAAAACGCGATGGAAACGGAAAAGAAGGACGCGTCCGATAAAACACCCAACCCCCTCGGGCTTTGTTAGTAAGGCCGAAAAATAACCATTATTACGCCCGCCCGTTTGGCGGTTTGTTTTTGATCCAAACACATATAAGGAGACTAAACCATGGCACTATCAGATGTGGCATTGAGCGCGCGTGCGCTTATCAGAATTGGCGCAAGCCCGATCACCAGTTTTTCAGACGGTAGCGCTGAGGCAGAAATTGCAGGGGCGCTCTATGATACCACGCGCGATGCACTGCTCTCGGCCTATCCGTGGGGCTTTGCGACCGGGCAGGTGGCATTGACGCAGCTCGAAAGCACGCCGACCGCCGATTTTAAATATGCCTACGCATTGCCAAATGACTTCCTGCGCGCGCTCTCGGCTGGAAACGGCGCCAGAGGGCGCGGCCTGAAATACCGCATCGCAGGCGGGCAGCTGCATACAAACGCGGCGGAGGTCACTCTGACCTATGTCTTCCGGCCCGATGAGAGTGAATTTCCGCCATATTTCGATGCGGCGCTAATTGCCAAACTCTCGGCTGAATTTACCATTCCCGTGACGGAAAGCACGAGCAGGGCGGAAACACATCATGCGCTCGCCGAGCGCGAATATGAACGCGCCCGCCAAATCGACGCCCAATCCGACACACCAAGCGCGATCGAAAGATTTCCACTGGTGGATGTGCGGGGATAGCCTAGACATGGTGATCGTGCAGATTTTTATATTTATGAAAATAAAAAGCACGCATAAGCAGCGGAGAAGCAGATTAGTGCCCTTGTTTTGTCCAGCCACTCAAGAGCAATGAACCAAGGAACAGTGATTTTCGACGCTATGCGGAAAAAATTGTAACACCGCGACTGCGGTGGGCGCAGGCGTGAGCCGAGCATAATTTAAAAAGGAAAAACCATGAGAATTAGAGATGTAAAAACGACCTTCACCGCGGGTGAAGTGTCGAGCGACCTGCTGGGGCGCGGGGATCTGCGCGCCTATGAAAACGGGGCGCTGCGCCTTCGTAATGTGTTCATCAAACCCACAGGGGGCGTGAGCCGCAGGGCTGGCCTTGGCTATATTGATGAAGCGGCAGGTGATGGTAAGCTGATCGCGTTTGAATTTAACACCGAGCAGACTTATTTGCTGGTGCTCACCGATGCGCAAATCGATATTTACGCAGGCGGCGTGCTGGAGGAAACGATTTTAGCGCCGTGGAGTGAGGCGCAAATAGCGCAAGTGGCATGGACGCAAAGCGCCGATACTTTGTTGCTCACCCATCCCGATTTGCCACCGCAAAAGCTGACGCGCTCTGGTCTTGGTGTGTGGGATTTATCGGCGTGGAGCTTCTTTAGCGATGGCGGTGTCAGCTATCAACCTTATTATAAATTCGCAAGCTCTGAGGCCACATTAACGCCGAGTGGCACAAGCGGCAGCATTACGCTCACCGCCAGCGAGGATGTGTTCACACTGGCGCATGAGGGTGCAAGGCTACGCGTTGCGGGCGCGGAAGTCGAGATCACGGATTTTGACTCGGCCACCGTCGTCACCGTCACCACGATTGAGGATTTGCCGAGCGCGGACGCGACCATTGACTGGTATGAGCAAGCCTTTAGTGCGGTTCGCGGCTATCCCGCCACGGTTGCTTTTCACCAAGATCGCCTTGTGATAGGCGGTAGCCGAGATCTTCCCAACCGCCTATGGCTGTCTAAAAGTGGTGATCTGTTTAACTTTGATCTGGGCGAGGGGCTGGATGATGAAGCCATCGAGTTTTCTATTCTCTCTGATCAGGTTAACGCCATTCGCGGCATATTCTCAGGCCGCCATTTGCAGGTCTTCACAAGTGGCGCAGAATGGATGGTGACGGGTGATCCGCTTACTCCGCAAAGCGTGCAAATCCGCCGTCAAACGCGTGTAGGATCTGTCATTGACCGCCACATCCGCCCCGTGACGGTCGATGGCGCAACGCTGTTTATCGCGCGCAATAAGCAGCAATTGCAGGAGTTTCTTTATACGGATTTAGAGCAAGCCTATCAATCCAGCGATTTGGCGCTGCTCTCGCGCCATATGATCGAAGCGCCGGTGGATATGGATTATGACCCGAAACACAGGTTGCTGTTTGTGGTGCGCGAGGATGGGCAATTTGCCGCGCTTACGGTTTTCAGGGCAGAAGCGGTCAGCGCATGGACGCTGCATAACACGGCTGGCGCGGTTAAATCGGTGGCGGTAGTTGGTGGAGATGTATTTGTGTTGATACTTAGAGGTGACGCCTATTTTATTGAAAAAATTAATGAAACCCTGTTTGTGGACGCAGCATTATCAGGCGAGGCAGGTAGCCCTGCAAGCGTGTGGAGTGGCCTTGATCACCTTGAAGGCGAAGAGGTCGCGATACTGGCGGATGGGCAGGTAATGCCGTCACAGACCGTTATAAGCGGCGCGGTGACATTATCCGAGCCTGCATCTCAGGTGCAAATCGGCCTGAGCTTCACGCATATTGTTGAGCCCCTGCCACCGAGCGAGATAGGCGCGGCGGGCGGCGGGCGGCGGGCGAAAAGTACGCCTTGTAGAGGGCATCTACCGCCTGCAAGACACGCAGAGCTTAAAGCTTGATGTTGGGCGCGGACTTCGCGATATACCGCTTAGGCAACTGGGTGAGGATGCAGTACTAGACGCACCCCCGCCAAGCGTGAGCGGCGATATTAAGGTAAGAGCGCTAGGCTGGGCAGCAGACGCCACGCAGCCCCTCTGGCGCATCGAGCAACCTGACCCGCTGGGCTTTACACTGCTCAGCGTGACCACACAGATTAAAGTGAATGATTGATAAGCGCATTTTGTGGTGAACAGTGATTTTTAAAGCATCGCTTTAAAAATTGTAACGAGCGCGAAGCAACATCAAAGATGTTGTTCGTTAAATTTAAGCAGCAAACAAATCTACGATTTGCTTTGCATCGGGCGCAGGCGAAAGCCGAGTATTTTAAAACTTAAAAGGAGAAAATATCATGGGCGGAATGACCCCGATAGCCACAGGGCTAACATCGATTGCCGGCACGCTCGGCACACTCAACACGATTGTCAGCACGGTGCAAACCTTAAGCGGCAGCAGCGCTGATAGCGGTGATCTGGCGCTGCGGCAGTTGCAAGAGCGCCAAGCGCTTGAGATGAAAAAGGCCGCCGCTGATACGGCGATAGCGCGCGAGAAAATGGCGCTGGAAGCGGCGTCAAGCGAAGAGGATCGCAAACGTGCCCTTAAACGCGCCGTGGCCAGACAAAAAGCCAGCTTTGGCGGGCAGGGGATATCCTCCGCCAATGGCTCGGCGCAGGCGATTTTGCTGGGGCTGTTCGATGAAAGCGAGGATGAGGCGCAAACGCGCGCCAAACTTGATGGGCTAAAAAGCGCTGCATTAGAGCAAGACCTCGGCAACCGCGCCTCGATCAACGTCCTCCAACGCACACAACTCGCGCAGCGGCAGAAGCTTGATAAGCAAATCACTGGATTGAGGGATTTGTTTTAGTGTTATTGTAGGCGGAGCTAGTAAATTGAGGCGAATTATAATAGAATCATCTTGACCTCGCACGGTTCGTGCGCCATATTTCGCGTGTTCACTAAGTATACTTTGTGCCAGCAAAATCGCTAGATCGGCGTTTTGTTAGTGATTCCTTAAGAGTATGAGCTATATAATGTACGGTATGAGACCAAAAACATTTAGAATTGCAATTGAGTGGGATAATGAGGCTAAGGTATTTATTGCCCATAGTGATGATATTTATGGGTTGAATACCGAAGCAGATACTTTTCCAAAGCTCATTGAAAAAGTTAAAATGATAGCGCCTGAATTACTGGAATTGAATGGTATTAAAGAGGATATTTCGCAAGATAGTTTCTTATTTGATCCTCGATCATTCGTAGTCCCCTATCAGGAAACGGCTTGTGGCTAAAGGGTATTATCGCGATTTAATCAAAATACTGAAAAAACATGGTTGTTATTTTGCACGGCAAGGTAAAGGTGATCATGAGTATTGGTTTAGCCCATTGGTTGGGAAGCATGTTAGTGTTGATGTGGGTGGAAAATCCAAGCACACAGCTAACCGAATATTAAAAGACGCTGGAATCGAAGAAAAGATCTAATTTTTAGGTTTGCTAGCCCGCCCCTTAAGGCGGGTTTTTTGTTGCCTGGAATTATGATCCAAATGCCCCTGACCCAGAAAATAACGGCGTGCCAATGCCGCCTGTGTACCGACCAAACCCGGGTATTGATAAAGGTATGGAGCTTCCTGTATATGGTAACGATAGGGGGCCTTGGGAATTGCCACCAAAAAAGGATAGGGGTATTTAATTATGAAATGCAAAATGCTTAAAATATGCTTCATGGCTCTTTGCATTTGGCTCTACCCCAGTGGGGGATTTGCCAGCACATTTGAAGTAAAAGCAAGGCAGGTCGGGGCAAGTGAAATGTCCAATATGGCGACATGCAACAGTGATGCTAAAAATACATGCTATTTGACGCTGCCTATTGTTCCCGCATACCGCTTGGGTGGCGATAGGGATTTTTATCTCGATATAGCCATGACGCCTGAAAATGATGATTTTATACTCGATTTTCTTTGGCGGGGTGAGTGTCTGTTTAATTATGAGAACGGAAATTGCGAGAGTGGCTACCGCTTAGCTCTGGAAAAGGGGAGTGCGCAAGAAATCTTGCATTTGGCAGTGGAAAACCCTTTGCGGGCGGACGATCCTAAAAGCGCTCTGGTCGCCAGACCTGCATTACCAATAGTGGAAATAGAAATCATAATAACGCCCGCCCCCTGAAAAGATGGCGGGTTTTTTTATTGCCTTAATTTCACCGTCATCCCGAGTATGGTCGAGGGATCTCATTTTAAAGGCGATGAGATTCCTCGTTGTTGCGCGTCCTCGGGATGAAAGTGAGTGGCGAGTATCGAAGATAATCACAAAATTTTAATAAGCCGCGACTGCGGCTCGCCGACCGTTCGGCGCTTTTTTAATAAGGAGAAAAATTGATGACCGAGCACATCAAAATGCCCGATATTGCGCCGATTGTGCGCTATGTTGCCAATGGCATGCAAAGTGAATACAGCTTTAACTTCCCGATCTTCGCATCTGAGGATTTGGCCGTTTATATCAATGGCGCGCGGCAAAATAGCGGATACGCGATTACGGGGGCAGGTGAAACCGCGGGCGGGAATGTGAGCTTTGATGCTGCGCCAGCCGATGCCAGCATCATCACCCTTTCGCGGGAGCTGCCGATTGAGCGCCTCAGCGACTTTTTGGAAGGCGGGGATTTCAGCGCAGCGAGTATTAATACCGAGCTTGATTATATGATTGCAGGGCTGCAACAGGTTAGTCGCGAAAATGATCTAATGCTCAAATATGGCGACCATGAAGCGCCATCCGAGACCACGCTGCCGAGCCGTGATCAGCGCAAGAATAAGGCGCTGGGCTTTGATGGCAGCGGTAACCCGATTGCGGTGGGCCTTGCAGGATCTATGGCCACGCCTGATTTTACGGCATATGGGACCGGGGCGGTGACGCGAAGCAGCTCTGAAAAGCTCTCTGATATGATCTCGATCAAGGATTTCGGCGCGGTTGGTGATGGTTTGACGGACGATACGAACGCGATTTTGAGCGCATTGGCGGCGCATGATGCGGTTTATATCCCGGCGGGTGAGTACCTGATTACGGGCACGATCCGTGTGAATGCGGGCCAAAGTGTCACTGGAGCTGGAAGTGCTAGCGCATTGAAATGTCAAGGTAATGGCTTTAACGCAATTGAGGTGGTTGGTGATTATGCGGCTCTGTCGAATTTTAAAATTGAGGGCGGGGATGTCGGCATTAAGCTCTATGGCCTGATCCGCCCCGTTGTGCAAACCGCTGTCACCGATATCACGATATTAGCGCCCAATACGGGCGTGATGCTGGATGGGTATAATGATACCAACAAGCCATGCTATTGGAACACATTCACCCGCGTGCTGGTTGAGCAGCCAGCGGTGAACGGTTTTCACCTGACCAAAAGCGGCGCGGGTGATACGCCGAATGCGAATAAATTCTATAGCTGCCGCGCCTACAGCCACGGCGCATCCATTGGAAATGCTGGGTTTTATATCGAATCGGGGCGTTACAATAATGCCTTCATCGATTGTGAAGCCAATATCGACGGCAGCGGGCAGGGCTGTTTTATCATCGGCGCGGGGGCCGGGGAAACTCTGCTGATCAACCCCTATGCCGAGAGCTTTAACGAAGTGCCGAATGTGAAGTTGGAGGCGGGATCAATCGGCACGAGCATACACAATCTGCTTTCGGTCAGCAATGGCGCTGCGATCTGGGATTTATCGGGCGGTGCGTACACCGCGCTAAATGCAGGATTTCCGCACAAGAATTTCATGCAAGCGAGCAAATGCGTCGATATGACCTCAACACTGCATAGATTTGATACGGAGTATTTAGATACAAGTGGTAGCGTATCGCTGGACACATCGCACTCAGTGCACCTTGTGTCCAGTTTTGGCGGCGTATTAACCGCGAATTTACCAAACGCCTCGGCTGCGGTCGGGGCGCTGATGATCGTCAAGAAAACGGATAGTTCGGCCAATATTGTAACGGTTGGGGAAACAGATGGCAATGGCCCCGATGGGCGCAGCTATTATTTAGGTGTGGAAAATGACTATGTTGCAATGATCTCGAACGGCGCGGAATGGTTCGTGATTGCCTCGAACCGTAGCCCCGGCAATACGCGCTATTTCGATGGCAGTGGAACATATGATATCGATATGGCAACCGATGTATATTTGCTCTCGAGCTTTGGCGGGGCGATGACCGCAAGATTGCCGCCCGCCAACGCACCCGAAGCGGTGGGGCGGACGGTGACGATTAAAAAAACCGATGTCAGCGCCAATACGATTACGGTCAGCGAGCAAGGCGGAAGCGGCCCCGATGGATATGCCCAGCCCTTAAGCGCGCAATATAACGCCATCACGGTCGTGAGCAACGGCAGCCAGTGGTATATCGTCAGTAAGTTCTAGTCACTCGCCTCTATTTTTTGGCATATAAATGGGATTAACATATACCCAGGGCAATGTTCGAACATATGGATAATATGACAGTATTGGCCGGTGTGTTCGTCGAAAGTATTGGCGCGATAGCCCTAAAAGAATTGCTTGTTGAACGGGGGATATACGAGGATTTGATCGAGGGTACTCTTCATGGTCAAGCCAAAGAACGCGCCGTAAAAGTGCGTATCTACGGCCATGACCCACTGCTGCCCCCGCCGATAATGTAAAATAGATGTAAACACAGACACCCCGCCCACCCCTCAACGGATCGGCGGGTTTTTTTTATGGAGGAAAATATAGAACTAAATAGTTTTATGAACGTTGTGCTAATAGGTTTATCTATCAAATTGATAGTTATTAACTCAATGTTAACTCTTGACGCGGTATGATGAACCTATCATATTGATAGGCAATGGCAGATGTTATTCCTTTTCAAAAACGTTTTTCTTCGGGTGATTTTTTAAAGCTTATTCGAAAGCTGAGCAAGGATACTAGTAATATCGTTCTTACAGATCATTCAAAAGAAAAAATGCTGGTACGGAAAATAACATTTCCGCAAGTGCTTTGTTGCCTGAGGTAAGGAAGTGTTTCTGAGCCGTCGCACAAAAGTGTGCAAGGAGATTGGAAATGTAATTTGACGAGGGTGGTAGCGGGGTCGGATGTGACCGTAACTGTTGCCATTGATGAGGAAACTAAGCTGGTTATTATTACAGTATTTTAAAGGAGGCTTGCTATGAAAATGTATCACTACACAGAAAGTGGACTAGACAATATATGGCTGGTCAACGGATTTAAAGAACATAAAAACAAGTATGGGAAAGGCATATCAATTGATAATGCTGATGACCTACATAAGGCTATTGGGTGCTCTATTGCGAAAGGTGCAAGTAAAATAAAACCTCAGGAATTTAAGTTTTTGAGGGTGCAGATAGAGCTTTCGCAAAAAAATCTCGGTGCGCTCATGGGTGTGGATGCTCAGACTATTGCGCGGTGGGAGAAGGGGCAAAGCAAGGACGGTATTCCTGGTCCTGCGGAAAAGCTAATTCGGCACTATTATCTGGAAAAGCTAGAGGGGCATTCGGATATTGCCAAAATATGCGAGCATCTTGCAGAGCTTGATGAGCGTGAACACGCTAAAAAGAGAAAGTTTGAAGATGTAGAAGGAGATTGGCGAATAGCCAGTTAAACCCAAATTGATCAAATTATTAAAACCCGCCAAACTCGGCGGGTTTTTTTATACCCCGAAAACCGCGACGAAGAAAATTTGAAAAATTTGTGCGTGTCTTTGGACGCAAACAAATTTGCGATTTGCTTTGCATGGCCCGCCGATTGTTCGGTGCTTTTAAAAATATGGAGAAAATATGGGTAATTTAGATATTGCGTCCAAGGCGCGTTTCACAGATTTTTTGCAAAACTGGAACACGGAAATGCGCCAGGACACCCCCCAAATTCACCTCAAAATGGCAAGGTGGCTGGAGCGCAGATGGGAGGCGGGAGATAAAAGGCTGCTGATGATGGCCTTTCGGAGCGCGGGCAAAAGCACGATCACGGGGGTTTTTTGCGCGTGGCTGCTTTATCAAAACCCGAATTTGCGGATTTTAGTGCTGGCCGCCGAAGGCGCGCTGGCCAAGAAAATGGTGCGTAATGTGAAACGCATCATCGAACGCCACCCGAATTGTGCAGAGCTTAAACCCGAAAAGCGCGATCAGTGGGGCATGGATTGCTTTACCGTTCGCCGCGATCAGGAGTTGCGCGACCCGTCCATGCTGGCGCGCGGGATTACGAGCAATATAACGGGGAGCCGCGCCGATTTTATCATTTGCGATGATGTGGAGGTGCCAAACACGAGTGACAGCGCAGATAAACGTGAGTCTTTGCGTGAGCGCCTGGCTGAGATGAACTATGTCATGGCCGCCGGCGCGAGCCAGCTTTATGTCGGCACACCGCATACGTTTTATACGATCTACGCACAGGAAGCGCGGGAGGAGATCGGCGAGGAGCGCGCTTTTTTGGAAGGGTTTGAGCGCATCGAAGTGCCGCTTCTCGATGATGATGGTCGGAGCAATTGGCCCGAGCGGATCACGGAAGAAGATGCGGAGATTCTGCGCCTGACCACCGGGAATAACCGCTTCACCAGCCAGATGCTTCTTAAGCCTGTAAACATCAATGAAGGGCGCTTGAACACAGATTTGCTTAAATTCTATGAAGGGGAAATAGACCATGTGCGCGAGATTAATACGATGTTTTTGGGCGGTAAAAAGCTGGAAAAAGTCAGCGTTTACTGGGACCCGGCATTCGGCACGATTACAGGCGATCACAGCGTGGTTGCAGTGGTGTATGAAGACGCGGATGGTGCGCTCTATCTGCACCATCTGGAATATATCAAAACGCAAGAAACCAAGGGGCATAATGAGGCCGAGCGCCAATGTGCGATTGTCGCGAATTTATGTAAGGAGCTGAAAATCCCTACGATTATTGTCGAAAGTAACGGGATCGGTAAGTTCTTGCCCGGAATATTGCGACAGGAAATGCAAAAGGCCAAAACCTTGACCAATGTCGTTGAATTCAATCAATCAGAGAGCAAGGAGCGGCGGATTTTGAACGCTTTTGATGCGGTGCTGACCGCGAGCCGCCTGAGCGTGCATGAGCGAATTAAGAAGACGCCCTTTATAATGGAGGTGCGTGAATGGCGCCCTGACGGACACTTTAAGGGTCGAGATGACGCGCTGGATGCGGTTGCGGGGGCGTTGCTTCGCCTGCCTTCTCAGAGCAAGATTTGTCACCCTCGCGGCCGCTATCGCTGGACGGCCGCCGGAGTTGCTCATAAAGCGAAGGTCGATTTTGAAATGTAAACATATCAAGTCCCATAGTTTATTTTTACATAATCTAAAGTATGGGCGCAAACTTTACATGTGTTGCGCTGCGGTTTTAAAACTCTGTGATTAACCAAACCTAAGGGTGAGCGGTGCATCGGTTCCGTAAAAAATGGAAATAATTTTTGAACAAAGGACGTGAAAACTTAATACGAAAGGATAGAAAAATGAATGGTTTAGAATTTGACCCCCTATGGTGGGTCGGCGTTTTTAATTTGCCTGCGATGGCGGGGCTGTTACTGCTGATCTGGCGCACGCGAGGAGAGAATGTGGCAGAAATTGACGCGCTGCAAAGCCTGCTCGATCGGCGGTGCGAGCAATTCAGGGAAGGGCTTGGTGCCTTTAAGCTGGAGGTTGCTAAAACCTATGCCTCGCAAGGGGAGCTGAAAGAGCTGGAAATGCGGATCGTCTCGCATCTCTTAAGGATCGAGGCGAAGTTGGACAAAACCGCGCTCAAAGCCGCGGAAATGGCGCATAAAGCGGATTAGCGCGAAAGCATATTTACAAAAAACAGTGATTTTAGAAGCGACGCTTGGAAAATTGTACCGATGCGACACGAAGCAACATCAAAGATGTTGTTCGTTATTTATTAGGGCAAACAAACCGATGGTTTGCTTTGCGTGCGAAGCGGGCAACAGCCGAGCATAATCAAAAAAGGACATAACAATGAAAAAACCGACACTCACCCCCGTCGGGGGGAAAGCCGTGCCTGAAAATAAGGACGCAGAAATATTTTACCGAGACCTGGAGATCGACACGCTGGCGCGTACATTGTGGGGCGAGGCGCGCGGCGAGGGGCATAGCGGCATGGAAGCAGTCGCTCATGTGATCTTGAACCGTGTTAAGGTGGCCGAAGAGCGGGGCGGAAAATATTGGTGGGGTAGCGACATTATAAGCGTGTGTCAAAAACCCTATCAGTTCAGCTGCTGGAATCGTTCTGATCCGAATTATCAAAAGCTGACCTATATCGATGAGAAGGACATATATTTCGCCACAGCCAAACGCATTTCAAGGCGCGTGATATTGGGCGCGATCCCTGATCCGACGGGCGGTGCAACGCATTATCATACCGACAGCATCAGGCCATATTGGGCGAAGCGTGAAGTGCCGCTGTGCACAATCGGGCGGCATTTGTTCTATCGTCTGCTGTAGGTGGGGTGCTTCGTCGCCAGCTCCTCGCAATGACGGGACAGTGATTTTTGAAATCACATTTCAAAAATTGTACCGAGCAAGTGCGAGGCGGGCGAAGCCTGTAAAAACAAAAAGGAAATATTATGATCGAAACATTAATCGCTAAAATCGGCCTGCCAGCGCTGGTGGGGGTGCTTGGTAAGGCGCTGGGGGATATGGAGAGCGATAAGGCAAAGCTGGCAGGACAGGCGTTGGAGGATGTCGGCGCCGCGATAAAAGCGGGCGGAATTAGCGCGAACGAGGTCGCCGAAGCCCACCGCCACCTTGAAACGCTGGCGAAAATGGAGGCCGAACAGACAAAGGAAAATATCGCGCAAGTGAACCAATCGCTGCGGGCGGAAATCGTCAGTGAGGATAAATTCGTGCGCCGTATGCGCCCGACCTTTGGCTATTTAATGGCGATAACGTGGGCGGCGCAGATGCTGGCGATTGCCTATATCATCGTTTTTCAGCCCGATAAAGCGGGCGGCATCATGAGCGCGATGGGGAGCTTAAGCGCGATTTGGGGCGTGGGGTTATCGGTGCTGGGGATTTACGTCTATAAACGCAGCGAGGATAAGAAAATCCTACCAACGGGTGAGGTGGTAACGTGGGAGCGTTAGGTGTTTT